>NZ_PPRC01000122.1:3173-12441 GCF_002902565.1 Staphylococcus petrasii | reverse complement strand
TTTTAATATAGTATTAATCAATTTTTTTTGATTAATACATCAAGAGATATTGATTAATTAAATTTGGAGGCATTATACTAATGTTAGATTCAATTATGGAATTTATAAAAACATTTGTGATGTTGTTTTTTGAATTATTAATACTATTCATCATCGTGAGCTTTATTGTAAGTATAATCCAGCAGATAGTTTCAGAAGAAAAAATAAAGCACTTTTTAAGTAAACCTAATCAAGCTATTAATTATATTTTGGGAATGGCTTTTGGTGCGATGACACCATTTTGTTCTTGTTCTACAATTCCTATACTTGCAGGTTTATTAAATTCTAAAGTTCCATTTGGCCCTGCAATGAGTTTTTTAATTGCGTCACCTTTAATGAATCCATTAATGATATTTATGTTATGGGCCTTATTAGGTTGGAAAGTTGCAACAGTTTATTTTATTGTACTAGCAATCTTTAGTATCTTAACAGGTTTTGTATTTTCAAAAATGAATTTAGCTGAAACTTATAAAGGTGTAAATGTTAAAGGCGATGGATTTTTTGCTAATAAACATGGATCTCGTTTTAAACAAGCATTAAATGATGCGTGGGCATTTTTATATCCAATGCTTCCTTACCTATTTATTGGTGTGTTTATTGGTGCTTTTATATACGGATTTGTACCCGAAACATTTATTACTAAATATGCGAGTGGAGGTGGCATTATATCCGTATTTATTGCTTCTATTATAGGTATTCCTATGTATATTAGACCTGAAACCATGTTACCTATAGCTGAAGCATTAGCTTCAAAAGGAATGTCACTTGGGACAGTTGTTGCTTTGATTATTGGTGGTGCTGGTGCAAGTATTCCAGAAGTTGTATTATTATCAAAACTATTCAAGAAAAAATTTATAATCTCATTCGTTATCGCCATTTTAGTTGTAGCTATTTCTACAGGTTTGATTGTGAACATCGTTATTTAAAGGAGGTGAGATAATGGGAGTCAAAGACGTATTAAAAAAATTAAAACCTCAAGAACAATCTTGTTGTTCAGTAGAAATTGAAGAAAAAAAGAGAAAAATGAAAAAGAGCAACAGGATAATAATTGTTGTTGTAACAATTAATTTAGAAGTCTGTAAAATATATGCTTCTAATAAATGAACGACAAATTCCAATGTAATAGTATGGAATTTGTCGTTCTTTCGTTTCAGTTAAGAAAAATTATTTTGCTTGTTTAGTATTTCTTTAAGACTTATAACAAAAAGACGTTAATTAAAAACCGCATCATTAACCGATACGCAGAAGCGTATCATAAATGAAAATAAAAAATAGGTTGTTGGCAATGTTAAATGCTTACTAAATTGTATGTATTACTTATTTAATTAGGCTAATTCATTATTATTTAAAATGATTTATAAATATTTAAGATTAAAATAAGATTTTGGTTAAAAAGGTTTAAACTAAATTAGCTAATATCTACTTTAGATAAAAGTTTATTATAGCACTAGAAATAGTGGGAGAATTGCTTACAACTATTATAAGAGAAAATAATGGTTATTATAGTTTTATTTATAATCGATAAGATGTCTAAAAATAATAAATAATTATATAAATATACTCCATAAAGTTAGGTATCAACCCGATTTTATGGAGTTATTTAAATAAGTATCAATCTTTGGGACATTTTCTGAATAAAGAAAGCATTATATAAACTACAATTAATTACCCTTAGATTTTAATGCTCTGTATATTTGAGAAACTAACTGTTCTTGTTGATTGTCATTAATATTAAATAGATATACTTGTGTGAAATTAACTAGTAATTGTCCCATAAAAATTCTAAGTAAAGAATTGTAATCTATATCAGATGCTAGTTCTTGAGTATTGTGAAAGACTTCAAAAATTTTGGATGCATTGTCGTTATGATTGTTTTCTAAATAATTTATTAATTTATCTCTAATTTCAGCGTCAATTAAAATTTGGCTTAAAACGATTGTTATGACATCTTTATTTTGTTCTAGAAACTGAAGACGATCATCAACAATGAAATGTACTAAAGTTTTTAAATCATAATTTTCTTTCTGCGCTATGCGATTTGCGAATATATTTTCATAAGATGGAAGGCAATGCTCAAATATTGGGGTGATTATAGCCAGTAATAGACCACGCTTATTTTTAAAATATTTAAATATCGTCGCTTCACTTACACCGGCGTTTTTTGCTATTTCAGAAGTGCTTACAGCATTAAATCCAAACTTAGAAAATAAGTTAATACTTGAAATGAGTACTTTTCGTTTTCCCGGTGTTATCTTCTCATTCTTTAAAATAAGATCTAAATCAATTTTAATATCATGTGAATAATCCATAAATACCTCCTATTAATTATGATTTTCTTTGAGCAAAAGTTGTCACTTTTTTAAATTGTTCTATTTGCCAATCTGAAATGACATATTTAGTATTTCTATCTTTTAATATTTGGACAGGTAAGATGATAGTTACTACTAAAATTATAAAGAAAGTGACAATAGCAGCAATCCACGTATAAATATTTATTAAATGTTCATTGTATATATAAATAATGTAATAAATGCTTATAGGTGCAAAAAGAGAAACGCTTGTAAATAATCCTGGATTGTACCAGGCATTTAAAGCTTTATTCATTGATATACCGTGTCCTAATACCTGCATTAGATTGAATAACATTGTAGCTAATCCAAGCCAAATAAATTGCGGAAAAATAATTGCTAATACATAAAATAAATAAGCACTAATATTCACTATACAGATTGATAAAGTATTACCAGGATAATGGTCAAAATCCTTATCTTCTTTATAAGTTGCTTTATTAATAACAGGTGAACCGCCTCCCGGGAAAACATATTCTTCAAATTGATGAATAGATAATGCCATCAAACTATACATTAGAATAATTTGAAGTGAACTTAATTTTGTATGTCCATAAAATCCCATGAAAAATGATAATCCTACAAAAATAAAAATTGTGAAGTAATACCAGTGATTTCGAATAAAATTCATAATAGTTACACCTCTTTAGTGAGTGATTACTCACTAACTTTAAAATGTTAATATTTTTTTGTCAATAATAATGGATTAATTACGAAATTTATTAAATTATAAAAAATGTTGATAACAAAAAAGACACTCACAAATCAGAAAGACTAAATAGAGAGAAAGTGGGACAAAATTCTTTTTGAATTCATTTTCCCACTGTACAAGGTTGATTAGAACTTAATAAAGCTTGATTTAATTGCCTTCTCAGTTCAATCAGCTACTGCGAATTTTTAACGTAGCTTCATAATATAATTTTCTATTTCAGACTTTATTAACAAAAACTAAATTTACTCAATTATCATGTTAACTAGATTTTTTACATAAACAGCTGAAATTAGCGATACTAATCCAAATATGATAAATGCAATGAACATCCATACTGTGCCGTTCATAGTTAAGCTAGTGTTAGTATATAGTAAATCTTTTAATGTATTTACGTAGTGATGGAATGGGCTCCAAGGTAAAATCCAATCTTGATAGAATTTTGGCACCATTACTTTAGGTAGCATAACTGCTTGCATTGTAAAGAATAGATATAAAATAAATATTGGAATAGCACCAAAGCCTATCCAAACCATAAAGCCTAGTATGAGTAGAGCAAATCCTAATATTGCAATTGCTATGAATAATGCTGTATCTAGTGGGTGATTAAAATCAAACTTCAATACGCCACCTGTATAATAAACATAGACAAATGCACCAGCGAAAGCAGCTATCGTTACTGATAAAATAACTTTGCCTGTAAACCATAATTTATCTTTATTTGATGTTAATTTTTCTCTGTTTTTAAAAGTCAAGAATGAAAGAACTGCAGTAATCATTGCTGCAAACCATATTGGTGTAAACATTGCTGAGGCACCATTTCCATTACCTTGATGATCTTTAACTTTATTTAAAGTTGTTGTTTCAACTTTGACCGGATTCACAAATTGATTAAATTGCTTACTTGGTAAGTCTATTTGATTTTTTGCTAATAACTCAACATTTTGTTTACTAATCTGATCATTAAGTTTATTTGTAATTTTACTTAATGCTTGTTGAGCAATGTTAGATGTTTGAGCATTACTACCTTGATTAATGATTGTTTCGATATGTGCTTGTTTTGGTTTTGGTATTTCTTGAGAACCACCACCCATTTTTTCTTGCATTGCTTTAACTTATTGAGATGATAGTTCACCTGATTTGATTTTTTCTTTAATTTCATTTTGCTTTTCAGTCATGATTTTACTTTGTGCATTACTAATAGCATTTTTTGAAAAGTCTTTTTCAAAGATGATAGCTCCGATATATTTATTATCTTTTAGTCCTTGCTTAAGTTCTTTCTCATTTTTCACAGACTCCCAATTCAACGTTTTATTATCACTTTTTTTCAAATTATCTGTTAAGTTCTTACCAATGTTGGTCGAATTTCCTTGAACTTCAATGCCATTATCTTTATTTAATATTGCCATTGGTACATCCTTTGGTTTCGGATTGTATGCCGGATAAAAAGCAGTTGCTAAAATCATTAGAATTAATACGATTGCAATAGGAATGATCCATACGATTTTCTTTTTCATAAAATTACCCTCCTTATTAAACAACAATATAATTCGAAGTGTTGTCATTACTTAGTAGATAAGGAGTGAGTTTATGGATCGTAGAGTAAAAAGAACAATTACAAGTATTGAGAAGGGTTTTATTCAACTTTTAAAAACGTATAGTTTAGAAGAAATAACCATTCAACAAATAGCGGATGAAGCGGATATTAACCGTGCTACATTTTATAAATACTATCTAGATAAATATGACTTATTGAGTCATTTAGAAGATAAAGAAATTGAACGTATGAAATCAAATATTGATTATGATAAATTAGCTAACCAACAAATTAAAGAGTTTAGTGATTTAAATAAAATTATTAATAATGTACCAAATAGCATCATTAAGATTGTTTTGAATAATATTGAATTATATGAAGTGTTATTCAATCTAAAAAGACAAAGTAAATTAGAAGAAAAATTATCAGATACGATTTCACAAAACTTATTAATCGTTTTAAATAATAAAACGACAATCAATAATATACCGTTTAGGTATTTTCATAATTATATTTCTGGAGCTATCATTTCTACAATTAAATATTGGGTATTAGATCCAGAAAGAATTCCAGAAGAAGAAATCATGCATCATCTATTTACGCTCATGAGTACAGGTCCATTAGAACAATTAGTAATAGAACTATCAAAAAAACCTTAGGATTACATTATGTGTTTGGCAACACTCTTTATTCTTTTGTTATTAAATATACAGATTGATGCTTTTTGATTATTGTATAGCAGGTTACTCATAAATATTATTAGACACACAGGGGGAATGTAGCATGTCTAATAATGTTTCATATAACAAAACAAACAAAGAAAGTAAAAAAGTATTAATTGTAGGTTTAGGTATTAGTGGTATATCTTCAGCAATAGCTTTAAAAAAAGCAGGATGGGAGCCTGTCATCATTGAGAAAGCTTCAGAACGACGTAAAGGTGGATATTTTTTAGCGCTATTTGGACTTGGTAGATCTGCTGCTCAAGATTTAGGGGCACTTCAATTTTTACATGATAGACGCAGTCCTACTTCTGTCAATTTCTCAATAGATAGAACTGGTATTACAGGTTATACGCTTGGATTTGCTGATATTCCGAGATCTTTTGCCCCATGGATGATGTTGCGTGGTGATATCGAGAACGCTGTCTATAAAGCGTTACCAAATGATATAGAAATATTATTTGATACAGTGCCAGATGCTATTTGGCAAAATTCATCTGAAGTAAGAGTGACTACTAAAAATCTTAAAACTAATATGAAAGATGAAAGTTCTTATGATCTTGTTATAGGTGCTGATGGGGTGTTTTCTCAAGTAAGAGAACTAGCATTTGGTCCGCATGAACAATATATCAAAGAATTAGATTATATGATTTGTGCCTACCAATTAACCAAAAACCCGCCTGATTTAAAAATAGATCAAGGCGTTATTTTGCATGAAGTAAATAAATCATTCACTGTATTTACGTTTAAAGACCATCCAGCAACAGTATTGTTTACGTATAAAACGGACAATCCACAAGAGGAAAGAAAAAAAGATCCGCGTGAAAGAATTAGAGAAATATTTGGCAAACCCTATGGGAAATACATGGAATTTGCATTGGAACAATTAGATCAAGCTGATGACGTAATATTTAGCACAACGGACCAAGTAAAAATGCCATCATGGTATCGCGGTCGTGTCGTTCTAGTCGGTGATTCAGCATGGTGTCCAACACTCTATTCAGGAATGGGCGCAACATTGGGGCTTGGTGGTGCTAATCTATTAGGAAAAGCATTACAAAAATATTCAGATAATATAGAGTATGCTTTAAATGAATGGGAAAGTATATTAAGACCAAAAGTTGAACAATTTCAAAAACAAGGTGCGACAACAGGTAGAAGAAATTTTGTATCTAAAAATGAAAAAGAAGTACAAAAAAGAGAGAACAGTATTAATTAAGAATGAAGTTAATGAAGAGTAAAATGTTTGGTAATTTACTAAGATATACACCCACTATCAAAGCGCGAAATGCAGACCTCACAAAAGAACTATAGTATTGTATATAAGGATGAATAATTTAAATAGCGAAGTAATTTACGATAGTAAATACGCTTTGCTATTTTTATTTTAAAAGTAAAAATTAATTTTGAAAGCTACTTCATTTTTAATTGGGCGAGTGGTTAAAGAAATAAAAATAGTAAAATAAAAAATAAGTTGTGTAATTTGTATATTAGATAGAAGAAAATGTTCTAAAATTAAAAGCATCCTTCACTTTACGGTGAGGGATGCTTTACTCATTTCGATATAAAAATCTGTTTGCAGATTATTCTCTATTTCTTTAAGTCTTCATCAAGTTTTACGAGTGTTGGTTTAGGAATATGAATGCCTTCTTCACTAAAGTACTGTATTACTTCTTTACGAAGCAAACGTTGACCTGGGAAGTGCATTCCTGGCTTAACATGTGCTAAAAGTTTAATGATCATTTCATTACCATCAACACTATCTAAACCGAGCAATTCAGGTGCTGCTACAAACATGTCATATTTGTTTTTTAACGTTGGTAAAAATTCTAATAATTTTTCTTCTATGACTTCGTAATTCTCATTAGGAGAAAGCGGTATCATTACAATTGGAGAAACATCCGTTGTTGAATAGTTTACAATCTCACTAATCGTACCGTTAGGCAATGTATAAATTTCTCCAGTATCTGATTGTATACTTGTTGATCTTAAACCAATCGTTTTAACCGTACCTTCTGCGATAGTTACGCCAGATGAATTAATTTGAACATAATCGCTTACATCAAACTGGCCTTCAAATATAATGAAAAAGCCGGTAATAATATCTTTAACAATAGTTTGTGCCCCAAAACCAACGGCAACACCAACAACTCCAGCTCCTGCTAAAATCGCTGATACACTAATACCAAAGCGTGAGAGTATTGACGTAAGTACAATAAACCATACGACATAACTTATTAAATTTTGAAGCAATTTTGATAATGTTTCACTTCTTTTAATTTTATGGCGATTCTTTTTCTTTTCATTAACTGTGAAAAATTTAGTAACTAATTTTCTTAATATAGCAATTACAATCATACCCATTAAGATATAAGCAATGATAATTAGAATATTAATTAACACACTTTGATAAAATTCAATTTGTGTCATAGGTTCAAATAACCTATACAATGTATTTTTTAGTTGATTCATAGTAACTGTATTACCTCCGATAATTTTTTCTATGTACAAATCTCTATAGATAATGGGTAGTAAGCCATCATTAAATATAACTAAAAAGTAAATTGTTTGCAATGTAAGGAAATTAGAATTTTAAAATACTAATGTTTTATAAATGCAATATTTATAATTTAATTATTAGCGATAAATAAAATTTAATGTTTAAAATATAGTTGTTACATAAATGCTTATAAATTCATTTTTATAAACTCTAAAAAAATCAGTTAAACCATTTTATATTAAAGGTGGAATATAATGTATAAATATAAAAAGAGATTTATAAACTCGACTAAACCTTCTACTATATTCGATTCTAAAGGGGATAAAATAGGAGTTGTTCAAAAGTATTATAAAAATATATTCGAAAAAATTATAGGAAATGTATCTTTTGGACGCTTTTTTGAAAGATATCTTTTTAAGGATAATAATGACAATATCATAGTAAAGTCAAAGAAAACAGGAATGCAACAAAAAAGAAATTATATACTAACATATCTTGAAGTTAATTCTGGAACATATAATGAAATACACTTAAGTAATGAAGAAAGATTTAATAAAGAAAAATTAGGGCTATTCGAGTATGAAGATCAACTTTTTTCAGTAAGTTTAGATAAAAAAGAATTTTGTAAAATTGTAGACACTCAGGATAATAAGGAAGTGGCTAGTTGGAATCGCAAAGGGGATTACATCCATATTAAATTTAAAGGAAGCTTTGTTGAAAAGCACAAAATATTTACGATTGCTATTCTCCATACTTTTTCAAATAATAATATTCGATATTATCGTAAAGATATAGGTCCAGTATATTTAGGACCACCACCATTATAAATAAGCAAATACAGTAAACTATTATGACATTAAATAGCCCCCACAAATTTAAGTTTTAGCTTAACTTTGTGGGGGCTTCTTAATAAGATATACTCTTAGTTCTTCATTTTCCTTTTTGCCTTAATGGTAACTAATAGCTCCTAATGGTTTATAGATACGATAGTATTTGAATTCTTTCTCAATTATTTATTTAAAGTTAATATCTTCCTAAAAGTAATAAAGAGTCATTTGAGTTTTGAAATTTTTAGTCATCTTCACTGCTATTTTTAGTTTTTTTAAAATGTATTTTAATTTCAAATATGTCATTTTTATATGTCGCATAAACTAGCCCATCTTGTTTTACAACTAATTTTTTTACTATATATAATCCTAATCCTGAATGTTGCTTATGGCGACTTAGGTCAGCGATATAAGAACGATTAAAAATATACTTAATATTTTCTTGAGTTAGTTGTTCATCTGTATCGTTAGCTAATTTTACAATTACGTCATTATCTTTTTCGTATAAATCAATTTCAACGAAGCTTTTACTATAGCGTAGAGTATTCTGAATTAAATTTGTAAATATTCTATTTGTCGCAAATTGATC
>NZ_PPRC01000122.1:2451-3152 GCF_002902565.1 Staphylococcus petrasii | reverse complement strand
AATTAAAGTTTACATCAATATTTTGATTTTTAAATTCACTATAATAGGATAAAAAGCTATTTTTAAGTTCGTCACTTAAAGAAAGTTCTTGAAATTTAAGTTTATAATCTAATGAATTAATTTTAGTTATTTCATGAAATAATTCTACTAAGTTAATAAGTGAAGTTGTTTTATCCTCTATTATGCCTATATATCTTTTTTTCTCTTTCAAAGTAGTATGAGAATCATTAAGTAAATCTGTGTATCCTTTCACAGCTGTTAAAGGAGTTCTTAAATCATGAGAAATGTTAGTGATTTCTTGGTTTAACATCAGTTCTTTTTTCTTGTTAATAACATTTCGTTTTCTATATATAGTAAGTATTGAATTTATTTCATTACACAAATTTTTGGAAATATTGAATTGTGTAGAAGTACGAATAACTTGATTCGAAGTAACATCATTTTTTAAGTCCTGCAATTGTATAGTTACTTGTTTTATTTCCATGTATAACGATATATATTTATAAGCTAAATATATTATAGATAGTATTAAAATTAGGAAAAAAATGTATATCATTTTTAGCTATCCTCACTTTTAGTTTAGATATCTAGTCTTTTTAATTATCAAATTTCCAATAATTAAAAAGACTACCCCTAAACCTATACCGACCATCCAACACTCTAAATGAATAACGCTTGTATCTGCAGCGTATTCTTGAAAT
>NZ_PPRC01000122.1:0-2413 GCF_002902565.1 Staphylococcus petrasii | reverse complement strand
TGTAGGAGAATAATTGTATAGAATAATCCATTTTTTATTAATAAATTTTAGCAGTTCTAACAAACCACCACCATAGTAATAAATAAAAATAGTTAAGAGAACAGAAAATGCACCATTTATTTTTAAACTATTCAATAGGTGAGATAATGCTAAAGCACCAAAGATTAAAGGTGACATATTAATTAATGAGATTATAAAACTATTTAATGTTTTATAGTCTTTTTCAAACAAAAGTGAACCGAAAAGTATACTTACAATAGTACAAATTAAACATAATATAAAGAAATAAAAGAGAAATATTATAAACTTTCCGTAATAAATAGTATCTAATGAAATATCGAAAGAAATACTTTGTTTTACTATGTTTTTGTTCTCTTTATTGTTGACTATTAAATTCATTGCTGAACCAATAGCAATGATAAAGAGTCCTGAGGAAACTATATTAACAAGAAAGAATTTTAAATTAGCGTATGGGAATTTAAAAGTAGTTTTATCAAAGTATACTAATGTAAAAGCTGCTAATATAATTAGTGTTGCACATATTATTGTATATAAATATATGCTTTTGCTATGTAATAATCTATAATTCTCACTTTTGATATAATTAATCAATTTCATCACCTCTTTTAATATTTAAGAAGTAATCTTCTAGATTAGATACTTCAATTTTAAATTCATATACATCTATATTATTTTCAAATAGTATCTTATTAATTAAGTTATATTCAATCGAGCTTTGATACACAATTATTTCTTGCGCATTGATTACCCTGTAATCAATATTTTGTATATTTTCTTCTAAAACTTGAGAAGTTTTTGATGTATTATCAACGCGTATTAACAGCTGGTGTTTACTTTCTTGAGTTAACTTTTCTCTACTAATATCTTTAATAATTTCACCTTTATCAATGAATACAAATCTATCAGCTACTTGTTGTAATTCACTTAATATATGACTAGACAAAAGGAAAGTAATACCGTGCTCTTGATTTAACCGGCGAATTAAATTCCTAAAGTCTTTTATTCCTTGTGCATCTAACCCGTTTATTGGTTCATCCAAAATTAATAAATCAGGTCCATTTAATAGAGCTAAAGCTAATCCTAGCCTTTGTTTCATACCTAAAGAGTATGTTTTGAATTTTTTATTAACGTTTTCTAATTCCACCGCTTTAAGTACTTCAGTAATGTCTTTAGTATTTGAAATACCTCTTTGAATACTAAAATACTTCAAATTCTGAAAGGCTGTGAAATTATTAATAAAGTCAGGATGTTCAATCATGAATCCTATTCGCTTACGCATTTGATTTTTTATATCGGATTTTTTATTAAATAATTCTATACTTCCACTATCAGCTTTAATTTGATTTGCTAATAATTTAAAAAATGTAGATTTACCAGCACCATTTCTACCTATTAAAGCACAAACTTCACCTTTACGTAGTTCAAAATTTGTAGGTAATAATCCATGATTGTCTTTATACTTTTTACTTAAGTCTTTTGTTTTGATTACTAGATCCATAATATTCGCCCCTTTCCAAAAGACAATTTAAGTATAAATGGAAAGGTCTTAAAATCCTTTAAGTAAAATATAAAGAAAGTATAAAGAAAATTATTCTATTATAAATCCAATCCCCCATACAGTTTTAATATAAGATCGGTTAGTATAGGTACTCAATTTTTTCTAATGTTTGATACGTGGACATTAACCGTATTATCATCTCCTAAATAAAGTCCCTGAATTTCTTCATAAATCTTTTGTTTTGATATTGGTTTTTTAGGAGTTTTCATTAATAAGCATAAAATATCATATTCTTTATTTGTTAATTCGATTTTATTTTTATTTAAGTAAACATTTCTAGTCGATTTATCTATACTTAATTCTTTCCATACTAATAAATTTTGACGTGGGGATTGATTTAAATTTCTTAATTGAACTTCAACACGTGCAGATAATTCTTTATTATTAAAAGGTTTTGTTAAATAGTCATCTGCTCCTTTATTTAATAATCGAACTTTTTCTTCAACTTCAGTTTTAGCTGATACAACAATAATTCTGCTCATTAAGTGTTTTTTTATATAAGTGAGTAATTCTTCACCCTCAATATGAGGTAACATTAAATCTAGCAATATTAAATCGTAATTATGTGTTTTTAAATACTCTAAAGCTTCATTTCCTGAATAAACTATAGTAGTTTTAATTTTCATTTTTGTTAATGTTAATGACAAAATATGTGCAATATCTATATCATCTTCAATAATTAACGCATTATACTCCATAAACCTAAGTCCTCTTTCTTCAATGGAAGTTTTTAATTATATTATATATTTTTATATGTATTATTTTTAGTAATTTCTTTCTATATATAAGAGTAATATTTTAAAAATATTGATAATATCCTTAATAAATTAAAGT
>NZ_PPRC01000121.1 GCF_002902565.1 Staphylococcus petrasii | reverse complement strand
GTCTGAATCTGAGTCGCTGTCAGAGTCTGAATCGCTATCTGAGTCTGAATCACTGTCTGAATCTGAGTCGCTATCTGAGTCTGAATCGCTATCTGAGTCTGAGTCACTGTCAGAGTCTGAATCGCTGTCAGAGTCTGAATCGCTATCTGAATCCGAGTCGCTATCTGAGTCTGAATCACTGTCTGAATCTGAGTCGCTGTCAGAGTCTGAATCGCTATCTGAGTCTGAATCACTGTCTGAATCTGAGTCGCTATCTGCGTCTGAATCACTGTCTGAATCTGAGTCGCTATCTGAGTCTGAATCGCTGTCAGAGTCTGAGTCGCTGTCAGAGTCTGAGTCGCTGTCGCTATCTGAGTCTGAATCGCTGTCAGAGTCTGAATCGCTGTCAGAGTCTGAATCACTGTCTGAATCCGAGTCGCTATCTGAGTCTGAATCACTGTCTGAATCTGAGTCGCTGTCAGAGTCTGAATCGCTATCTGAGTCTGAATCACTGTCTGAATCTGAGTCGCTATCTGCGTCTGAATCGCTATCTGAATCTGAGTCGCTATCTGAGTCTGAATCGCTGTCAGAGTCTGAATCACTGTCTGAATCTGAGTCGCTATCTGAATCTGAGTCGCTATCTGAGTCTGAATCGCTGTCAGAGTCTGAATCGCTATCTGAATCCGAGTCGCTGTCAGAGTCTGAATCGCTGTCTGAATCTGAGTCGCTATCTGAGTCTGAATCTTCTTCGAAATAACCATTATCAATAGTTAAATCGTCATGATCAGTAATAGTTACATGCACATCTTCGCCATCAGCGTCTTTTTCATCGTCTCCTGAATCGGTAGTTGTTTGAGTTAAACCTTCAGGCTTATCAAAATGAACATTGTATTCTCCACTATCTAAATCTTCAAAAATATATTTGCCATTTTCATCTGTTTGAGTAGTTTTTAATACATTTCCATTATTATCTTTTAATGTAACTGTTACACCCTGTATACCTTTTTCATTATCATCTTGATGACCATCTTTATTAGTGTCATACCAAACATAATCACCTAATTTATATTTAGGGGTTTTGTAAAAACCGCTATCTAAAGTCATATCATCATGACCTTGTATTGTTACAGTTACAGAAGAGCCATTAGAATCATTTTCATTTGTAGAGTTTTCAGCATTTTTTATAGTAGGTGTATAGCCTTCTGGTGTTTCAAAACTCACAGTATAAGTCGAGCCATCATCTAGCCCGTCGAACTCATAATATCCGTTTTCATCAGTACGAACTGATTTTTGAGTTCCATCTGGGTTCGTTAGTGTAACTAAAACTCCACTTATAGGTTTTTCATTTTTGTCAGTATTTTGAATACCATCTTTATCTACATCTTCCCATACATAATCACCAATTTTATATTTTTGAACTGGTGTTTCACCTGAACCGTCTGAACTGTTAGTTGAAAATTCTACATTATTTCCATAACCAGCATTATATGTTCCACGACTTGCAGAATCATAAGATGATAAAATAGCATGTTGTTGTACTTGAGAATATCCCTCATCATCAACACCATAACTACTTACTACTTGAACAATATACGGTGAATCAATCTTTTGTCCAAAGTCAATTTTGAATTGGTTATTGTAACTTTGACGTGTAATAGTAAAATCACCTGAGTTTGTTACATCTTCATATTGACTATAATCGTATATTTTATTACTATCTGGTAAAGTTTGATCGTTTCTAACTTTATAGATACGAATATAAGTAGTATCATCAATAATTGTTGAACCAGCACTATTATTTGTAGGTTCCCCTGAAACTACTAATGATGGGTAAGGAACATTTTCACGCAATGGATTAACGTAAATTGTTTGTTCGATTCTTTGGTTATCTTCATCTAATCTTGTAAATGAAGTTGATATATTAGCAGGCCCCTCTTTTTCTGGGTATTGGTACTCAACAGTGACATCTTTATGAGCTTCTGAATTAGCTGTTTTATATGTTAAATCTAATTTCGTATTTCTATCAGGAACTTGTTCTTTGTCGATATATGAAGTTAATGATAAACGGGCAACTACATTTTCATATTTGTCTACATAATCTGTAAAAGTATAAGTTAATTGCTTTTTATCTAAATCATATGAACCGTTAGCAATCACTTCACCTGAATCATCAATAAGATTTGGTAAATTGTATCGAGTGGTTAAATCTGAAGGAAGTGTTCGCTTATCATAATCTACTGTCATTGTATCTCCACTATGTACAGCGTTATCAATAGAAAATGTTGAATCATATTGAATATTCTCTGCATCATGTGCTTCAATAATTCCATCATTTTCTTTACCTTCAGTAATACTTTGATTAATAACATGAATTAAATCATTAACATTTTGTCCTTGTACTGCAGCTGCAAATTTTCTAACTGCAAATTTTGATTTTGGTTGGACAGTTCTTGAGCTATTAATATCATTAGTCGTTGCTAAAGTAGTTTCTGAATCTTTTTTCTCTGAATCTGCTTTAACTAATGCACTTAATAGTGTTTTACTATTTAAATTATTATAATCAAGATTTAATTTTTCTACTTCTTTTGTTGCTTCTTCAACAGAACTATCTGAATTTGAAGCTACAAAGTTAGTAATTAATTGTTTTTTTGTTTCTTCATTTTTAGCTTGATCTAAATCATTACCAACTTGTTTAAATGATTCATTCAATTCTGCATTCGATTTATTTTCTTTTGCATTTACAGAACTTTTTTCTATATTTGGCTCTTGTGTTGTTGCTTTTTTACTAGTTTCTTCCGTACTTGGCTCTTGTAATGTTGCTTCTTTACTAGCCTCTTTTGTACTTGGTTCTTGTGTTGTTGCTTCTTTACTAGTTTCTTCTGTGCTTGGCTCTTGTGTT
>NZ_PPRC01000120.1 GCF_002902565.1 Staphylococcus petrasii | reverse complement strand
ATAGAGATGATGTATCACTTAAATATGTCACATATGACTACAAATGATGTTTATGGCGTTGTATCTATTTCTTATCCTTTAGAAAAGTTAGTGATTGATATTATTGGTGAAAAAGAAAAAATGAAACGTTTCAAAACAAAATCGAATAGAAACATGCAGCAATTAAAACAAGTCATTAATCATATACACCTAGTGAACAAAAGGAAATTATGTATTACATGCAATCTAATGGTTCAACGATAGATTATAGCCTCATAGAACGCCTACAACGTGATTTATACGCTTATAAGCATAAAGTAAGTGTTGCTACATGATGTACGATAAACAAGCAATTAAACAGTTTATAATGGACTATCACAAAGAGAAAGCGTCAAATATTGTAAGCTATGATGATACTAATGTAGATGATTTCTTTTCACTGAGTGATGAAGTCGAACCTTTTGAACTAAGTGAGAATACTGGTAATCAAGTGTTCTTTAATGAACTAGATCAACTTATTTATGCAGTAGGAACTAGAAGGGAATACTACATATTTTTCTTATTATGTGAAGGAAAATCAATGAATGAAATTGCAAAGATATTCAATTTAAGTAGGGAAAGAATACGTCAACTATTGAATGGTTTATTAGATAAATTATAGGAGGTAAAAAATGAGTAAATTAAATCCTAGACAAGAAAAATTTGTGTCAGAGTACCTAAAGACACTGAACATTACACAAAGTGCTATTAAAGCTGGTTATAGTCCTCATACTGCAAGTGAACAGGGGAGCAGATTACTTAAAAATAAGAAGGTAGCAAAATATATTGATGAGCAACGTAAGAGGGTAATTGATGAGGGTGTACTATCTGCTAACGAATTACTTCATATCTTAAGTAATGCAGCAGTAGGTGATGAGAGTGAAGTAAGAGAAGTTGTTGTTAAACGTGGGGAGTTTCAACGCAACCCAGACACCGACAAAATGAACTTAGTGTACAATGAGCATGTAGAAATGGTAGAAGTACCTATTAAGCCTAGTGATAGATTACGTGCTAGAGATATGCTAGGTAAGTATCACAAGTTATTTACCGATAAAAAAGAACTTGCATATGAAACGCCTGTTATTGTTAATATTGGTGATTGGCCAGAAGATGAGGAAGAAGAAAAACGGAAAGCACTAGATGAAATACATGAACAGCACCCTAATAGAACAGTGATTATTAATGATATTCCAGATGAGGACTGATAACCATGTGTTCTAAAATAGAACAGATTAATGTAAATGATATGTTCAATAGGGCTATGAGTATTAAAGATAATACTACTATAACTATTACTGATCTAATGACAGACAAGGAAGTAGAAATATGGAAAGAACTTCATGCAGCAGAAAGGGTAGGCATTATACTATCCTTTAATTTAATGTTAGTAAAGAATGGTGTAGATAGAAGAATAATACCATCTGTGAAGTTAAATGATGATAGGATATTTATAAATAATTGAATAGGAAAGTGTATGATATTAGGTTATTCAATTTGCATAAGTTATAATGTAAGTGTGTAGTTGCAACTAGTATCATTCCCCGATATTAGTTGCTTTTTTTAGATATTACCTTTTTATTTTGTGCAACTAAATATATAATAATATAAAAACTACACATGAAAGAGGTTTATGGGGAATTGTCAAAATCATATACACTAAGAGTCTATTCAGTTAGAACACCAAAATATAAAAATATGAAAGATATTGAGCGTAATGATAAAGGGAAGGTTATAAAAAACCACTTTGAAATTAATGTTATAGACGAGTTTTTCAAAGTTCTAAAAATTATCCCTGAAAAATATCATAATATATATGTAGAGTTACCACACATTGATGAAACGTGTAAAATGACATTTATAGATTATGAAATTTACAATAACGAATATAGTATAGTTACTCTTGAAACAGATAAATTTGGAGAAATTAAAGATATTAAAAATAATATTGACAATACTAAAAACAAACAATTGGATAAACATGAATCTGTTCCAGAAACAGTTCAAATTGTAATCACTAGACAACATGGAATGATGTATGTAACGAGAGATAATAATACGATTATAAATAAGACAACGATTAATACTTTTTTTAATAAATATAGGTTTGTGTTATATGAATATATAAAAAAATGGAATCAAGCTAACAAAGAAATTGGTTTAAAGATATATAGACAACCAGCTATTAAAGTAGATTCTCTTCCTTCTACTGATTTTTTTGATGAGTTAGATAAACTAATAAATATAGATGAATTTGCTTATACTTATGACCCTAGTGGTGCTAATGATACACCAGGTTTTGAAGATGTCGAAATATTTGCCGATACTGATTTACAAAGAAAAAATTTTAAAGAGACAAAAAAATTTAAAACTAAAGTAGAGAAAGCTATAGTTAAAGAAGTTAAAAAGATTTATGAGAATTTAAGCAACAAAGGGAATTATGATGAATGGTACGTAAAGGGTGAAAATCAAAATCATAAAACTATGGTCGTAAAACCAGAATTAGCCACAAGATCTGAGCACATTCAGTTAAATAATGTGAATCAAATTAATATAAATGAACTAATAAATAAAATCAGTGATATTTTAAAAGAAAACAATCCATTTTTAGCTAGGGTTCCTAAATTAGTAGACATCATAGAAGTTTCTATTGATACTACAGATACTGATGTTATTGAAAGAATAAAAGAAAAGTTTCAAGAAAAATTTGAAGAGAAAAAAATCGGAAGTGAGGACGATGAAAACAGGAATCAAAAGCTTAATACAATTAATTAAAGAATCTTATAATATTAAAAATGTTAAAGAATTAAAATATAAGAAAATCAAATATATCAATATTCTATATTTTATAGCATTTATTATTATTTTAGTGCTATTGAGTTTAAAGT
>NZ_PPRC01000119.1 GCF_002902565.1 Staphylococcus petrasii | reverse complement strand
TTCCTTTTTCATCAGAATCTTGGATACCATCTTTATTGGTATCTTCCCATACATAGTCGCCTAAATTATATGTTGGTTTATAAAATCCTGTATCAATTGTTTCATTATCTGCATCTTTAATAGTAGCAATTGTTGTTGTGCCATTTGAATCTTTACCATTATCATTACCAGAATTAACAGATGTTGGCGTATAACCTTTTGGTGTTTCAAAATCGACTGTATACGTTCCATTTTCTAAACCAGTAAATTGATATTTACCACTTTCATCTGTTGTTGTTGTGCCAATTGTATTGCCGTCACTATCTTTTAATGTAACGGTTACACCTGTAATTCCTTTTTCATCAGAATCTTGGATACCATCTTTATTGGTATCTTCCCATACATAGTCGCCTAAATTATATGTTGGTTTATAAA
>NZ_PPRC01000011.1 GCF_002902565.1 Staphylococcus petrasii | reverse complement strand
AAGGTATTTTCCTTGTGAAAAGTTTTCATTCATTCTAACATAAGAAGTGTAATACCTATTTTAAATTACCAAGGAAAGAAGGAATCAATTTGCATTTTACTCAACGTGAGCAAGACAAGTTAATGATTGTTGTAGCTGCAGAAGTTGCACGTCGACGCAAAGCACGTGGTTTAAAGTTGAATCATCCTGAAGCATTAGCTTTAATTAGCGATGAATTATTAGAAGGTGCACGCGATGGCAAAACTGTAGCGGAGTTAATGAGCTATGGTAAAACGATTTTAAATGAAGATGATGTAATGGAAGGCGTTGCTAACATGATTACAGACATTGAAATCGAAGCAACTTTCCCAGATGGCACAAAACTAATCACGGTTCACCACCCTATCGTGTAAGG
The DNA here is from genome assembly GCF_002902565.1 of Staphylococcus petrasii. Classification (GTDB taxonomy): domain Bacteria; phylum Bacillota; class Bacilli; order Staphylococcales; family Staphylococcaceae; genus Staphylococcus; species Staphylococcus petrasii. Next base: position 50,216 of record NZ_PPRC01000011.1, on the reverse strand, counting down.
AGGATGAAAAAATGATTCCTGGAGAAATTAAAGTAAAAAGTACTGAAATTGAAATTAATAAAGGTCGACCAGAAACTGTACTAACGGTTAAAAACACAGGCGATCGTCCTATTCAAGTGGGTTCACATTTCCACTTTTTCGAAGCAAATAAAGCATTACAATTTGATCGTGAAAAAGCTTACGGCAAACATTTAGATATCCCTGCAGGTGCTGCCGTACGTTTCGAACCTGGCGATGAAAAGAAAGTTCAATTAGTTGAATATGCAGGTCATCGCAAAATTTATGGTTTCAGAGGCATGGTTAACGGTGAAATTGATGAAGACCGCGTATATCGTCCAACTGGTAAAAATGATGAACACGCCGGTGTGTCTAATGACGAAGGCGAAGAAAACATTAATAAAAAAGGTGGTAAAGCATAATGAGTTTTAAAATGACGCAATCTCAATATACCAGCCTTTATGGTCCAACTAAAGGTGATTCAATTCGACTTGGCGATACAAACTTATTTGCACAAGTGGAACATGACTACACAAATTATGGCGACGAAGTAACATTTGGTGGCGGTAAATCTATTCGTGATGGTATGGGTAAAAATCCAAACGTTACACGTGACGACCGTTATGTTGCAGATTTAGTTATTACAAATGCAGTCATTATCGATTACGATAAAGTAGTTAAAGCTGACATTGGTATTAAAAATGGCTATATCTTTGCAATTGGTCAAGCGGGTAACCCAGATATTATGGATGATATTGATATCATTATCGGCGCAACTACAGATGTTATTTCTGCTGAAGGTAAAATTGTAACTGCAGGTGGTATTGATACTCACGTTCACTTTATCAACCCTGAACAAGCAGAAGTCGCACTTGAAAGTGGTGTCACTACACATATCGGTGGTGGTACTGGTGCTTCAGAAGGTACTAAAGCCACAACTGTAACACCTGGACCATGGCATATTCACCGCATGTTAGAAGCGGCGGAACACTTACCAATCAACGTTGGCTTCACTGGTAAAGGTCAAGCTGTAAACCACACTGCACTAATTGAACAAATTCATGCCGGCGTTATTGGCTTGAAAGTACACGAAGACTGGGGTGCAACACCTTCAGCATTAGATCATGCTTTATCAGTAGCTGACGAGTTTGATGTTCAAATTGCACTTCACGCAGACACATTAAATGAAGCTGGATTCATGGAAGATACAATGGAAGCCGTTAAAGGCCGTGTATTACACATGTATCATACAGAAGGTGCTGGTGGCGGACATGCGCCTGACTTAATTAAATCTGCATCTTATTCAAATATCTTACCTTCATCTACTAACCCAACATTACCTTACACACATAATACTGTAGATGAACATTTAGATATGGTTATGATTACACACCACTTAAACGCTTCTATTCCAGAAGACATTGCCTTTGCAGATTCTCGTATTAGAAAAGAAACTATCGCTGCCGAAGACGTATTACAAGATATGGGTGTCTTCAGTATGGTCAGCTCAGACTCACAAGCAATGGGACGTGTAGGTGAAGTCATCACACGTACTTGGCAAGTAGCTCACCGCATGAAAGAACAACGTGGTTTCTTAGATGGCGACCAAGAGTATAACGATAATAATCGTATTAAACGTTATATCGCTAAATATACAATTAACCCTGCTATTACACATGGTATTTCTGACTATGTTGGTTCAATTGAAAAAGGTAAATTAGCCGACTTAGTATTATGGAATCCTGCATTCTTCGGTGTAAAACCTGAGTTAGTCGTTAAAGGCGGTATGATTAATTCAGCAAATAATGGTGATGCCAATGCATCTATCCCAACAGCACAACCTCAAAAATATCGTAGAATGTATGGCCAATATGGCGGCAATTTACAACATACATCTATTACATTTGTATCTAAAACAGCATTTGAAAGTGGTATCTATCGTAACTTAAACTTAGAACGCATGGTACGTCCTGTTCACGGTATCCGTAACCTAACTAAGAAAGATATGAAGAATAATGATGCTACACCTAAATTAGATGTGGACCCACAAACATACGAAGTATTTGTAGATGGTGAAAAAATCACTAGCGAACCTGCTACAGAATTACCATTAACACAAAGATACTTCTTATTCTAGGAGGCATTATTAATGATTATAGAAGAAATTCAAGGCAATATCGCAAACCTTTCTGCCGATGAAAAGAATAAACACGTTGAAAAAGTCTATCTTGAAAACTCAGACCTAGTAAAACGTATTCAACGTGTAAAAACAGATCACGGTAATGAAATCGGTATTCGTTTAAAACAACCTATTGATTTACAATACGGCGATATTTTATATCAAGATGAAACAAATATGATTGTCGTTGATGTAAATTCAGAAGATTTACTAGTTATTAAACCACGTACCTTACAAGAAATGGGCGACATTGCGCACCAATTAGGTAATCGTCACTTACCAGCCCAATTTACAGAAACTGAAATGCTCGTACAATATGACTATTTAGTAGAAGACTTATTAAAATCACTCGGCATCCCTTATAGTCATGAAGATCGTAAAGTGAATAAAGCCTTTAGACATATAGGACATTCACATGATTGATCATTCAAATTTAAGACTATTTCAGTTCTGTGATTCACAATTCCCTACCGGCGCATTTAGCCATTCATTTGGACTGGAAACTTACATTCAAAGAGATGCAGTGCATGACGCCACTACTTTCAAAGAGTGGCTTCAACTGTTCCTCAATGAACAACTTACGTATTCAGATGGCTTAGCAATGCGCTTGGTTTATCAAGCTTTAGACGATGAAGACCATGAAAGAGTACTACAACTTGATCGCTTAATCTTCGTACAAAGTTTACCTCGCGAAACACGTGTGGGTACAAAACAAATGGGTACAAGAATGGTCAAACTTGCAATGGAACTTTATGATAGCGAATGGATTGAATGGTACCATACGCAAATGAAAGAGAAACGTGCCAAATTACATCCAGCTATATGTTTTACCATGCTTGGCCATTACTTAGGTGTCGATATTGAAACAATTATTGATTACTATTTATATCAAAATGTTTCAAGTTTAACTCAAAATGCTGTACGTGCTATTCCACTTGGACAAACAACTGGTCAACAAGTGGTGACGGAAATGATTCCATATATCGAGCGTACACGACAACACATTTTCACATTAAGCGAAGCAGACTTTGGCTTAACAGCTCCAGGCTTAGAGCTTAACCAAATGGAACATGAAAACGTTAATGTGAGAATCTTTATTTCATAGGAGGTTATTATTTATGGCAAATCCAATTAAAATTGGTATTGGCGGTCCTGTTGGCGCAGGTAAAACCCAATTAGTAGAAAAATTAGTACGTCGCCTTTCAAAAGATATTAGTATCGGCGTTATTACCAATGATATTTATACTAAAGAAGATCAAAAAATCTTAGTTAATACAGGCGTCTTACCTGAAGATCGTATTATTGGTGTAGAAACAGGCGGTTGCCCTCACACAGCAATTCGTGAAGATGCGTCTATGAACTTCGCGGCGATTGATGAATTGTTAGAACGTAACGATGACATCGAATTAATCTTTATCGAATCTGGTGGCGATAACTTAGCGGCTACTTTCAGTCCTGAATTAGTGGATTTCTCAATTTATATCATTGACGTTGCTCAAGGTGAAAAGATTCCTCGTAAAGGCGGACAAGGTATGATTAAATCTGATTACTTTGTTATTAATAAAACAGACTTAGCTGAGTTCGTTGGTGCATCATTAGACCAAATGGCTGAGGATACGAAGACCTTCCGTGGTGAGCGTCCATTCACATTTACTAACCTTAAAACAGATGAAGGTTTAGAGAATGTGCTTGAATGGATTGACCGCGACGTATTACTTAAAGGATTATCTTAATGGCTGCTTCAAGAGATACTGAACAAACGTGGACTGGGCAATTAGACCTTACCGTTTTCCATAATGGTAAGCGTTCTGTTGCGCGTGATATCTTCTTTGAAAAGGCTCTAAAAGTTATTCGACCAGTTTATTTAAATTCATCAACGATTCCAACGTTCTATATTGTCAATGTAGGCGGTGGTTACTTAGACGGCGACCGTTATCGTATGAATATTAATGTAGAAGAAGCGGCTTCTGTGACTTTGACGTCTCAAGGTGCTACGAAGATTTATAAAACATTGAATGATCATGTGGAGCAATATCAAACTTTTAATATTGCAAAAGATGGTTATATGGAATATGTAGGCGATCCTATTATTGCCTATGAAAATTCTAAATTCTTCCAGCACAATGTATTTAAACTTGATGCAAGTGCGTCTATGTTTTATACAGATATTCTGACACCAGGATATTCTATGAAAGATGAACATTTCACTTATAACTATATGCACTTAATTAACGAGATTTATGTGGACGATGAGTTAGTGACGTATGATAACTTGCTTATGGATCCAACTAAGACGAAGATGAATGCGATTGGTTATATGGAGGACTATACGCATTTAGGTTCGGCTTACTTTATCCATCCTGATGTGACGCAAAAGTTAATCGAAGAAGTGTATGAGGAGATTAAGGATTATACGAAGACGTATGATTGTCGTTTAGGTATTACGCAATTGCCTACGCATGGTTTTGCGGTACGTGTGTTATCGAATATGACGCAAGAGATTGAGGAAGTTCTGAATACGGTGCAAGCTTATATTGCGAATAATTTGTTTGACCGTGAGTTGGACTTTTTAAGAAAGTATTAATATATGTATAAGATGCCTTGTAGTTTGGGATGTGTATCTCTTACTATGAGGTGTTTTTTTAATTTTATTTTTTGAAAATGAGGTGTGAGGTTGAACTTGTGTGGTGTCAAAGAGTTGTACTCAATACTGCGTATTGAAGTGGCTCGCTTGCTCTAGGCATAGCCTGAGCCAATTTGTTAAATAAGGAAAAGCGATTAATCACTTTGTTAGCCTTTTTCAAAGGCTTGTAGGTTGTGATTAATCGCTTTTTGGTTTAATTTTTGTCTCAAGGCTTATGCTATTCCTAGTAGCGTCTCGCCATCAATACTTCGTATTTCTATCAACTAATAATGCAAAAAGTATAATTAGAATCTTATTGAATAGAGAATATTAATAGTTATATATCAAATTTCAGTTGATTATCTTGTACTTCAACTTCTTTTTTAGATTTTTTAATTTCATTTCTTTTGCGTAATTTATGGTGATCATCATGAAGTTTTTTAATCGCATTTCCACAACTTTTAAGAGATTCTTTATCATATGAAGATGGTTTACTAATTTCCATAACTCGCCCTACTTCACGTCTTTAAATATATATTCATATATCTCTTGTGCTACTTGGTCGAAGTTGTGGACGTTGAGTGAGATATAGAATTTGAGTTTAGGTTCTGTGCCTGATGGTCTTAGGGCAATGAAGCCTTCTTCAAAGATGACTCTAATGACGTTGGCTTGTGGTAAGGTAATTGTTTCTACCGTATTGTCTTTTTTGTTTACACGTTGGAGTGTGTCGTAATCTTCTACTGCGATGACGTTTAAGCCTGCGATTGTGTCAGGGATATGATGTCTTACTTTAGCCATTAAATCTGCAATGTGTTGTTGGCCTTGTTTGCCTTCGAATACTTTTGAAACAAGGTAGTCACGATAGTGTCCTACTTCTTCATAGATTTCTTTTAACGCGTCGTGAAGTGTTTTGCCCTCATTTTCCAAAATAGAAGCATACTTAATAATTAATGGCACGATTTGGACGGCATCTTTGTCTCGCACGAAATCATCGGCTAAGTAGCCGTAACTTTCTTCGTAGGCGAATAAAAATGATTGGTCATTGTCAAATTCACGAATCGCTTTGGCAATATGTTTGAAGCCGATTAAGACTTCCTTCACAGTGACCCCATGTTGTTGCGCAAGACGTTTACCTAATTCACCAGTAACGATAGATTGGATGACGACGGGATGTTTAGGGAGCGTCGTATGTTCAATAAGATATTTAATTAGTAATGCGCCAATTTCGCTGCCACCAAAGTAGTGAATTTGACCATCTTTATTACGTTCGACAAAACCCATACGATCGACATCAGGGTCTGTAGCAATAATTAGATTTGCGTCAGTGTCTTGGGCTTGTTGAATGGCTAAGTCAAAGGCGTCGCGTTCTTCGGGATTCGCACTTTTCACAGAACTGAAATTTGGATCGACTTTGCACTGTGCTTCAACTAAGTTAAAGTTTTGAAAATGTAGGTGCTGTAAAATCTCGGGAATAATCGGTACACCTGTGCCATGTAAGCTTGTGTAAACAACCTTTAAATCTGACTGTGGAATATCGCCGACAAGATGCGTAATTTCATTAATGTAATTGTTATAAACATCATCTGGTAAGGTATGGATATTCTTCTCAATCAACGTAGGGTTGAAGTCTACTTCTAATTGAAGTGGATCTTCTAAATTATTAATGTAGTTAGCGACTTCTAATGACGTTTCTTCATCTAATTGCGCACCATCTGAGCCGTATACTTTAATGCCGTTATAATCTTTCGGATTATGGCTTGCTGTAATCATGATACCCGCAGAAGTATGTAAGTGTCTTACGGCATATGATAATTCAGGCGTCGTTTTGTAATGCGCTGCTAAGTATACTTTGATGTCATTTGAAGCAAGAATTTGAGAAATCAGTTCTGCAAATTCTGAAGATAAGTGACGAATATCATAGTGAATGACAATCGAAGGATGCGTCTCTTTGTCTTGTAAATAGTTAGCGATGCCTAGCGCTAAACGTTGGATAGTATAGCGATTTAGACGACCTGGGCCAAGTCCGAATTGCCCACGAATCCCTGCTGTACCGAAAGCTAATTCAGTTTCAAAGCCTTGTTCCTGGAATTCAGGTGTTTGTGCATCATAAAAAGACGCTACAAGACTATCTTCTTTATGTTTCATCCAATTGTCTTTCATCATATACTCCTTTCACACATACGTGTCTATTATATTCATTCTTCAGTATACTGGATATAGCTAAAAGTTTCACAGAATATGGAAGCAAGGGATAAAACACATTTCTTAAGTTGCAATAAGTAACCAATAGTAGTATAATACATTTATAAATTAGTTCCATTACAAGCACCAAACCCCTCACTACTTGTACTAGTGAGGGGTTTTTTAGTGTTAGACGCTGTCGCTTATTTTATTCTTATTGGAATTGGTAGCTTTTATGTCCTTTGGCGAAGCCTTCTACTGTATAAATCATTGAGCCACCTTCCGAACCATTTTCAATATCGTTTGTACAAATTAATAATTGATTTGTACCTGGAATGAATTGTGGATGTGTTGAACGTAGCATTTTACCTTCATCACGACCTGGCATTAAAATTTGACCAATTGGATAACCACGTTTATTAAAGACTAAGACACGTCCTTGTCCATACATCGCGACATATAAGTTATCGTCGCTATCGATACATACTGAGTCCGGTCCTTCATGTCCTGTAAAGTAGTATGGAATTGTAGCGCCAAATGGTGCAATCGTTACACCATCGTCTTCTAATTGGATACGATGAAGTCGGTTAGTTGTCGTTTCCGTAACCCATAACACTTTTTCATCAGTACTTAACGCTACACCGTTCGCGACAGAAATATTCTGAATCACTGGCGTTACCGTCTTGAAGTCAGGTGACACATAGTAAACGCCACCTTTAGGATTTGTCGAATAGCCTCTGAAATCTGTGAAATAGAAGCCACCTTTACTGTCGAAGACCATGTCATCAATACAGTATTCTGAGTTTAATTCAGAAATAATTTCTTCAAAGTTGTCACCATGTTCATCAGTCGCAAAGATGCCACCTGTTGATTCAAAGTCTCCTAAATAACATGTAAAGAAACGTCCATCTTTATGAATTTTAACTGCAGCTGGATTTTGTTTTGGTGATTGGAATGCAGTAGACACTTCTTTTGTTTTCGTATCTACTTTAAAGATTTTGCCGCCAAATACTTCACATAAATACAAATTATGATCTCTATCGAAGATTAATCCTTCTAATTGAAGACCTTCGTCTGAAATTTTTACCCAAGGTTCTGCGGTAACCGTTTGTAATTCACTTTCTGAAATAATCGGCACTGCGCTTTTTGACGCACCTGTATATGTAAGTTTCGGTAATGATTCGTTTGACATAAGATACAATTCCTCCTTTTTGAAAAGTAAAATTTTAATTTCTCAATTTCTAATATACGCTTTAACATTATGGTACTATATGTAATCGTTTTCAAAAAGAAATATTGCTCACTTAACTAGGTCTGTTGCCCTATTTTCAAAACCGAAATATTGAAAGTTATTGTAAATTTGGTAAAATAATATAATGTTGATTTTTATAAAAAACGAAAAGAACGACAATTTAAATAATTACGGCTTGCCCTTACGATAAATTCAAAATTTAAGAGGAGAATCAGAAAATGGATTATAGAGTGTTATTATATTACAAATATACAACTATTGATGACCCTGAAACATTTGCAGCTGAGCACTTAGAATTCTGTAAAGCAAACAACTTAAAAGGCAGAATCTTAGTTTCTACTGAAGGTATTAACGGTACATTATCAGGTACAAAAGAAGATACAGATAAATATATCGAGCATATGCATGCGGATGAACGTTTCGCAGATATGACGTTCAAGATTGATGAAGCTGAAGGTCACGCATTCAAGAAAATGCACGTACGTCCTAGAAACGAAATCGTTGCATTAGGCTTAGAAGATGACGTTGACCCACGTGTAACAACCGGTAAATACTACTCACCAAGCGAATTTAAAGAAGCATTAGAAGATGAAGATACAGTCATTTTAGATGCACGTAATGACTATGAATTCGACTTAGGTCACTTCCGTGGTGCTGTTCGTCCAGACATCACACGTTTCAGAGACTTACCAGATTGGATCCGTGAGAACAAAGACCAATTAGAAGGTAAAAACATCGTTACTTATTGTACTGGCGGTATCCGTTGTGAAAAATTCTCTGGCTGGTTAGTTAAAGAAGGCTTCGAGAACGTTGGTCAATTACACGGCGGTATTGCGACTTATGGTAAAGATCCTGAAACTAAAGGTGAATATTGGGACGGTAAAATGTACGTATTCGACGAACGTATTAGTGTAGACGTTAACCAAGTTGAGAAAACAGTTATCGGTAAAGAACACTTCGATGGTACGCCTTGCGAACGTTACATTAACTGCGCCAACCCTGAATGTAATAAACAAATTCTTGTTTCAGAGGAAAATGAAGAAAAATACCTTGGCGCTTGTTCATACGATTGTGCCAAACACCCACGTAATCGCTATGTAGCTAAAAATAACATTAGCGATGAAGAATGGAATCGTCGTTTAGAAAACTTCAAAGACGTACCAGAACACGTACATGCTTAATTAATTAGTTGTATCCCTTATGAGATTTAACCAATGTCATAAGGGATATTTTTTATACTTACCATTGTTAAAATTGAAATCATTACATATAAAATTTATAATTGATAATAATTTTCAATATATAAATGGAGGTTGATACATATGTGTACGGGTTTTACTTTTCAAGCAAAAAATGGCAACATCATTCTAGGTCGAACAATGGATTATGATTATCCATTAACGGGTCACCCTGCTGTGCAACCGCGCAATTTCTATTGGGAATCTCGCGTTGATTATAAAGGCAAGACGAAGTATGGCTTTACTGGCGCAGGTTCAGATATGGAAGGCTTTATCTTCGGAGATGGCGTGAACGAGCATGGCTTAGCGATTTCGAACCAATACGACCGTGGTTACGCGTCTTATGCGACTGAAATTCGTGAAGGCTATATCAATATTTCGCAAACTGAAGTGCTAACGTGGGCACTTGGCTACAATCAAACGATCGACGAACTCATTGATAATGCGAAACAAGTGAATGTTGTAGCGAATACTCTCAACGATATTAACGAAGCACCTCCGCTTCATTATCATATTTCTGATGCTACTGGTCGTACGGCTGAAATTACATTTGTGGAAGGCCGTATTGTAGTGCATGATAATCCAGTTGGCGTGCTAACAAATAGTCCTGATTTGAATTGGCATTATGAGAACTTGAAGAATTATGCGAATGTGACGCCTTACAAACCTCAATATAAACGTTACAAGAATTTATATATTGGGAATGAAAGTGGCACTTCTGGTTTGCCAGGAGGTTATACATCTGCGGAGCGTTATGTCAGAGCAACGTATCTCGTGCATAATATGTTGCCTGACGATGGCGATGAGGCGGTGCTCGATGCATTTAGAATTCTGGATAGCGTTAGTATTCCTAAAGGTGCCGTTCGCCCCTCTGAAAATGAGTTCCACTATACGCTGTATCAAACTGTATTTAATCTGACTACGCGTACGTTGTATGTGAAGTATTATAATTCTAACCGCATTGCCGAATTACAATTAACTGAGGATTTATTAAATAGCGATGATTTAGTTATCTTTGAGCCAATACCACAAGGCTTAATGACAGATAAAGTGAATTAAATATGTACTTTTTATGTAGAGTAGTTCTTAAATAGATGTTCACTCGTTTAAGTTGTTGCGCTTTCCTGTGGGAAAGGCTCAAGCCTGTAGTCTTGAGGCTCTTTCTTTTCCACTAGGAGTCTCCACAACTACACTTCGTAATCTATCTTAGAACTATTTACTTAAGTGTGTGAACACTTACGTTCCTTCCCCAGCTTGCTTTGTTTGTAGACTTTCTATGCGAAAGTCTTTGTGCTGGGGCCCCGCGCGCAACGTCATTCGTTTTTCATCTTTAGAATTTCTTGCCTAAGTATATAGGCACTCAATTCTATTTATTCTGAGATGGTGTAATTTCATTTAATATCTATATCTAAAATTTTTAAACAAGTATTTATAAACAAAACAAGCGTGGCTGATTGAACAGTCACGCTTGTTTTTTATTATGCTTTTACGTTTTTAGGTATAAGAATAAATGCTGAGATTAGGCCAAGTATCATGATAATAGCTCCTGCTAAGAATGAAATCATGGCTGATGTTTCTACGGTATAGAATTGTTGGCATACTGTGAAGATAGTCGTATTGAAGGCAATACCGAAGGCGCCTCCTAAAGTGGCTCCCATTTTATATAAACCTGTCGCAAAACTTACTTTTTCTTCTGGCATGTTAAATACGGCGATCGTTAAACCTGGTGTGGCTACTAAGCCGTTACCAATTGCACAAACCACGAAAGCAAATGTTACAAGACCTACGTACCAACTTTGAGATAAAAATGTACAACTGATTAGGATAATTCCAATGGCTGGGAATAATGGCCCTGCAATTAACATGCTTTTCCCACCATAACGTTGTATTGCTTTTTCACCTAATCGTATCATTGCAATGGCCATGAAGACGTACGGCACAGTGACCAGACCTGTTTGTACTTCACTCATACCAAATTGTTTTTGGGCATAGCCATTGAAGACGACAGTTGTACCTACACCAGTATTGAGTACAAAATTATTAATTGTTGAACCAAGAAATGCTCGGTTTTTTACAATTGAAAAATCGATAAATGGTGTGGTTCTGCCTTTTTCAAAAAAATAAAAAACGATGAGTGCAATGAGACCAAGCGCTACAACACTTAGTGTGAAGGTGCTAGTCCAACCGTATGTGAATCCTTGTGTCATGACTAACATCAGACAGGCGATAAAAATACCGAAGATAATCATTCCTACGTAATCAAATGTTTGATGCTCGCGTTGTGAACGAGGTATTTCTTGTCTGCGACTTAAAATAAGTATCGCAATAATTGATAAAATGATTGAGATAATAAAGACGGTTTGCCATCCTAAATAACTTGAAATAAGCCCACCTACATAAGATGAAAAACCAATTCCGCCTACTGTTGCTATCATCATAAAACTATATGCTTTGCGCAATTCTTGGCCTTCAAATTTATCTGAGACTAATCCAATAGTAGAAGGCAGTAAAATGGCTGCTGAAAGACCTTGGAAAATACGGCCAATGACTAGGAATGGTGTAGCTGGAATGAGAATTAGACTAAGGCAACCAATAATACTTAAGACTAATCCAATAATTGTCATTTTGAGATTACCTATTTTATCAGCGATATCCCCTGCGCCGACCATGAATATGCCTGTGACGAATGAAACAAGGCTAATCGATAGGTTCATTATTGATGCTGGAGCTTCAAATGTTTTTTGGACACTTGCGCCTATATTAATAAATGATTGTGCGAACAACCAATATGTTAACACTGCAAAACTTGCTGCGATGACGAGTTTAACGTCAAACTTACGTTGATGTGACATCACATCATACACTCCCTTACTGTGATATATAATTATGTAATTAATTGAGAATGTTTCTCATTTATATAATCATTGTATCACGAAAGAAACAGGGATACTACGTATAGTTTTATCAATATATAAAGATAAACTCCCCTCTTCATATATTGTTGAGGGGAGTTTTTATGCTTGGAACTGAGTCCTTTAAATGTTTCAATTCTATATTCGGTTTATCTGTACACTAATCCACCGTCTGTAAGGATGGCTTGTCCTGTGATGTAGTCTGAATCTGGTGAAGCTAAGAATGATACTAAAGCTGCCACATCTTTTGGTTCTTGGTAGCGTCCTAATTTGATTGCTGATGAGAATTGTTCGAAGGCATCGCCTGGTTTTAAGCTGTCATCTAATTCAACCATGGCTGCATCGATACGATCCCACATTTCAGTTTTAGCTACGCCTGGGCAGTAAGCATTGACTGTAATACCTTTTTCAGCTAATTCTTTAGCTGCTGTTTGTGTGAATGAACGCACTGAATATTTTGTAGCACAATATGTACCTAGCACTTCATAAGATTCGTGTCCGGCGATACTACATGCGTTAATGATTTTACCTTTACTATTTTGTTTAATAAATTGTTTCGCTGCTGCTTGAATGCCGAAAAGTGTTCCATAAACGTTAATATGGAATAATTTGTCTAATTCGTCTTCAGTAATTTCTAAAATTGAAGATACTGCGTCAACACCAGCATTGTTTACAAAGACATCAATTTGACCAAATTCTGCAACTGCAAATTGAACGAGTTCCTCTTGTTCTTTCTTTTTAGAAACGTCACTATGGAAAGCTACAACGTTAAAACCTTTGCCTTTAAATTCTTCCTCAGTTTTTAGTAGTGTGTCTTGATTAATATCTTGAAGCACGATATTAAATCCATCATTTGCTAAACGTTCTGCAATTCCTTTACCTAAACCTGCGGCTGAACCTGTAATAACTGCTGTTTTTGCCATAAAACATTCCTCCTTTAATTTACAAGTAAATTTTATCACATAAGTATAAAATTACTTTAAATAGATATTTATATCCACAAAACTTTCATAAAATATTATCCATTTTTAAATATTTCTTCTCTAATATCCTCATATTTCAAAATATTATTCTTTTTATTTTAAATGCACTTCATTATCAAAAATAGTTATGCTAATATTAAGAAAATTAAAACTTTTATCTTTTGTATTACCTAAATCAAGTTATTACATCAAAGGAGTGGTTTTATGGAATGGCTTAAATTAATTGGTATTTTAATTATCATTATTGGCTTCATTCTCAAATTCGATACAATCGCAATTATTTTAATAGCAGCAGTCGTTACTGGTCTGGTTGCTGGTATGGATATCGTTGATGTGCTTTCTACACTTGGCAAAGCCTTTGTCGATCAACGACTTGTAACTTTATTTATGTTAACTCTTCCGATGGTCGGTTTAATTGAACGTTTCGGTTTAAAGCAACAAGCTTCTAAACTGATTAGCAACGTCAAGAAAATAACAGCCGGTCGCCTTCTCACTTTATATTTAATTATCCGTGAAATCGCTGGCGTAGCTTCAATACGTATCGGTGGTCATCCTCAATTTGTTAGACCTTTAATCAACCCAATGGTACAAGGTGCCCTGCGCACACGTTATAACCTATCTGAAAAAGATGTCGATGCTAAAGATATCGAAAAATTAAAAGCTGAAGCCTCTGCAATGGAAAACTATGGTAACTTCTTCGGCCAAAATCTATTTGTTGGCGCAGCAGGTATTTTATTAATGGTAGGTACGTTCCAATCTCTACATATTAAAGCAAACGCAATTAGCTTAGTACTCGCTTCAATCCCTATCGCAATCATTACCCTTCTATTAGTTTGGGTTAAAAATATCTTACTAGATCGTTATTTCAATAAAAAATATGGACATAAAGAGGTGAAACAGCATGAATGAGGCTACATTAAATCACATTTTAGAAATTTTCTATATCCTAATTGGTTTACAATTTTTATACACTGCTTATCGTGCTCTACGCGCAACTGATAAATCTAAAAGTATAGGTACTGCAGCATTCTGGACTATCTTAGCCGTCCTTTTCATCGCTGGACCTTATATTCCAAATGCTATTAACGGCGTCCTAGTACTTTGTATGGGTGCGTTGACCCTTTTCAAACAAGTTAAAATTAAAAATATTATTGATGTGACTGATAAAGAAGTCGAAAAAGGGTCAGATAAATACGGTAATAAACTCTTTATTCCAGCCCTTGTCTTAGCTGTAGTGGCAGTCATTATTTCAAACTGGACGCCTCTAGGTGGCGCAATTGGTTTAGGCATTTCATCAGTCATTGGCTTAATCGCAGCCCTACTTATTATTAAACCTAAATTATCTTACGTGCTATATGATAGCGACCGCTTGACGCAACAAGTCGGTACAACAGGGATTCTGCCACAATTCTTAGCAGCCCTTGGCGTACTCTTTACAGCAAGTGGCGTTGGCCAAGTTATCTCTAAAGGGATTTCTTCATTCTTACCTGAAGGCAACCATCTTTTAGGTGCTACTGCTTATATCCTAGGCATGGTGCTCTTCACAGTGTTGATGGGTAATGCTTTCGCAGCCTTTACAGTAATTACTGCAAGTATAGGTATTCCATTCGTGATTGCTCAAGGTGGCGACCCAGTCATTGCCGGTGCATTAGCGATGACAGGCGGTTTCTGTGGTACATTGCTTACACCTATGGCCGCAAACTTCAACACACTACCTGTCGCATTATTAGAAATGAAAGAAGAATTTGGCGTTATTAAGGCACAAGCCCCTATCGCACTCACATTAATCGTTATTCATATTGCATTGATGTATTTCTGGGCTTTTTGAAAATTAAAGGAGGAAATGAATTATGAATATTCTAGTAACAGCATTTGATCCATTCGGTGGCGAAAAAATCAATCCAGCATTAGAAGCAGTGAAACAATTGGAGGACCACATCGGCGAGCATACGATTACAAAGTTAGAAATCCCAACTGTCTTCCATGAATCAAAAGAGGCAGTGGATAAAGAGTTAGCTAAAGGAGGCTATGATGCTGTATTAGCTATCGGGCAAGCTGGCGGACGTTACGATTTAACACCAGAACGCGTTGGCATTAACATTGATGACGCACGTATTGCAGATAACAAAGGAAATCAACCTATTGATGTCGCTATTCAAGAAGATGGCGCACCTGCTTACTTCTCAAACTTACCAGTTAAGAAGATGACAGAAGCCATTAAACAAGCCGGCGTTCCCGCAAGCTTATCAAATACAGCAGGTACATTCGTATGTAACCATGTTTTATATCAATTAGGTTACTTAGCAGATAAATCTTATCCTGGTTTATTATTTGGTTTCATTCATGTGCCATTTATTCCAGAACAAGTGACAGATAAACCTGAAAAACCTTCAATGTCTATCGAAACGATTGCTAAAGGCTTAACAGCTGCGATTAAAGCCATATCAAGAGACGAAGACGCCAAAATCGCATTAGGCGAAACACATTAAAATATTTATTTGTGAAAGAGGGCTTCGTGCCCTTTTTTCTTTTTTGAGATTCTATGTAAGTTCCTCTTTTTCTCACCTTGTTCTAACTCTTCAATCTTCAGATTTCTAATTTCAACTTTTATAATAGTTGTGTAAGTTGTATCATATAATAATGTGTGTTGTTATAAAAATTAATTCTGTATGCAAATCTAATATAAAATATATATGAATGAATACAATGGAAAGTAGGTAAAGTTTTGAAAAAGCGTGTATTCTATTCACTTTCTATGTGTGCCATGCTTATTTTAAGTGGTTGTGCGACACATAATGATGATAAAAAAGAAGTTAAAGTGTCACTTCCCCGTGAATTTAACCCCAAACATTTAGATGCGCAAGCATTTGATGTGCCTATGCCTGTGTATAGTGCGGTTTATCAACCGCTCGTGACTTATGGCAAAGGGGGCAAAATTGAACCAGGCCTTGCTACATCGTGGAAGGCTTCAGATGATGGTAAGGATTATATTTTCCATCTTAAGCGCAATGTGAAATTTAATGATGGTTCTGATTTTGACGCGTCAGCGGTCAAATTTTCAATAGAGAGAGCGAAAGCGACAGATAAAACGGACCCAATGGAAACACTAGATAAATTACAATCGGTCAATATTAAGGATAAATATACGGTGGAAATTAAATTGAAAGAGCCATCTAACCAAGTATTGCCTGAACTCACTCAAATCAGACCGCTTCGCATCATGAGTCCTCATGCAGTGAAAGATGGCGCGACAACTGGTAAATTCGAGAAAGCAATTGGTACAGGTCCATTCAAAGTGGCCGACTCAACGAATGAAACAGTGACGTTTAAACCGAACCAGTATTACCATAATGGCCACCCTCTCGATTACGATCTAACTTTCCAATCAATTGAAGATAGTGATTCGAGACATTTAGCCATCGAAAGTCGTTCTATCGATATTGCAGGCGGTGCATTAGGTCAGATGACGCCACAACAAGTTAAAGAATCTTATCGCAACAAAGATTTAAAAGTTCATACGTATCCAAGTACAGAAACGCAATTTATGGGCTTTAATCCTCAAAATAAAGTCTTAAAAGATAAACGCATCCGTGAGGCTATTAGTAAGGCGATAGATACTAACGACTTGTCACATAACAAGAAACTCAAAGGGTTATTCCAAAGTGACGTGCGATATGTCAATTCAAGTAATCAACACGATCATACATACGACCCTTCAGAATCAGAGAAATTGATTAAAGAAGTAGGCTATAAGAAGAATTCTAACGGTTATTTTGAAAAGGATGGCAAAGTACTGTCACTTAAACTTGCACTTCAAACCGATGAATTTCCAGAGTGGAAAACCAAAGCTGAAATTATGCAACAAGCATTGAAAAAAGTGGGCATCAAATTAGACATCAACATCTTAGATTCTCAAACATATTACGAAACCTTAACAGTACGTAAAGACTTCGACCTTATCTATTACCGTACCTATACTAATGCTTTAATGCCATATAATTTCTTAAATGCACGTTTCAAACAAGCAGATCATCAACCAGGCGCATTCGCAGATGATTCGAAATTAACCGAGATGATTAAAAAGTTCCCTACAATCATTAATATGCAACAACGTCAAAGTGCTTTCGACAAATTATCTAACTATATTGATCATCAATACTTAGCAGTGCCAATTTCTTATCCAAACGAAACCTTTGTAACGACACCTAAAATCAGCAATTTTGAATTTTCTGGTCAGACAGATGCACCTATAAATTTTGATAAATTGAAGGTAAAGAACAATGAATAATATTATTAAACAATTTATAAAATTAGTGATTTACTTAGTCGTCATTTCATTTATTCTATTTGTTCTTTTGGAAAATACAACCGGCAACCCTGCCGTTCAATATTTACAAGAACATGGCGTCGCACAAATCACACCAGAACGCATTAAAATGGCACAAGACAAGTTAGGACTTAGCCAATCCATGCCTGTTCGTTATGTACAATGGCTTGGTCATGCGTTCACAGGTGACTTAGGTACAAGTTTTAGTAATGGCGAGCCAGTAACTGACCGTATCACTCAAGCAATGGCACCAACGTTAAAACTTATTCTTGGCTCAGCGATTATCTTATTCCCACTCGGATATGTCATTGGCTATTTATGTGGTAATCATCCGCGTTCTAAATGGTCGAAATTCACTATGCGAGTTTCTCAACTTATTACCTCATTACCTGAGTATTGGCTAGCCATCATTTTCATCTATTACTTTGGTGTAAAATGGCATTTATTCCCATTCGTAGGTAGTAATAGTTGGCAATATTTTGTGCTTCCTATCACTATATTAGTGTTAGTGGAAGGTAGCCATATGATTTTATTAAGTAGTCATCTTTTCGAGCGTACGCTACACAATCAACCTTATCAATTAGCGCTACTACGACAATTTAAATTGAAAGATCGCATTTATGTACAAATCAAAGAAATATTAGCGCCATTATTAACAATTACGATTAATAATTTTATTCACTTATTTAGTCGCGTCATTATTCTAGAAGTGATTTTCAGTATTTCAGGATTAGGTAAACTGTTAATCAATAGTATTAATTTGCGCGATTATCCATTAATTCAAGGTATCTTAATGATTATTATCTTAATTATTATGGTGCTCAATTTCCTTGGCGACATTTTACTAGAGAAAAGTGATCCGCGCTTAAGAATGTCTAAAAAGTTAGGAGGCCGTATAACTTATGAAGATTAAATATTGGATATGGCCTGTCATTATTGTAGGTCTCGCAATACTCGCCTATGCCTTATATGATAATGCGAATGACATTCATCAATCAGAGGCGTTAATTCCACCTAGCTTACATCATTTACTAGGTACAGACGATTTAGGACGCGACTTCTTAACACGACTTTTTGTCGGCAGCATGGTCACACTTGGGTTAACCACGCTCATTTTAATTGGGACGGTCGTCCTTGGCCTCATCCTAGGATTGATGTCTGCACTTATCGGACGTTGGTTCGATTCCATGATAATGGCGGCAGCTGATATGTTAATTGCGCTTCCTGCGATTATCATTGCCCTTGTTGTCCTTGGCTTTGTTAATAATTCGATTGTCGGTTTATGCTTAGCACTCATTATCGGCTGGTTAGGTCGTTATTTACGTTATTTCAGAAATTTAGCTCGCGATGCACAAACGCAACCCTTTGTGAAATATGCATCTATAAGCGGCTTATCTAAAGTTCAAACGACCATCCATCACGTTATTCCACATCTTTTAAGTAACGTCATGGCACTCGTAACCGCAGATTTCGGCAAATTAATGTTAAGTATTTCTGGTTTAGCCTTCATTGGATTAGGCGTCAAACCACCCTTACCTGAATTAGGCGCTATCCTTTATGACGGTAAGAGTTATTTCTATTCTGCACCATGGCTATTCTTCTTCCCTGGTGTGTTGTTAGGAGGATTCGCGCTCATATGTCAAATATTGAATCGACGCTTCATTCGTTAAAGCCTTTATTGCATTTGGAAAATGTCTCCGTCTACGATGGCGATGTTGCGCTTTTAAAACATATAGATTTAGACGTGACTGAAGGTAGCTTTCATTGTTTAGTAGGTGAAAGTGGCAGTGGTAAATCATTATTATCTCGTACTGCCTTACAAATGTATCAACCACATTTACGCTACGATGGTAACGTTGAAATTAATCTTAATGAAACAGACGCTATGTTCCAAGATGCCAATAGTAATTTCTTCCAAAATGTGCGTATTCAAAAACATTTCGATGCCTTATTTGATTCGTTTAATTCTAAAATGACTCGCGAGCAACAACGTGAATTCGTATTACGTCAATTTAGAAATTTAGGTTTAACTCAAGCAGAAGATGTACTTCATGCCTACCCTTTTCAATTAAGCGGAGGAATGGCACAACGTGTGGCATTAGTAATGGCAATTATTAGAGAAGCCAAGTTTATGATTGCTGACGAACCTACGAGTGCATTAGATTTTGACAATCGTAATAACTTAATGCGCCTATTAAATCATGTCATTCAAGAACACGGAATGACCAGCTTATTTATTACACATGATTTAAGTTTGGTTAGAGAATACGCCACACATATCAGCGTTATGTACCAGGGAGAAATCATTGAAAGTGGGACCGCTCCACAAATTTTAGAGCACCCTCAACATAGCTATACACGACAATTGATTGAACTTTCGAATAGGAGAAATCAATATGTTACAGATTAAACAGTTGAATAAATCATTTTCAGATAAAGCGATATTTAAAAACTTTAATTATGAAGCCGATAGTCATGAGAATATCATTATTAGTGGTGTTAGTGGGAGCGGTAAGTCTACCCTCGCTCAAATCATCGCAGGTTTAGATGATAACTATCAAGGCGTCGTAAGCTACAAGGATTTAACTCTCGGAAAAGTATCACGCCATGAGTGGATGAAACATATCCAATATATTCCACAGTATAATTCAAACACTTTAGATCCTAGAAAAACGGTCGAATGGATATTGAAACAACCTTTGAAAAACTTTCATATCCCTGAACACTTACATGAAGAAAAAATGCAGAACGCTATGAAGCTATGTAAATTAGACTCACAGCTATTAAATAAAAAAGTAAGTAATTTAAGTGGTGGCCAATTCCAACGATTATGGATAGCGAAAGCCTTATTAGTTGAACCTGACGTCATTATTTTAGATGAAGCTACAACTAACCTAGATATGATTAATGAAGAACTGATTTTACAGACTTTACGAGAAATTGAAAACTTGCAGTTAATTATTATTACGCATGATCCTTATTTATTACACAGCCTTCCCGGTAAACATTTAAAAATTGGTAGTGAATAAGGAACCCTATTAAAATGGAGAGATCTAGTGCACCTATTAGACCTCTCCATTTCTTTATATTAATGATGATAATTATTGCTCATTTACCAGAAATGATTTTGAATGACAACAAAAGAATTATTTAAAATATGCGTTAATATTGCTACTTCTAAGCGTCCAGTCTTCAAATAGGCAAAAACAAATATTAAGCCAGAAAATCCATAAACAAACCATTCTCCAATAGTAGTTGGCCCATGTGCACCCGCAAATAATATGACCGAAACAATAGCTCCGATAATTGGCACACCTCTAAATATGCCTTTAATTAGTAATCCTCTAAATATAACTTCTTCTAAGATTGGCCCTAAGAAGCCAATTGATAAAAATTGAAGCAAGATCGGAACATTTTTATAATCTTCTTCTAAACCTTTTTCGTTGTTGGTCTCTGGCATGAAGAATGAATATAAATAATCTACACCGAACATTAAAGCGAAACCAATAATAATTAATATCCATTGTTGTTTAGTAATCTTGCTAAAATTAAATAATTTCAACTTAAATACCCATAATAATAAAAATGCGATGACAATAGGGATAATACTGACCCAAAAATATTTAGGACTCTCTTCTGCTAATCCTAAAACCATCGATTCAGCGAAAAACATTACAAACATCATAAAAATAGATTGTAATAATAATTTCCAATACGCTTTATGCGAAATTTGAAAATCTGATGACTTAGTTTGTGACTCTACTTGTTCTTGTGACATTATATACCTCCTTATTTCTTGGGAAATCTTTTACTTACTTAATTAAAAACTCACTTATTCTTAAAAATAATTTTACTCGACTTATATAGATTAAATGTCAAATATATGTTACATTCAAAATGCAGTATCCGTTTTCAAAGTTCTAAATATTAAATAAAGGTGGGTTTAACATGACAGAATATGAAAATGGGAATACATATACTTCAAATCCTGAACACTCACATCAAGATAAAACTCCACAATCTCATGAAGAACGTTATCCTAAAGGTAATAAGTTTTTGAATATCCTTATCTTTATTGGTTGGTTCATACTCGCTGAAATTCCAATCGTTACAATGAGCTTTATTGTTGGATTTTCAGTTCACATGGATTTATTAACTGGCACGCTTGCTACGTTACTTTTCCTTCTTTTCACAGGTATTATTGTGTGGCTTGTAAGACGTTACTATAAACGTCATACTTACGAACAGCCGAAGAAATTTAAAGGTAAAGATATTGCGATTAATATTGGTTGGGCCGTGTTACTACGCTTAATGGTGATTGGTATGTCTCAATTAATGTTAGTTGTAATAGGCTCAAGTACGACAAAAAATGACCAAATGCTACTTGGCAATATGAACAGTAAACCTACTCCAGACCAATTAGGGCAAGTGTTCCCAGATATTGTATTTGCGTTAACTATTACGTTCATTGTTCCATATTTAGAAGAATTGATTTATCGTGGCATCTTCAAAGAAACGCTCTTTAAACGTAGTCGCTTCTGGTTACCATTTATTATTTCATCAATTGTTTTCGCCTCTCAACACAATCCAACAAATTGGGTTGCTGTATTAATGTATACCTTTATGGGCATGATCTTTTACCTTGCATATCACCGCAGAGGCAATGTCCGCGATAGTATGATGGTCCACATGCTTCATAATGGTGTTACTGGCATATTGATTCTTATTGGTTATTTCACTGTATTGTTTAGTTAAACTATCTAAGTAGTCCGTTTATAGGACTACTTTTTTTCTTGAAAATGAAGCACAATTGACGCAGTCATTTTCAAAAAATAAAATATCCAAATATGTAACCTACATATAACATAACAAAATTCTACGTAATTCAAGCTTAAATCTTTCTTAATTTCAAATACTAAAAAACAGGACCCCGAGTTTGCGGAGTCCTGTTAGTTTTATTTATCAAAAGCGATAGTCTTAATATTTTCCTTTTTCAAGAATTTCTCAATTTTATCTTGTTCACGACCATTAACAATATCTATATTTTTGTATATATTCTTAAACTCTTTTAAATCATCTTCATCTAACTTTTCTTCAGCTTTTTTTGACATACTTTTAGCTTTATTATCCATGTCATTAAATGTTGTAATATACTGACTAATTTTCTTACTATATTTTTCATATTCTTTATTCGGGAGTTTATTGTTTTTTATGTATTTAGCAAAGTTAGCGTCATTTTGAATTCGTAAATTTAATACTTTATCATAATTTTTCTGCTGTTTTTCAGATAATTTTTCATCAGAATATAACTTATCTTCATAAGGTTCAGTAGCATCTAATAGCTTTCTGTCAGAATCTAAATATCTTTTTATATCTTTCTTCATAGTAGCTTCAGAAATTGTTTTATTAGACGTTGTTTTATCAAAAATATGTTCTGGAATTTTATGATTATGACTTTCCTTGTTCTCAGTATGTTTATTTTCAGTTTCACTATCTTTTTTGTGATTTTCCTCAGAAGATGAACATCCTGCTACTGTAATAACTAATATAAAAGTTGAAATTAATAATGCTATCTTTTTCATATAAAATCTCCTTTTATTTAATTTTAATGCATTACATTTTAAGTATAGTGAACTTCTCAGTAACTTTAAACCTTTCTTAAGTAACTCAACTAAGTCGTATTAGCTGTTAGCGTTTCTTCTAACTCTTAGTAATAATAAGATGACAACAAGGTAGCCAAATATCGATATAATTGAAGCTTCGAAGCCAAACTGATTGCCTGATATAGCTATATTGTTCGTATGTAATACATATTGCCATACTGCAGCGTTGCTTTCTTTTTCAGTGATAAAGATAATTTGAAAAAGATTCCAAAAGAAATGCAAGGTAATACTTGCCCAAATCGTATTAAATTTATAAGTTGCTAAAGCAAACATGAGACCTACTAAAGTGCCACTAATCAATAATAGGAAAAAGCTACTTATATTGAGCGCGCCATTCAATACATGGATCACACCAAAAAAGACCGATGTCGAAATGATAGCCACTTTAATATTCGTTTTCTTCTCAATATACCCCATCAAGAAACCACGACATACCATTTCTTCAACGATGCCACCACCCAATGCAGTTACAAAGATTGGCCAAAATATCATACGCATTGTTTCGTTTAACGAATTAAAATGATGAACTTTAAAGTCACCAGGTACAAAAATGAAATAAACAGTATAAACTAAAATCGGTAATCCTAAACCAAGTAAAACATATGTTTTATGAAATTTAGGTGCAGTAATACGATACGATTCTAAATTATCTTTAAATACTCTTTTAATAAAAAATCGCACTACAAAAAAGGCAAAAATAACATAAAATATACCTGATAATATTACGCCAATACCTAAAAATTTAATAAAGTCATCAAACAGTAACGTAATACCTTGCGTAACTCCCATAATTAAAATTGCTAAAATAAACATGCCAATAATTTTTAATAGTTTCATATATAATTCCTCTTTATATTGTTCTCATCATCTATCTTAGCATAGTTATTTTAATAGAATTTATAGTAATTATTTAATCTTATACCTATACATATTAGTAAGATTTTAAGGTTAACTTACACTGAAATAACATTACTTGGGTATACTTTTAATACATAAGTAAATTATTAAAAGCCCTTTGTTGAATAAACGTATGGAGGCGTTTATATGATGAAATTGATTAATTTAAAAAATAAAACCATCGCCAGTGACTATGTAGCCATTGAACTTTTAAAATTAATTCAAGACAATCCTAAAGCAATTCTCGGGTTAGCTACAGGAAATACGATGACAGATGTTTATCCACGTTTTTCTGAATTATTGGAAGCAAATAATACAGATTTAAACGAAGTGCAAACGTTCAATTTAGATGAATATGTAGGGTTAGAACCTGAACATTCTCAAAGTTATCATACCTATATGCATCAGTTATTGTTTGATCACAATTCTAGTTGGCAAGCTTCTCATATTCACATTCCTCAAGGTAAAGCGGACGATTTAGAATCTGAGGCTAAACGCTATGAAGAACTTTTAAAATCAATTGGTAACCCAGATATTCAATTATTAGGAATTGGAGAAAATGGTCATATCGGTTTCAATGAACCTGGCACGTCTTTCGAAAGCGAAACACGTGTGGTAGATTTAACTGATTCAACCGTTAAAGCCAATAGTGTGAATTTCGATACAATTGAAGATGTTCCAAAACAAGCTGTATCTATGGGATTAAAATCAATTATGCGTGCTAAACGTATTATTTTACTCGCATTTGGAGAACGTAAACAAGAAGCAATTCGTCGTTTATTAGAGGAAGAGACGACAGAGGATTTACCAGCATCTATATTACACAATCATCCAAATGTAGAAATCATTGTTGATGACATTATTTATAATAATTTGAAATAAAAATAGGACAGTATTCGAAGTTTTAAAACCTTTGAATACTGTCCTTTAGTTATCTATTATGAATGTTTAAATAATTTTAAAATTAAAGACATAATAATACTTACAATTGCAATAATCGCAAAAGTAATTGCGAAGATTAATTCAGTTTGATGTAAGTTGAAGTGTAAATGAAAATCACTAAAACTGTTAAACGTGCTATAAACAAGTAAGTTAAGTACAAGTACAGCGATTAAAGCTATAACAGACAACCATCCCAAAGTTGTGAAGAAATTTTTTGCACTTGGAAATCTTAAGTCATGTTGCACCGTGATAGCCCCCTTTCTTATTAAGATTTTAATTTTTCACATAGTTAATTTTTATATTCACTTATTTTCACAATTTTAAACCTATAAAAATATAAATGCGCACAATATGTGTGCGCATCAGACTGTAGACAAACCCTTTCACTCTTTGTCACTTTATGCGTACCTAGCTCATTTACTTTTAGTAAACTCCCGTCGTTACGCATTTCATTTCCTCGATTGACAAGGGTTTTCTGACAGTCTTTGTATTTGTATGACTTTGTCTACAAGTCAACAACTCTATATATAACTCATCTTTCAATTTTTCATATTTTGACTATGCGGGTAGTCTTAAAAGTGATGAATTGTGCCCGCTTTAATTGTTTTACTAATTTCAATTTCATTATTTGCTATAACGATATCCGCGTCTTTACCAATCGCTAAACTACCTTTAATATCATCAATTTTCAATGCTTTCGCTTGGTTTAAACTAGCTACACGCCATAAATTCTCCAATGAATCATGTGTATACGTCATTAAATTACGTAGGCCATCATTCATTCTTAGAATACTACCTGCTAAAGCACCACTTGCTAATCTTGCTTCTTTACCTTTAACGATAACGTTTTGACCGCCTAAGTCATATTCACCGTCTTTCATGCCTTTAGCGCGCATAGCGTCTGTAATTAAATACATATGTTCATTGCCTTTTTGTTTATAGGCAATATTAACTGAAGCAGGATGTGAATGTACCCCATCAACAATGATTTCAGTATTTAAGCCTTTATTTGTCCATGCTGCACCAAAGACACCTGGATCACGATGTTCAAATGGTGTTGCTGCATTATAAAGATGAGTAATGTGTTTAGCGCCATGTTCAACCGCTTCGTTTGCTTCATCAAATGTAGCTACTGTGTGTCCCATTGAGAAGATGATATCGTCATGTAAGGCATTTAATGTTTCATGCGCACCTTCTACTTCTGGCGCAAATGTTATGATTTTAATTTGTCCGTTCGCAATTTCTTGGAAATGTTGAATTTTAGTTACTGAAGGACGTTGTACATATTTTGGATTTTGCGCGCCTACTTTATGTTCTGAAATAAATGGTCCTTCTAAATGAACACCACCGATTTCTGCTGCCTCACCTTTTTGTTGGTCCGCTTGATAAGCCACAATATTTTTCAACGCTTTTTCAATGTTCTCGTCTGATTGTGTCATTGTTGTCGCTAAGAACGTCGTTGTGCCTTCCGATAACAATTGTTCTGCTAAATGTTTCAATCCTTCATATGACGCGTCCATAGCATCTTCACCGTATCCGCCATGAATGTGAATATCGATAAATCCTGGTAAGATATTTTGTCCTTTAGCATCTACTTGTTGTAAATCGCCTGTATACTCGCCTTCTTGAATATCACTTATTTTACCATCTTCTACTACAAGATATCCATTTTCAATAACTTGTTCTTCTGTATAAATTCTTCCATTAGTAATGACATAGTTCGACATGATATACCTTCTTTTCTTAAATATTGTTCTAAATTCATAACAATTATAGCATTTCAGATATTCAATTTATTACTTTGGAAAAAGTTTTCATCCTTGTCCTCAATATAATTAAATTTTAAAAAGATTGAATTTTGAAAAAACTCAAATTTATAGTTATACTCATACTAAATAACTAAAACAAAGGGATGACTTAATTGAAAGATGACGGATAAGCGAAAAAAGAACAATAAATTAGTTTATTTTATATCTGTAATTATTATTTTTATCATTACTGCAACTGCTGGGTTCTTTCCTAAAGCCTTCGGGGCACACGCACAAAGTGTCTATGACTTTATTTCTAATTCATTCGGTTGGCTATTCTTACTTATTATATTTATTCTAGATATCTTTTTAATTGCTTTAGCTATTTCTCGTTATGGTCGTTTTAAATTGGGTAGCGATGATGAAGAACCTGAATTTTCATTCTTATCTTGGCTAGGTATGTTATTTTCTGCTGGTCTTGGTGTCGGTATCGTCTTTTGGGGTGTAGCTGAACCTCTCACGCACTACCTTCATTCACCTTTTCCAGAAAAAGTTTCAGACCAATCGGCAGAATCTGCACGACTTGCGATGGGATACACCTTCTTCCATTGGGGCATCTCACAATGGTCTATCTTCGCTATGGCGGGATTAATAGTAGCATACTTCCAATTTCGCAAAAAACGAGATGGGTTAATTTCAACAGCAATGGAACCTGTCTTTGGAGAAGCTTATAAACGACCAATTCGAAATATTATCGATATCTTAGCCATTATTTCAACTGTAATGGGTATCGCAACGTCGATTGGTCTAGGAATTATGCAGATTAGTGGTGGGCTGAATCACGTCTTTCATGTACCTAATACAAATTTCACTAAAATATCTATCACTATATTGATGGTCTGCATTTTCTTAGGATCAGCGATTACAGGCTTAAATAAAGGCGTGAAGTGGTTGAGTAATATCAACATTATATTAGGTGCTGTATTACTTTTATTCATGCTAATTTTCGGAGATTTGAAATTCATTTTAGAATCGTACACCTTAGCAATCGGTGACTATATTCGTCATTTTGTTGAGTATAGTTTACGTATTGACCCTTATACTGGTAAGAATGCTTGGATTCAGCAATGGACCGTATTCTATTGGGCATGGGTTATTTCTTGGTCTCCATTTATCGGTGGCTTCGTTGCTCGAGTATCTCGCGGTCGTACGATTCGCGAATTTATCATTTGTGTATTGATTATGCCACCACTTATTTCATTTGTGTGGATTGCTGGCTTCGGTGGCATGGCTGTAAAAATTGCCATGGGTGGAGATAATATTGCTCAACTTGTTGATAAAGATTATACAGTTGCACTTTTCGAATTACTATCTAAATTTCCACTCGCAGACATTACAAGTGGTTTAGCCATCATCTTAATTTTCTTACTTATCGTCACAAGTGCAGATTCAACAACGCATATTGTGGCTGGCATGGCAACTGGTGGAGATGAGAACCCTAAAGTTAAACATAAAGTCATTTGGGGCTTACTGATTGGTGCTATTTCCGTCGCTATGACGATTGCCGGTGGTTTAACTAGTTTACAAACCGCTTCAGTCGTTACTGGTTTACCGTTTTCAATTATTTTATTATTAATGACCATTTCAATTATGCGCGCATTACGTCGAGAACACACCAAGCATTTCCAAATGTCTTATATTAATGATGACAAAGATTATTCTATTCCTTTAGAAAAACGTGAAAAAGAAACCGAAGCTCAGAAAAAGAAAGACAACAATAACCAGACAAAAGACTAACATGAAATAAAGGAGGCATTTATTATGAATTATGCGCAAAAGTCCCCTAGTGAACTACGCCAATTGATTCGTGAAGGTAAATTAACAGACCATACAAGTGGCATGGCAAAGGGGTATATTCAAGCAAATGTCGTTATCTTACCTTCCGCTTATGCTTATGATTTTTTAAAATTTTGCTTTAGAAATCCAAAGACGTGCCCATTATTAGACGTTTCAGAAGTAGGTTCACCTTCTTTTCCTTATTTCGGAAAAGATGCAGATATTCGTACAGAAGTGCCCAAATATCGTATTTATGAACATGGCAAACTCATTAGAGAAACAGATGACATCACTGACCTTTACACCGAAGACATGGTGAGTTTCCTTATTGGCTGTAGCTTCACCTTTGAACATGCACTCCTAGAAGCTGGCGTTCCCGTGCGTCATATCGAAGAAGCACACAACGTCCCTATGTATCGTACAAACATTCCAGCCGAACCTAGCGGACAATTTAAAGGTAATATCACCGTAAGTATGCGCCCAATGACCATCGCTCAAGCCATCCAAGCAACCGAAATCACATCGCACTTCAAGAACGTTCATGGCACGCCTATTCACATCGGCTCACCCGAAGAACTAGGCATCAACAATATTAACGAACCAGATTACGGCGAACCCGTGACCATTAAAGCCGGCGAAGTCCCAGTATTCTGGGGTTGCGGCGTCACACCACAATCCGTCGCACTAGACACCAAACCCGACATCATGATCACCCACTCCCCAGGCCACATGTTCATCACAGACATTAAAGATAGCGAATTGAGTAATTAATTCTTTTGAAAAGAAACCAGCAGATACCTAGCGACACAACTTTATCGCATATAGCTGCTGGTTTTTAGTGTTTCGGCAATGCCCTCTGTAGTAGACATGATACTTTAGCATTCCGTCATAGTTACCACCTAAAAATCCACATATTCCAATTCCTAAATTCGCGCCCAATTTTCTATTGAATTTTCCAAAATAAAATAATGAGAAATATTCTCAATTAATTACTTATAGCCTCTGTACAATCTTTAAAAATAGGTCTATTCTAATGTATGAAATATTGAAAAAATAGATTGAAAGAAGGTTTCGTTATGGATAATTCTGTTCAGTATAAGAAATTTATACTGCCCGTAGTTATCGGTGTCATTCTTGCATTAATTACGCCGTTCAGACCTGAGGCATTAAGTATGCAAGCTTGGCTCATGTTCGCTATCTTTGTAGCGACTATCGTTGGCTGTATTACACAACCAATGTCAATCGGTGCCGTATCTATCCTCGGTTTTACTCTTACCGTATTAGTTGGCGTCGTTGATACTAAAACAGCCGTTCAAGGCTTTGGTAATCCTAGTATTTGGCTAATTGCAATGGCGTTCTTCATTTCAAGAGGTTTCGTGAAGACAGGTCTTGGTCGTCGAATTGCCCTCCAATTCGTTAAACTTTTCGGGAAAAAGACGCTCGGATTAGCCTACTCCCTTGTCGGCGTTGATTTAATCTTAGCCCCAGCTACACCTAGTAACACTGCGCGTGCTGGTGGTATTATGTTCCCTATTATTCAATCTTTATCAAAATCATTCGATTCAGATCCTAAACAAGGGACTGAACGTAAAATGGGTGCATTCTTACTCTTCACAGAGTTCCAAGGTAACTTAATTACTGCGGCAATGTTCTTAACAGCGATGGCTGGTAACCCTCTAGCCCAAAACTTAGCTGAAAAGACAGCACATGTGCACATTACTTGGATGAATTGGTTCTTAGCAGCAATCGTTCCAGGGTTAATTTCTCTAATTGTAGTGCCATTTATTATTTATAAAATGTATCCACCTACAGTTAAAGAAACGCCAGATGCTAAAAAATGGGCTGAAGATCAACTTTCTGAAATGGGTGGTATTTCTAAAGCTGAAAAATTCATGATTGGTATCTTTATTGTCGCTTTACTATTGTGGATGACAGGTAGTTACATTGGTATAGATGCCACTTTAACAGCATTTATTGCTTTATCATTATTACTCATCACAGGCGTGTTGAATTGGAAAGATGTTTTAAACGAAACAGGCGCTTGGAATACATTAGTTTGGTTCTCAGTACTTGTTATGATGGCCGACCAATTAAACAAACTTGGCTTCATTCCTTGGTTAAGCCATCTTATCGCTCATAGTTTAGGTGGTTTAAGTTGGCCAATTGTACTTATCATCTTAATCGTATTCTATTTCTACTCACACTATTTATTCGCAAGTTCAACAGCTCACGTAAGTGCGATGTATGCCGCTTTACTTGGCGTAGCTGTAGCAGCTGGTGCGCCTCCGTTATTTAGTGCATTAATGTTAGGTTTCTTCGGTAACTTAATGGCTTCTACAACACATTACAGTAGTGGTCCAGCACCAATCATTTACGGCGCCGGTTATATAAGTCAAAAACGTTGGTGGTTAATGAACCTTGCTCTAGGTATCGTTTACTTCATTATTTGGCTAGGCATCGGCTCACTATGGATGAAACTCATCGGACTGATGTAATTATAAGAAGGAATTCAATGTTAAATTGGATTCCTTTTTTATTATCTTAGATTTAATGTTATGTAAAAATAAACTTGTTAACAATATAATAATATATATAATTTATAAAACTATTTATACAAAGGCGGTTGATTAACATGATACCAGAAGAAAGAGGTTCTTATACATTATCTCAAGAAGAAGCGATTATATTTGCAACTGCAGAATTTAAACCATTTAAAAATCTCCTTGAAAATGAATTAACTACAGCAAATTTACTTGAACTATATGAAAAAATTGAGAAAAGTAAATCATCGAATTTATAATCTTTCCGACTTTGATGACTACTCAAATACAAGTAATTCATTTTTAAAATTTCTCCAAGATAATATCAATCAATTTACTACTTCTTCTAACCCCTCTATAACATCTTACTTACAAAATAAAGCTTTACTTTTATTCTCTACGTACTTATTTTATAGTTGATACAGACACTTTAGAAATCATTGGTTATTTTTGTTTAAAAATAGTCAATATCAAATTCGAAACTAATATATCTTGAGGTATTAAAAAAGGAAAGCTTGTCTCAGGATTTTATAAATTTAATTAATTACTTGTCTTTAACATTAAAAACACACTTGAGTGTCGCATAACGTGCGACACTCAAGTGTTGGCGCCGCCATTACCGATTCACGGTAATGGCGGTTTTTTACGTTCTTTTTATCTTCTTTCTCCCCTTTAACATTCCGTTCTTCGTAAGAGAAAAAAAGTCGCCTTGGCAGGCGCCTTTAGTTTCCGACATGAAGAAACGGAGGTGAAACTATGCTTTATGACATTATTACTGAACAGTTAGCTAAATATAATGAAACACCTAGCAATATCGTTAGCTATTACGAACAAATTGAGTTCGGTCTTGCTCAAGGCAATGAACAACATTTACTCGAGTGCTATTTTCAGAGAATTTTCCATTATTTAAATCATTTGGATAATACACGTCATTTACTACAACAAATCGCAACGACGCTTCATGAATTGACAGAGTGGTATGTATTACATTCATATGTCCTAGGAAATGATTAGTTAGACATCATTCGACTATCCATTTTCAGAAAAAATGAATATATCGCACAAAATTAAATGAAATTAAGATTTTTATAAAATTAAAACTTTCATCTAAATGACTCATGTTGTCTAGGGTCGTTTTTTATAATGAAAATAGGTTTCGTGAAGGGAAGAAATGCGAATGGAACAGGCATATAGAGTACTTAATATCTACTCTAAATTGTTGAAAAAACAAACTGTAAATAAGGCAGATTTAGCCAAACAATTTGAAGTTAACCCAAGGACGATTCAAAGAGATATAGACAATATCCGATATTATCTACATGAAGCTAATCTTCACTCGGATGTTGAAGAGGAAATCACTTTTGATCAGAGTAAAAACAGTTATTTTATCAAAAGTATGCATAAAAATATGGGAACGCCACTTCAAGCTACTAAAGTGACTTATGAAATCACACCTCATTTATATCAAAAAATGAAAAATAACTACGACATTAAAGTATTACAACGAACTTCAAAGTCTCTCACTGTTGAAATTGAAGTGAGTACGAGAGAAGCGATTGAGTTATGTTTCAATCATAGAAAATCATTACGTCTTATATCCCCAACTACACTACTCAATCAATTCACTACAGAACTTATTAAACTTCAAATGATTTATTTAAGACACGAAGTTTGAAAATGGGACCAAGGGCAATAAGAGTTCATTTCTTAATTGCCCTTACATCATAATAATCAACTACTTAAAGGAGAATGAAATATGAAGAAAATAAAATATTTAATCGCATTGATCATTATAGGTTTATTAATCCCTACTCTAACAGGATGTAGTAAAAGCATCGAACATAAAAAAGACATTTCAATTAAAGACATTATTAACGATAAAAAAGAACACCTTCTTTATATGGTTAGTAATAAAGATGGCGAACCTAAAGTGGAAGGTTTTTATTTAACTAAAAATGGCCAAATGAAAATGATTGGCTTAGACCCAGATTCAGCTGTGCCACTAGATTTTGCTCATAAGTTAGATGTGGATGATGTGAAGAAAATGCTCGATAGTAAACATAAATCTTATGAAGAAACACCTTACCATGATGTTAACTCGTATCTTGAAGTAACCACTGAAAATGGTAAACCCATAATGACACTAGTAACTACAAAGAAAATATCTGAGAAAAAAGCAAAGGAAGATTTTAATAGTGCTTTAGATTCAGTAGACCCAGGAAAAGATAGTTACTTCTTTTATACTAACGTTTCTACAGGTCAATCCCAAGGTCCTACTAAAGACGGGGAATATACTGGCCAATTTGCAATTGATCCTTCAGCCATACCCGGTAGTTCAGCAGATGACTCAGATTATAAGTATATGATGATTAAGCTTGATAATAAGGACCAAAAGATTGTAGATCTTTCTCCAAAAGATAAAGACGTTACACAAATCAAATTTTCTGACTTTAAAACGAATTAAGGAGAGATAAAATGAATAATTCAAAAGAACAACTTATGTCAGATATTGCCCTAATGATTAAAGGAAAGACTCAAATTCAAAATTGTAACAACACTATTAATAAAGAAAATAATAAACTTCGAAAAATGACATTAAATAATATAAAAAGAAAGAATATGTTATTTTTCCTTTTACCAGCACTCGCGATTATGTTTTTATCAATTATTTTATTTCATTCAGTTGGTCTGTTCTTTATTGGTGCAATTGTTTTTGGTGTTTGGATTTTCCAGAATAAAAAAATTAAAAATCCCAGCAAACATTTCTTAACTTCTAATCGTTATGAAAATGCTCAAAAAGAAGTCTTCGAACAAGATAGCGCTAAACTTGCATTACAAAATATCCGTTCAAATCAAAGTACATTATCCGAAATCAATCAAACTTTAAATGCCTCTGGCGTTTATAATCGTATTCCAAACTCATACTCAAATATTGATGCATTAAGCGCAATGTTTAATTATCTATATAACCAACGTGCCGACACGTTAAAAGAAGCGATTAACTTATTTGAAACAGAATCACATCAAGCACGTTTAGAAGGTCAACAGAAACATATCCTTTCAAAAGTAACAGAGACAAGCATCGATGCTAGAGCGGCAAGATACGCTTCTAACTTAGCAGCAACGAACTCTGCCGCTTCAGCTCATTGGGCAAGAGAAGCATCTCACAACTCTGCAGAAGCGAGAGATTATGCAGCATCAGCAAATTATCATGCATCAGAAGCAAGTCGTAAAGCAGGTTACGCAGCAGCCGACGCCCACAAAGCACGCAAAAATACAGAAAGATTATAAAACTTTAAAACCACTTATCTAATCGCAATGATAGATAAGTGGTTTATATTTTATTAATCGTTATCTTCTAAAATAAGTGTCCCATGTTTAATTTTTAAATCTAAAAACTCTGATTCTTCTAATCTTCTTTCACATTTAGAAAGACTGTTATCACTTTTTTTAAGATTATCTTTTGATATTTTTCCGCTTGACTGATTTCTCTTTCCATTTCTACCTACACTTCTACTTGTAAAAAAGTAAAAATACTCATCTTCTATTTCTTTCAACATTTCTCTAATATCTTCATCACTAACTTTATAATCATTTTTTAATACTGTCTTAATTAAATTTTTCCATACCAAATCATATCTTCTAAATATAAACATTGGTTGAACATCATTACTTATATTTTGGTGCAAATATAAAGCTATCCTTCTTAAAATAATACGAGCACTCAATAATACCGTGTCTGCTTCTGTTTCAACTAGCTCTCTACCAAAGTTTTCATCACTAAATCCTAATTTTGGTTTTTTTGATCTAAAAGGAAATACTTCAAGATTACACGTCTTTAATTTTTTAGCATTTTCTTTTATTACGTTATAATTTTCTTCTTTAATTAACTCTTTTTTTAACTTTTGTAAAACTTGAGCATTAATGTTGTCTCTTGTTAAAAGAGGATAAAAATACTCACCTAAATAGTAAAATCGATTTCTTAATTTCTTAACGCCACTCATCAATTCATTAATCTCTGACTTTTCTAAGTTAATTAGTTGGATTAATTCTTTTTTTAACATTGAGCTTTCAGTATCCACAATATGCTCTTTAATTTTCTCTTCATTTGAGTAGTTTGAGAAGTGTGCACTTAAATCTCCAGTGTTTGTGACTTCAAATTTTCTAAAGAAATCTTCCAAATTTTTAGGAGCCGGGCTTTTTTTATTTCTTTTATTTCTTTTCTTATCTTCAAGCGCAATATTAGGATTAAGTAAGCATTGAAAAATTGTTGCTTTATCAATATCGCCATGTACTTGATTAGGCAAACCATAATGAATGTTCTCAGGAAATTTTTTTCTTTTATCTGTTTTTAAATATTTGTTTTCTAAATCCTCTTCTATTGCTAACCAAGAAAAGCTTTCACTATCGTAATTGAAATTGCCAGTAAAATAATTAGATTCATTTTCTTTATCCATTATCTTCAAGTAATTATTAATAAGATGTGTAGCTCTTTCTTGCTCCCACGGATTATACTTTTTCATAAATTCATCTGTATCCATAATCGTATTTTCTAATAGTAGCTTTTCAAATTTTTCTTTCATTTTTCTCATCCCTATTCTTTAAAAGTATTGAGATATTTGTGTAGCTTTATGTCAGTCTCAACACTGATATTTAAGCATTTAATAGGGACACTATATGGGGTTCACTTTTATTATGGCTATATGTATAAAACTTCTTTCCTTTGAATTAAAAACCGAACCCAAATCATTACTTTTAATCTAGGCTCGGCTTAACTCACTACTTATTAAATTTGGTCGAATTAGTTTTCTTCAATATCTTTAATTGTGTCTACATCATTCTTTGGTTTTGTCCCATGAATATGTTGGCTATCATTATCGGCTTTACCTTTTAGCCGTCAATTTCAAATCCTAAATCTTCTATCATTTGGTAATCGAGTTCGTTAGGTTGTCCACCTGTGATTAAGTAGTCGCCTACAAAGATTGAGTTTGCTGCTTTTAAAGCTATGGCTTGTAGTGAACGTAAATTCACTTCGCGTCCTCCTGCGATACGTATTTCTTTTGTTGGGTTAATCAATCGGAACATCGCTATGATTCTCAAACATTTCATTGGCGATAATAAATCCAGTCCTCCGAATTTTGTGCCTTTAATCGGATGTAAGAAGTTAATCGGAATACTGTCTGCGTCGATTTCTTTCAACGCGAAAGCCATGTCGATAATATCTTCATTTGTTTCACCCATTCCACAAATCACGCCTGAACATGGTGAAATATTATGTGCTTTCATCATTTCAACGGTATGCACGCGATCTTCATATGTATGTGTAGTCACGACTTCGCTATGGTATCTTTCGCTTGTATTTAGGTTGTGATTATAACGATCAACGCCCGCTTCTTTTAATTTTTCTGCTTGTTCTTCGTTTGTTAATCCTAAGCATGCACAGATTTTTAATTGTGGATGCACCGCTTTAATTTCTTCCACTGTGTCGCAAATGTGGTCGACCTCTCTATTTTTTGGTCCTCGGCCGCTCATCACGATACAGTAAGTGCCGATATGATTATCTGTCGCTACTTGTGCTCCTGCTTTAATTTTTTCAGGTTCTACTAAGGCGTAACGCTGTTTTTGTTTGATTTTGACGGATTGTCCGCAGTAACCGCAGTCTTCTGAACAGATTCCGCTTTTTGCATTTAATATCATATTTAATTTTACTTTTTTGCCGAAGTAGTGCTTTCTCACGATATACGCTTCATTTAATAATTCGAATGTGTCAACTGCCGGATTTTCAAATAATTCTAAAGCTTCGTTTTTGCTTAATAAACCTTGGTTTAAGATACGTTCTGCTAAATTTAAATTCATGTTGTTTCATACTCCCTATCTTTTAAAATGGCCCTATGATACGTTATCGACTAATAATGTAAACTATTTATAATTATAAGTTTACATTAAAACTAACACGAATTAAACTTTTCCTTGAAAATAAAAGAAAACCACATTGATTCTTTTTACAAAATCAATGTGGTCTTACCTCATTATTCGTCATAATTTTTCTCGAGTTTGCGTAGTTCGTCGCGTGTTTTCTTCTGTAAGCCTTCGCCGTAATCCATCATTTGAACAATATCTTTAAATGCAGCGTGCGGAATAGCCAATTCATCTAATTCTTCGGGTTTCACATGTAAATCAATATCATCTTCGCGACCTTCCGCTAATTTGTGTACGAAGTCGGGCTCTGTCACGAATGGTGAGGACATGCCAACCATATCGGCGTTGTTCAATGCATCTAATGCGGTTTCTGGTGAATTAATACCGCCACTTGCAATTAACGGTACACGTCCATCTAAATATTCATAAACTACTTGGTTCACACGGCGTCCGTAATTCTCGCCTGGCGTACGTGTCTTATTTTGATAAATATTGCGTCCCCAACTCGCAATTGCCAAATATTGAATATTTGCGACTTCTAACACCCAATCCAAATGTTGATTAAATTCATCGACGGTATAGCCTAAATCACTACCTCTGGTTTCTTCTGGTGTCGCTCTATATCCGAAAATGAAGTCGTCCGGCGCTTCTTGATCAATCACATTTTGTACTGCTTCCATGACTTCTAAGCCAAATCGTGCTCTATTCTCTAGCGTATCCACGCCATATTCATCATGACGTTTATTTGAAAATGTGGAGAAGAATGTTTGGATTAACAAGCGTTGTGCTACTGATATTTCCACACCATCGAAGCCAGCTTTAATTGCACGTGATGTCGCATCGGCATATTGTTGAATGACTTCATGAATTTTCTCTACGGACATTTCCAATACGTTATGTTTGATTGGCGAGTGTAATGTCATAGGACTTGGTCCGTACACCTCGCCATAGTTCATAATTGCCGTGTTTGAGAATCTGCCGGCATGTGCGAGTTGAATAATCGCTTTATTGCCGTCTTGCTTCATAGCTTGAGCCACTTTTCTCAAACCTGGGATACAATCATCATCAGAAATGTTAAAACCGTATTCGAATAATTGGCCATACGGTTCAATATATGCGGCGCCTGTCACTTGTAATGGCGCTGAGCTAGCACGTCGCTTGGCATAGCGTATATCTTCCTCCGTAATATGGCCTTCTTTCGTAGAAGAATTGGTCGTCATTGGAGACAACACGAAACGGTTAGCTAATTTTATGCCATTCGGTAAAGTAATTGGTTGTAATAAGGGTTGATATTGTGTCATTATCGGCATCCTCTTTCGTCCATGATGTATTATTTCCAAAGTAACACGCCACATCTCAATACTCAATCGACTTGTTTGTGAACACCTTCCTTTCCCTTTTCCGAAAAGAAAAACATTGCCTGGGAAATCTTTCCTGTTAGCAAAGCAAAATTTAACAAAAACTGTACAAACACGTTAAAATAGGAGTGGGTATATAAATCAAGGGAATGGTACTTTACAGTTGGAGATGAGTGTCCGATGGAATTCAGTATTTTA
This sequence comes from Staphylococcus petrasii, assembly GCF_002902565.1. GTDB lineage: Bacteria > Bacillota > Bacilli > Staphylococcales > Staphylococcaceae > Staphylococcus > Staphylococcus petrasii. The sequence goes on along the minus strand of NZ_PPRC01000011.1, from coordinate 11,423 downwards.
GATTATGCCATGATAGATGAAGGCAAAGACGCAGCACAAGCGTTGCAAGATACGACAAGACTAGCGAAACTCGCGGACGACTTAGGTTACAAACGTTTCTGGTTAACAGAACATCATGATGTGCCAGCCTTTGCGGGCAGTAGTCCAGAGTTACTCATGATGCACCTTTTAGGACAAACTGAACGGATTAAATTAGGTTCTGGTGGGGTCATGTTGCCTCATTATAGTCCATTTAAAGTGGCGGAGAACTTCAAGATGTTGGAGGCATTGTATCCCGGTCGTGTCGATTTAGGGATTGGGAATAATCCTGGTACCGCGATAGTGAAGCGCGCGATGGATGAGGATAAAGCCGACTATCTTGATTATAGACAAAGTATCGAGGATATTCGTAGTTATTTAACTCAACCGCCTGAGAAACAGCGTGTTGGGAAAGTGATTGCGCAACCGCAGATTACTCGCCATCCTGAAATGTGGCTCTTAAGTACGAGTCAACGCTCTACCAAGTTTGCGGCTACGCAAGGTATGGGCTACACGTTGGGTACGTTTTTACTACCTAGCCAGGATAAAATAGATGCGGCGAAAAACAGCGTTGCGACGTATCGTAGTCATTTTCAAAAAACAGAATTAAACATGGCGCCTAAGGTGATGTTAACGGCGTTTATGATTGTGACGGATACGGAAGATGAGGCACAGCAACTGTTGCATGCGCTTGATGTGTGGTTGTTAGGCAAACGTCAATTTGCGGAATTCGAGCGTTTCCCATCCATCGAAACTGCGAAGGACTATCAACTGAATGATCGTGACAAACGACTCATCGCACAACATCGCGCACGCATCTTAGCTGGCACTGTAGAACAAGTGAAACCGCGCTTGGATGCGATGATTGAGGCTTTCGAAGCAGATGAAGTCTTGGTCGTGCCATTATTACCAGGTATCGAACAGCGATGCCGTACAATCGAACTCTTAGCACACGCGTATTTATAAATAGAGAAAGGATGTTATGACATGGCTAAATTAGCTAATTATTTATATGTAGAAAAAGTAGAAAACCAATATATCTATAGAATGACACCTGAACTTCAAGACGATGTAGGTACAGTAGGTTATGTAGAATTTATGGGTGCTGACGACGTGAACGTGAACGATGAAATTGTCAGCATTGAAGCGTCTAAAACAGTATTAGATGTGCAATCACCACTTGCAGGTAAAATCGTGGAACGTAATACAAAAGCTGAAGATGAACCTTCAATCTTAAATTCTGAAAAACCAGAAGAAAATTGGTTAGTTAAATTAGAAAATGTAGATGAAGAAGCATACAATGCATTACCAGATCCGGATGACGAATAAATGGTAAACACACAAGAAGAACGTCTGGCTTATTTAATCCGTGCGATGTGGAAAGAGGCGCATGGGAATAAGCCGTTAGACTACCCTGACACTGCCGAGGCACAATGGGAGCTTTATCGTGGATTAGCTAACGTGCGTCCACCGAAGCCTGTGTCTTCGGCATTTTTAGAAGTACAAAATGCATATTTATCTACATTGAATAACCAACAAGACATTACACACATTGAAGATTTAACACCTGTGTTAGGTGAGCAACTTTATTTATGGCAAGGCGACATTACGACGCTTGCCGTAGACGGAATTGTGAACGCGGCAAACAGTCGTTTCTTAGGTTGTATGCAAGCGAACCATAATTGTATCGACAATATTATTCATACAAAAGCGGGCGTTCAATTGCGCTTAGCTTGTGCAGACATCATTGAGCAACAAGGCCGTAAAGAAGGCGTGGGCAAAGCTAAAATCACGTCAGGCTATAATTTGCCAGCTAAACATGTGATTCATACTGTAGGACCACAAATTCGCAAACGTCCTGTATCTCAAATGAACAAAGATTTGCTTGCACGTTGTTATCGCAGTTGCTTAGAACTTGCCGACGAACATGGTCTACAACACTTAGCGTTCTGTTGTATTTCAACAGGTGTCTTTGGCTTCCCACAAGATGAAGCGAGTCGCATTGCGATTGACACGACGCTGGCCTATCTTCAAGAGACAGGTTCTTCGCTTAAAGTCATCTTCAATGTGTTCACAGATAAAGATTTAGCATTATATGAGGAGGCTTTCGCTGATGACAACAGAGACTAATACAGACGCTAAGTGGCAGGCACTTGAACTGGCTCGCCATGAGAACGCTGAGCAATATGAAGTATTAGCTCAAGCTATTGATGAAGCCGACGCCGTTGTTGTAGGGATAGGCGCTGGGATGTCTGCGTCAGATGGCTTCACATATATCGGTGAGCGTTTCACGAAGCATTTTCCGGACTTTATAGAAAAATATAACTTCTTCGATATGTTGCAAGCGAGTCTGCATCCGTTTGACAGTTGGCAGGAATATTGGGCGTTCGAAAGTCGCTTTGTGAAGCTCAATTACTTAGATCAACCCGTGGGCCCATCTTATGTTGCGCTAAAAGAGATGTTAGCCGACAAAGATTATCACATTATCACTACTAATGCGGATAACGCCTTCGCGGTGGCAGATTATGATATGAATAAAGTCTTCCACATTCAAGGCGAATACATTCTTTGGCAATGTAGCCAACATTGTCATGCACAAACTTATCGTGATGACGATGCGATTCGCGAAATGGTGGCGCAACAAGAAGATATGAAGATTCCATATGAACTCATTCCGCACTGTCCAAAATGCGATGCGCCAATGGAAATCAACAAGCGTAAAGCACAAGTCGGCATGGTAGAAGACGCAGATTTCCACGCACAATTAGATCGCTATAATGCCTTCTTAGAGGCGCACAAAGATGGCAAAGTCTTATATTTAGAAATTGGAATTGGCTACACAACACCACAGTTTGTTAAACATCCGTTCCAACGCATGACACGTCACAATCCAGATGCGGTATTTATGACTTTAAATAAAAAAGCCTATCGTATCCCGAAAAATATTCAAGATAGAACAATTCATTTAACTGAAGATATCGCCTCATTAATTATTAACGCACAAAGAAAATTAACAACTTAGGAGACGAGAACGATGTATTTAATAGAACCTATTCGAAATGGCCAATATATTGACGATGGTGCCGTAAACTTAGCAATGCAAGTTTATGTGAACAACCACATCTTCCTAGATGAAGACATTTTATTACCGTATTACTGCCAACCAAAAGTAGAAATTGGTCGCTTTCAAAATACGGCAGTAGAAATTAACCAAGACTATGTAGATGACAACGATATTAAAGTCGTACGTCGTGATACAGGCGGTGGCGCAGTTTATGTTGACGATGGCGCCGTAAACGTATGTTGTATTTTAGAACAAGATACCTCTATTTATGGCGACTTCCAACGTTTCTACCGCCCTGCCATTCAAGCGCTTCATAATTTAGGCGCAACAGACGTCATTCAAAGTGGTCGTAACGACTTAGCATTGAATGATAAGAAGATTTCTGGCGCGGCTATGACGATATTGAATAATCGTATTTATGGCGGTTACTCATTGTTGCTTGATGTCGATTACGAAGCTATGGTTAAAGTGTTGAAACCTAACCGTAAGAAGATTGAATCTAAAGGTATTAAATCTGTGCGCGCTCGCGTCGGTCAAATTCGTGATTCACTAGATCCGAAATATAAAGATATTACGATTGAAGAATTTAAAGATTTAATCATCATGCAAATTATGGGCATCGATGACATTAAAGATGCCAAACGCTATGAACTAACAGACGAAGATTGGGCTGGCATCGATAAATTGCTTGCTGAAAAGTATGATAATTGGGAATGGAACTATGGTCGTTCTCCACGATATGAATACAACCGTAACGACCGTTTTAGTTGTGGCACAATTGATATTACATTATCTATTGAACATAACCGTATTGCCGCTTGTCGTATTTATGGCGATTTCTTTGGCCAAGGTGACATTCACGATGTCGAAGAACACTTACTTGGCACACGTATGGTCAAAGCAGATTTAATCGAACGTCTTAACGACATTGATTTAAATTACTATTTTGGAAAAGTAACTGCCGAAGAACTAACCGACTTTATTTTAAGTTAATATGGGGAAATTTTAGAGGTCTGGACGTCTTACTTCAGACAACCCTCACACTTACCTATTGTAGTTTGAAGCCTATGATTACGCACATTAGCGTAGATCGTAGGCTTTTTTTATATGGAAAATGATCAACATACTGTGTTTATATTATTAGCGCTTAAAATGTAAAAAGAATTTGACATTATCATTAAAGATGTTAATCTAAAAGTGTAAAAAACTTTTGACATTTTGAGGTGGAATGTATGCTTTATATCTTACTATTCGTCAGCGTTCTAATCTTTGGAATAATCTGGACTATCTTTACAAATAAATTTTTACCTAAAGAAACATACCAAGCTAAAGGTACTGATACAACTGGTTATGATGAGCGCCAACGTACTATGTTTTTAGAAATTTTTGCTAAAACATTTGTAGGATTAGTCTATACCTTTTTCATAGCTATGATCCTAAAGATATTCGCATTGTATCAAGGACGTCATACAATTTATCCATTTAACGAATTTCCTGAATTGGGCTATATTTTAATTGTAGCTTTACTGTTAATCAGTAATTACCTTATAGTTAAGAAGAAATACACGCCTTAGGACTGATTAGTATGAAAAATAAAATACGAGACTATCGAAAACAAATTGGTATGTCTCAAGATACTTTAAGCAAAAATGTCAATGTATCTCGACAAACGATTAATGCTATAGAAAACAATAAATACGATCCAACTTTACAACTCGCATTTAAATTAGCCAAACAATTTGATACTACTGTAGACGACTTATTTACTCCTTAAAATAAAAACAAAGGGTGAGAAATATGTTAAAAAAACAAGATGAAATGGAACAACATCAATTTAATGTAGCAGCCAAATGGACCAACCTTTATTTCTTTATCGCTTTACTCATTTATAACCTGTATATCAAAGTTACAACTGGCACTTTTAATGTCGTTTGGCTTATTATGCTTGTTGGTTTAGTAATTTACTGGGGAATTGTCACATATTTAAAATACAGCACTCGAGTTAAAGATTAGACTAATATAAGTGTTTTTCATTATATTGTATTTCTATTCAATGTTGCATTTTTACACCAGTAGATACTATCATACAATTAATAAGTATATGGTATATATAACAAGCACCAATCCTCTCACTATCACGCATAGTGAGGGGATTTTTAAGCTCCCTTAATTTTCCCAAACACAAAAAAACTTGAGCTTAAATATGTAAATCACATATATTAAGCTCAAGCTCGTCTTAATTATTATAAATATATGGGGAGTTATATAATAACCATCATTAGTGTTATTTCTTAATTAGTGTACCAATTTTACCTTCTAAGGCATCGCCTAAATCTGCTAGAGATGTAATTAACACGCTACCTTCAGGGTTCTTTTCAATAAATTGTAATGCTGCTTCAACTTTAGGAAGCATACTACCTTTCGCAAATTGACCATCAGCAATATGTTTCTCCATATCAGCGACAGTGACTTCACCTAAACCTTCTTGATTATCTTTACCATAGTTAATATAAACATAGTCTACAGCAGTTAAGATAATTAATTGATCTGATTTCAAGTGAGCGGCTAATAAGGCACTTGTTTTATCTTTATCAATAACAGCGTCTACGCCTTTATAGTTACCTTGTTCTTTGACTACTGGAATACCACCGCCACCAGCTGCAATCACAAGAGTTTGATGCTTAATTAATGTTTCGATACTATCCAATTCAACGATATTAATAGGTTGTGGAGATGGAACGACACGGCGATAACCACGTCCTGAATCTTCTACAAATTGATAACCTTTTTCTTGCATCGTTTTATCTGCTTCTTCTTTAGAATAGAATAAGCCAATTGGTTTCGTAGGGTTTTTAAAGGCTGGATCGTCACCAGCTACTTCTACTTGCGTAACTAAAGTGACTACTTGTTTATCAATTCCTAATGAATGTAATTCATTTAATAAACTTTCTTGTAATTGATAACCAATGTAAGCTTGACTCATCGCACCACATTCAGGGAACGGGAATGGTGGGCCTTGCTCATGCTCAGCTGCATAGTTCAGACCTAAGTTGATACTACCTACTTGAGGCCCGTTACCATGACTGATAACAATTTCATATCCTTTATTAATTAAGCTAACTAAAGATTTAGCTGTTCCTTTTACTAATTCTAATTGCTCTTCAGGTGATTGTCCTAAAGCGTTACCACCTAAAGCCACCACGATTTTAGACATAGGTAGGTCCCCCTTCGATTATTCTCCTAAAGTTGCAACCATTACTGCTTTGATAGTGTGCGCTCTGTTTTCTGCTTCTTGGAAGACTACAGATTGTTCACTTTCAAACACTTCATTCGCAACTTCCATTTCAGTTAAGCCGTATTTTTCTTGAATTTCTTTACCGATTTTAGTTTCTGTATCATGGAATGAAGGTAAGCAGTGTTCAAAGATTGCACGAGGGTTACCCGTTTTTTCCATCATTTCTTTAGTTACACGGTAAGGTTCTAATAATTTGATACGTTCTTCCCAAACTTCTTCAGGTTCACCCATTGATACCCATACGTCTGTGTAGATAACGTCAGAACCTTTCACACCTTCATCAATATTGTCAGTTACTAAGATTTCTCCACCGTTTTTAGCTGCGATGTCTTTGCAACGATTTAATAATTCGTCAGTTGGGTTTAATTCTTTAGGACATACAAGGTGGAATGTCATACCCATGATTGCTGCCCCTTGCATTAATGCGTTTGCTACGTTGTTACGTCCATCACCCACGTATGTGAAATTGATTTCGTGGTAAGGTTTTTTCAAGACTTCTTTTGCTGTTAAAAAGTCTGCAAGTACTTGTGTAGGATGATCTTCGTCTGTTAAGCCGTTCCATACAGGTACGCCTGAATATTTAGCGAGTTCTTCCACTGTGCGTTGTGAGAAGCCACGGTATTCGATACCATCGTACATGCCACCTAATACGCGAGCAGTATCTTTAGCAGATTCTTTTTTGCCCATTTGGCTTCCAGTTGGTCCAAGATATGTCACGTGTGCGCCTTGATCGTATGCTGCTGTTTCGAATGCGCAACGTGTACGTGTAGAGTCTTTTTCAAAGATTAAAGCGATGTTTTTACCTTTAAGTTTTTGTTGTTCTATTCCCGCGTATTTTGCGCGTTTTAAATCTTCAGATAAATTTAGTAAAAATTCCACTTCTTTTTGTGAAAAGTCTAATAGTGTTAAAAAACTTCTGTTTCTTAAGTTTTGCATCTTGTACAACTCCTTTGTGATTTCTTTCACATTTATTGTAAGCGATTGCATAAAAGAATACAACACATTTTCAAATATCTAAAAAAATATTTATGTACAATTGACAAAATATTTACAATTACACGATATTTGAAATTTATTATGTATTTTGGCGTTACAATAAAAATGATTACCTGTATTTCTACGATTTTATTATTACACAAAATATGTAATAAATAAAAATAATAAGTAAACGTTTCTCAACAATTTTTAATATGTTATTAGTACTTTATAAAGAAGAAATATCAGTGAATTCATTTAATATAATTGAGTTCTAAGATAGATTTTCACTCACTTGAGTTGAGACGCTTGCCTAGGGTACAGTTTCAGACAGAAATTCCTCACAGATAAATCTGCGGGAATTTCTAAGGTCTTCAACTTGTACTGTTCCCTCAGGCGTCGCTCAACTACGTTTCGTTATCTATCTTAGAGTTGTTTAAATGAACACATTAGCATTTATATTCATACCTACAATACTCGTTAAAAGTCACACAACGCCATTCTTTATTTCTCTTACAGTCACTTACATTATTATATTAATATTTAATAATTTGCGTTCCCTCGTTGTTAAATACTTCCTTATCAACTATCACGACTTTCGTTAAAGCTATTTTCTAATTTTCAAATAATATTTATATCTAATGTAAAGTTTTTCTTAATTTTTTTGTGTTTTACTAGGTACAAATTTGTATATGTTAATATAAATTATATGTGCGTTTACATTTAATTCATGCACAAATATATTAGAAAGTGGGTTATTAGTTTGAAACAAGTTGATTCATTAAATGAGCAAAATAATCAAATAAATGACAAATCGGTTAGACCTAAAGGAAATCGATTTCTTAATGTATTGATTTTCTTCTTTTTTATGATTTTTATACAATTACCAGCTATTCTAGCTTTAAGTACATTAGGATTGGCAGTAACTAATAAAAGTTTAGGCTTAATCATCGGATTGGCTATAGGTTTTATAATTCTTTCAACATTGGTTATATGGGCAGTAAGAACATATTATCGTCGTCATACATATGAAAATATTCATCAATCTTTAAAAGGTAAAGATATTGGTATCAATATTTTATGGTTTATTGGTCTTCGAATTATGATCGTAATAATGAGTTTCTTAATGGTGGCTATTTACGGTCAACATCAATCTAATAATGATAAAGCATTAATGAAAAATTTAGAACGTATCGATACCTTAACACCCTCTATTATTATTGCTTTAATAATATTTTTTGTAGCAATAACTTTTGTAGCACCATATGTAGAGGAACATACTTTCCGAGGTATTTTCAAAGAAACTATCTTTAACAAAGGGTCATTTATTCTTCCGTTTATATTATCATCAGTTATCTTCTCTGCCAATCATAGTGCGGGAAATCTCATTGCTTTCTTAATGTACATGTTAATGGGGATGGGTTTGTATCTAGCATATAAACGTAGAGGAAGTCTAAAAGATAGTATATTTGTACATATGTTAAATAACGCTTATGCAAGCGTAGTACTCATTAGCGCCCTAATATCTATTATCATGAAATAACTCTCTATAATAATTATTCCTAAAAATAAATATTAAAATTATACTTTTTAGTGATAAAAAGGTTTCAATTATTAATGGATGGGTAAAATCAAATAGATACATAACATAAGTATCTGATCGGGGTTATTATAGTATAGTATTTCTGAAGTATTGAAATGTGCATACTCCTCTCATTTCAAACAAATTACTCCCTAAATTTTGAGTAAATTCTATATTGCTAAGCATCCCAACAAATAGAATGTTACTTTCCTGACATTTTATTAACACCCAAACATTTGTATTTTCCAAACTACTTATAGTGGTAAATTATGCACTTATAGTCCTCCCAATACTATAAGTGTATTTTTTATTTTTCGAAATAAAAATACCGATACTAAGACAACTATCTTAATATCGGTAGTTACTAAATTATATTTAAATATTACCTTGAGCATCTGCGGTTTTTATAAATGCTATAACGCCTTCTACCATACCAATTACACCTGGAATACCTGTCCAACAAAATAGTAAATATAAGACTGCTTTTCCATACTGTTTTCTATAAAAACGATGGGCACCAAATCCTCCAAGGAAAAAAGCTAAAGCTGCATAAACATATTTATTCACTATTATTTCGTCTCCTTTAACCAATTGATTTAAAGAAACGCCGAAAAGTTCTGTCATCTCCACCAAAGAATGCATATCTGGATAACTCACTTCTCGTTCCCAATTTGAAATAGAATGTCGAGAAACGTTTAGCTTTTCTGCTAATTTTTCTTGAGACATCTTTTTAGACTTCCTTAAGTTTCTAATTCGTTCCCCAACATTGTTATTTTTCAAATTGATCCGCTCCTTTTCGACCTCATCTTATGGTTAAAACCGTGTTTATTCTAGCGAAAATTATGAACAAATAGCTATTTTTTGCAGAAATTATACATTATTTAAAGCAATTTATATATTTTAGACCAACCGATATCGTGAGGTGTCTAAATTAAAATGTTATTGAGAATTCGCGCGAGGTATTTTTAATAAAACAAATATTGCTATTAAAAATATGACTATTGAAATAACAGAAGCGCTATTACCGTAGTCTCCTCCAGTTATTAATATGTTATTTGTCTTGGTAATGTATTGAATAACGCCGTAGTTTTCATTATGGGTTGTGACGTGAAGGAAATCTGCCATGTTCCAACATATATGTAAGAATGCACTTGCCCAAATAGAATTAAATTTATACGCCGTTAAACCGTATAAAATACCTGCAATTGTTCCACTGGTTAGTAATAACATTAGACTTACTCCAGACATCCATCCGTTAAACAAATGTACTGAAGCGAATAATATTGATGTAATTATGATAGCTATAGTGATGTTTGTTTTCTTTTCAATATAGCTCATCAATAAACCTCGTATTGTTAACTCTTCAGCTATTGGTGCACAAATGCCTCCCAAAACAACAATTTCAAATAACATTTCTAGATATTCAGTAGTGTTCTTTGTTTGAGTCACTTCAAAATGCCCTGGCACAAAGCAAATAAATATCAAAAACATTACTATTGGTATAAGCAAACCAATGATGATATAGCTTTTGTTGAATTGAACTTTATTGATACGATAATTCGCTAAGTTGTCTTTAAACAATTTATTTATAACTAATTTGACGAATACAAAGGTTAAAACTACATAAGTTATTGCATGTAAAACTGTTTCAAATAAATGTAAGTTTATTAAGTGCCATAGAATGGCTATGTTTTGGGCTACTATTGTAAGGATGAAAGTTAGAATAATAACACCAATGATTTTTATACTTTTATTTAATAAAGACATAAGCAACCTCCTAATTTATCTTAGGAGACCTATATTTTAACTTGTGAATATTTGAGAGATGGTGCCACAAATAATAATGACAATAATGAGTACAAACCACCATTTTTGAGATAAGAAATCCCAAAAATTTAAATGTTGAGGCGTTTGGTTTATCTCCTCTTTATGTAGCGCAGTTTCTTCTCCAGTTAATAACTCATCCGTTGAAATACCAAACTTCTCTGCCAATTGAACAATCATTTGAACATTCGGTTCGATTGTCCCTTGTTCCCATTTAGAAATAGTTTGTCGCGTCGTATGTAATTCAGTAGCTAATTGATCTTGAGTTAGATTATTCTTCTTTCGATGCTTTTTAATCTGTTCAGCAAGTTTCATAATATAGGTCACCTCACTTCAAACTTAGCAAGTTTATATGTAAATTTCCGCATACAAAATGGCGCATTGGATTGATATTAGTTAACATTCTGTATCCAAAATTTAGCATATCATGTTATTCATGCATTATTTATAAATTAATTAACCTTAAAAAATACTATATTGCAAGAATTTACTTAATCAATTTAGTATTACTGTAGTTTTCAGTATTTCGAGTAGACTTTAGAATTTTATCAAACAATTCTCTTTTAAATTCAAATTCCTCATTTATTTCAAAATATATATATTTTGCTATGTCACTAAAATATTCAGTATTAACTTCAAATAAATAAGACAAATCATCTATAAAC
>NZ_PPRC01000118.1 GCF_002902565.1 Staphylococcus petrasii | reverse complement strand
AACTAGCACTATGGACAAAAATATTATAATAATTAAAATTAAATATACATAAATATATATTTGCTTAGTATTACTATATATAATTCCTGAAATTGCATAACCTAAGGGTATTAAAAAAAGATTTAATGCATTATCAATACTAAAATATTTTCCTTTTATCTCTTCTGGTAAAATTAATTGCTGGTAAATTGAACTAGGTATTGAATATAAAGTAGAGGCTACTCCACCTACAAAACTTCCAATTACTAAAAATACAATAACGTATTTGCTTAGGATAAAAAATGGGATAATATTAATGCAGACAGTAACTCCCATTAAGAAGAAAGATATATAATAAAATTGATTGTACCCTTTCTTATTTAACCACTTAATACTTAGTGAAGTTAAAATAGTACCAATAGAAACAAATACCCCGATAAAACCAATATTTGAAGCTGATAAATTAAAAACAGTAACAATACTTGTTTGTTCTCCAATAGTAAGAAAACTGAATAGAAAATTGATTAAAAAAGATGTAATAAACAAAAACTTTAATAAACTATGTTGATTTAAGACTTTTATAACATCTTTAAAGCTTATAATAAAGTATGTTTTTTTATTATTTGTTGAAATGATTTTATGAGTTTTGTGAGTTTCAAATTTTAACAATATAATTAATATTAAACTTATAAATTCTAAAAACAATGCTAAAAATATAATAAAATTCACTTTACTTAGACT
>NZ_PPRC01000117.1 GCF_002902565.1 Staphylococcus petrasii | reverse complement strand
TTCCTCCATATAATATACATATTTATTATAACGATTTTCTTTAGAGTTAGCAGTGGATGTGATTAAAATATACTTTGGATTGGTTTTTAAAATTTCTATAAAATGCCAAAATGTTCATTGTAAACAAAAAAATAAAGAGCTATGTCTACTAAAGTCAAAGCTCTTTAAATTTATTATGATATTCAATTATTGCCTAGCCTCATAATGGGCTGGCTACTGTGTTCAATGTATTTCGTTTTATAAGAACCACGCATTGTCGTCGACAATTTTATATTATAATATTTTTATAAAATATGCAATAATAAAAATTAAAAAGAGTCAAAGCATATCGCTTTAACTCTTAAGTCTACAAATGTTGAAACGATGAATTTCAACTCCGATAATCAATGTATTTGATTTATACCGTCCACGCACGACCGTTGACATAAATATAATATAATCAAATTATATTGCTTTTATCTACTCTAAATACAAAAATAAACTCAGAATGTAACAACCATTCTGAGCTTTAATATGGAGAGTAAGGGATTCGAACCCTTGAAACGCTTGTGGCGTTTACACACTTTCCAGGCGTGCTCCTTCGGCCAGACTCGGACAACTCTCCCCATTATAAAATTGTGTAAATAAAAAAACAGAAGCGATATTTCACTTCTGTTTGGATGACTCCTACGGGACTCGAACCCGTGTTACCGCCGTGAAAGGGCGGTGTCTTAACCGCTTGACCAAGGAGCCATGGCTCCACAGGTAGGATTCGAACCTACGACCGATCGGTTAACAGCCGATAGCTCTACCACTGAGCTACTGTGGAATAATGTTAATAATGGAGCGGGTGATGGGAATCGAACCCACAACATCAGCTTGGAAGGCTGAGGTTTTGCCATTAAACTACACCCGCGTAGTAAACGATTATGGGGCGGTTGAAGGGAATCGAACCCTCGAGTATCGGAACCACAATCCGATGCGTTAACCACTTCGCCACAACCGCCAAAGTGTAAATGGTTCAGGACAGAGTCGAACTGCCGACACATGGAGCTTCAATCCATTGCTCTACCAACTGAGCTACTGAACCATAATAAGTAAGTAATGGCGGTCTCGACGGGAATCGAACCCGCGATCTCCTGCGTGACAGGCAGGCGTGTTAACCGCTACACTACGAGACCTACTAAATTATGTATTGCGGGAGGCGGATTTGAACCACCGACCTTCGGGTTATGAGCCCGACGAGCTACCGAACTGCTCCATCCCGCGCTAATATTATTTGTTTTCTTAGAATCAAGTACTTTATTAGTATATCATTTAAGTCTTAGTAGTGTCAATACTTTTTTTAATTAAATTTTACATTTAATTAATTTAAGCTTTATATATTTATGCGATAATTACTTTTTAAGCACCGCTCTTTTGAATACTTTATTAGTATATATACTA
>NZ_PPRC01000116.1 GCF_002902565.1 Staphylococcus petrasii | reverse complement strand
TTTATTTAATACTAATAAAAATATTTTAATTTATTTATATAGAAATTACTATAAAAATTTTAAAAAGCATTTTTTATAGTCTTTACAGTATATAGATAATTAATGATTACAAAAGTTTTAAAAATTTTTATATCTCAACTTTAGGTTTATTCCTTTTTATTAAATCCATCGTTCAATAACTTAAATAAAACTTCCTTCAAAGCGCACACGTTTTTCTTAGTTACTTTGAAGGAAGTTTTTCTTTCGAGATACTTATTTATTTTTTATTTTAATCTAATAGATTTGATGAGATAACAAATCATTTACCACGTTTCATGTGTAACATTCTAGATATTTATTAGTGATTATCTACGCTTTTGTCTTGTTAAGCGAACTTTTCTATATTCACTTCACTAATATGATGTTAAATTAAAATTTTTCTCTACAATTTGATTCAGTTGCTCTGTTATTACTTTGAAATCCTGGTTTAAATCCAGTGTCTTAACGCTTACTTGGTTTCCACTCATTTGAAAAGTATCGTCTGGAATGACGTTTTCACCAGTTTTAGCGTAAAGTAACATACCAGAAACTGTAATATCTTTATCTTTTAAATTCACAGATTGATTTTTTACATAAGTAAATATTTGATATAAATTGGCAGAATGAATTTTCTTAGTTTCGAAATAGTTATTTAACGTGTTTTTATAATATTTGGCATCAATAATTAAACATCGCTTTTTATAAGTTATCATGATGTCACTTTTCATGATTGGTAACATTTCAAGGCTAGAAGCTTCCTCAATGGACCAAGGGATATGTGAAGCAGTTACCGTTAACTGTGGATATTCTTTCTTATAGTATTCAAGTATAAACTTCTCATATAAACGCGACATTTGTTGTTCATCTTCAAATGTCATTAACTGTTTATAGCCACTCTTTTCAGACTGAAGCACGCCGTCATGAATCAACTTGCATATAGATAACAACATTTTATATGTCTGATTATTGCGCGTAAAATTGAAATTCCATTGAATATTGCGATAATCGATTGTCTCGACTTTATCAAAATATAACAGTAATCTTTTAAGATTTTTCTTTCTTTCTTTTGAAATTTCCACATTTAGCAACGTAATCATAGTCGTTTTTAATATTTGATTCATGTACGTATTAATAGAGAACTCTTCATATGTACAATTCATTCTTTTGTTCATCATATCGAGATTTTGTATAGATTGAGTGACATTTATTTTCCCTCTTATCACTTTTAAACTATCGTTGTATTCTACATATTCATGATGTAAGCCATTTTTCAATTGAGTTGAAACGCCCTTAATTAGAATTGCTGCATATAAATCAGCGATATTCTCAAATTCTTCAGTCGCTAAGTTTTGATAACCCTTTTTATTTAAAATGGTGAACGCATACGACAACATATAATAGATATTTTGAATCTTGATCATAACTCAATCGCATTCCTTAATTTCTCAGCCCACATGTCGACTTTCGAAGGTTCATCAAACCAATATTCGTTGAGTAATGGTAAGATTTCAAATTCGATAATATCAGATAAATCCGTAGTAGTGACATTTTCAAAATTACTAAAATAACTGTGGCCGATAACGAAACTTTCGCCTAACATATCATCTTGGATAATGTCATTATTCAACGCTTCAATACATTGAATTAATGCATCAAATTCTGGGCTATTTAAGCTTTTTTGATAGTCTTTAAATTTCTCATTTTCAAAGGCAGGTTTCATATCATAAAATGCAAATCTTCGACGCAAGGCATAATCAAGAATTGCTAAACTGCGGTCGGCCGTGTTCATCATACCTATGATATAGAGATTCTCAGGCACAGAAAATGCTTCATCTGTATATAGCAACTCCACTTCTAAACCTCTCTTGTCATTCTCGATTAACATAAAGAGTTCGCCAAAGATCTTACTTAAATTACCACGATTAATTTCATCAATAATAAAGAAATAATCATTATCTAAATCTTGTTTAGCAACTTTACAGAAATCATAAAAAGCCCCTGTAGAAAGCTCGAAACCTGAATTTGTCGGTCTGTAACCCATAACAAAATCTTCATAAGCATAACTTTGATGAAATTGGATTAATTTAACACGCGACGCATCCTTAACGCCCATCATTGAATACGCTAAACGCTTCGCTACATAAGTTTTACCTACACCCGGTGGCCCCTGTAAGATGACATTCTTCTTTCTTTTAACCAGACGTACGAGGCGGTCATAATTGCTTTCAGTCATAAATACGTCGTTCAGTAAGTCGTCCTTTGTGTATGGCGGATATTCAATTGGAGGATTTTCAATAACTTTTTGTGGATTTTTAGCTTTATTCATTTCTTTTGAATACACCCAAACTTCATGACTGAAATCGATAAAATTATCTACCGATGTTTCGCCACTAGATAAAAATGCTTTTAACATATCTATAATGGCTAAATAGTTCTCGCCACTCAATTTACCTTTAGGTTCAAGATTTTTATTAACAAATTTAGCTGGTATTTTATCATTTTCAAAGATATAGCTTTTGGTAAGAGAGTCATAATTCGCAAACGTTTCTGGCGCAATCCAATACAACCCACTCGTTAGCTTGCTATTTCCGATTTCTGGTTGAACAATAACTAGATTAAACTTTTCAATAAAATTTATTCTATTATCTTCGGTCTGTTCTTGCGCATATTTCAGAGCACCCTCAAATAATGCCCATAAATTATCGATATCATCAGCATTACGCTTTCCATCAAAAGCATAAAACGTCGCGCTCATATTATTAACTGTAGGAATACTGTAAAAACTTGTTGGTACCTGAGTTTTAATATCAAAATAGCGCGCTAATTCATTTAAAATCTTAATCTTATTCACGTCTCGCATAGATGCTTTATTAAATAACGCAAAAATCGTGAAAGGATCAATATCAATTAATTCATTATTTTTCTCAAGCGTGGGGAGTTTGATTCCCGCTCTTTCATAGATCATCTCTATCATTCTTATTAGCTCCCCACGGCGATGACGATATTTTAATAATTCAGAAGCTAATGTTTTATAAAAAGGAACCCATGTTTTATCTATATTATTCAAGGTCAAAACCCCTTTAAATTTCAATAATTACAAATTTAGATGTTAAAAATTTTTATAATTGGCACTTTATATTATGAGGTTAATTTCATAAAGTAAGCCAACATGAACAGTGTTTAGTTAATAATATCTAAACATACAAGTGTATTGA
>NZ_PPRC01000115.1 GCF_002902565.1 Staphylococcus petrasii | reverse complement strand
GTCACACCTGTTCCCATGCCGAACACAGAAGTTAAGCTCCTTAGCGCCGATGGTAGTTGGATTTACGTTCCGCTAGAGTAGGACGTTGCCAGGCAACCACATTTGACCATTCGGTCTTTTTTGTGGCAAATATTACAAGAATTTTAAAAAAGTTGTTGACTTTTAATTCAATAGCGAGTATAATTAATTCTTGTGTTAAAGAAATGAACATTGAAAACTGAATGACAATATGTCAACGTTAATTCCAATAAATGTAACGATAAGTTACAAACACTATTTAGTTTTATGAGCTAATCAAACATCATAATTTTTATGGAGAGTTTGATCCTGGCTCAGGATGAACGCTGGCGGCGTGCCTAATACATGCAAGTCGAGCGAACAGACGAGGAGCTTGCTCCTCT
>NZ_PPRC01000114.1 GCF_002902565.1 Staphylococcus petrasii | reverse complement strand
CGGTGGAGGGGATCGAACCCCCGACCTCACGGGTATGAACCGTACGCTCTAGCCAGCTGAGCTACACCGCCGTTATCTAGTTTGTAAATTTGAAATATGGTGGAGACTAGCGGGATCGAACCGCTGACCTCCTGCGTGCAAAGCAGGCGCTCTCCCAGCTGAGCTAAGCCCCCATATTTTATAAATAGTTCCTATCGGGAAGACAGGATTCGAACCTGCGACCCCTTGGTCCCAAACCAAGTGCTCTACCAAGCTGAGCTACTTCCCGTAAGAGAACGCGCCCGATAGGAGTCGAACCCATAACCTTTTGATCCGTAGTCAAACGCTCTATCCAATTGAGCTACGGGCGCAAAATAATAATGGTGCCGAGGACCGGAATCGAACCGGTACGGTGATCTCTCACCGCAGGATTTTAAGTCCTGTGCGTCTGCCAGTTCCGCCACCCCGGCACTATAAAATTAATGGAGCGGAAGACGGGATTCGAACCCGCGACCCCCACCTTGGCAAGGTGGTGTTCTACCACTGAACTACTTCCGCATATGCGGGTGAAGGGAGTCGAACCCCCACGCCGTAAGGCGCTAGATCCTAAGTCTAGTGCGTCTGCCAATTCCGCCACACCCGCGTATACATGTGAGCCATAGAGGATTCGAACCTCTGACCCTCTGATTAAAAGTCAGATGCTCTACCAACTGAGCTAATGGCTCTTAGATGGTGCCGGCCAGAGGACTTGAACCCCCAACCTACTGATTACAAGTCAGTTGCTCTACCAATTGAGCTAGGCCGGCTATTTAGTTTGAATGGTGGAGAATGACGGGTTCGAACCGCCGACCCTCTGCTTGTAAGGCAGATGCTCTCCCAACTGAGCTAATTCTCCGTTCTTATAAGCCTGGCAACGTCCTACTCTAGCGGAACGTAAATCCAACTACCATCGGCGCTAAGGAGCTTAACTTCTGTGTTTGGCATGGGAACAGGTGTGACCTCCTTGCCATTGTCACCAGACAAGTGAATGATTATACATTCAAAACTAGATAGTAAGTAATGATTTTGCTTCGCA
>NZ_PPRC01000113.1 GCF_002902565.1 Staphylococcus petrasii | reverse complement strand
ATATTAAATAGTCTTTTTTTATTACGTGTAATAAGTTTAATATGTATGATGTAAAAAGAATTTGAATAGTGTATACTTATACTATTAAAATTAGAAATGAGATTATTATGAAAATAGTAGAAGTAAAATCTAAGAATGGTACCAATTTTATGATTTTAGATGGTAATAATGAACCTATAGTAGATGCAGTAAGATATTTGAAGTATCTGGATAGTGTTAAGAAAAGTTTAAATACCAAGAAAACCTATGCCTATGCACTAAAAAATTTTTTTGTTTACTTAGAAAGTAAAAAGATATGCTATAAAGAAGTTAGTTTTGATAACTTTGTTGATTTTATAAGATGGATGAAAACACCTTTTGAATATGAGAATGTCCTCTCTTATCACCGAAAAGAAAAAAGCATTAGTCCTAAGACAATTAATCTGACTATGACTGTAGTATCTAATTTTTATGATTATCTCTATAGGAGTAAAAAATTAGATGTTAATTTCTATGATTTTATGCATATGGAAAGTAAATACTCTAAAAAATATAAAAGTTTCATGCATCACATAAATAAGGACTATAGAACGTTGAAAAATATTTTGAAAGTTAAAGAACCAAAGAAAAAAATAGAAGTGTTAACTAATGCGGAGGTTAAGAAATTATTAGAGGAAGCTAATAATATTAGAGATAAATTCTTAATACAATTACTATATGAAACCGGATTACGTATAGGTGAGGTATTATCATTACGTATTGATGATATTAAATTTGACTTTAGAAAAGGCCATCAAATAGTTTTGAAAAATAGATTTAATGATAATGGTACTTATTTGAAAACTGGGGAAAGAAAAATATTTATTTCCCAATCGTTAATTGATTTATACGATGATTATGTCTACGAAATAATTGACGAACTTTCAATATGTTCTGATTATCTTTTTGTAAAAATAAAGGGGAGAAATGTAGGAGAAGCTATGAATTATAGTGATATATATTCATTATTTAAAAGGCTAAAACATAAAACATCTATAAATGTTCATCCTCATTTATTTCGCCATACACATGCAACTGTTTTTTATAATGAAACTAAGGATATAAAACAAGTTCAAGAAAGACTTGGTCATAGTAATATACAAACGACTATTAATTTATATGTTCATCCCACTGAAGAAGATATACGTGAAGATTGGAATAAAGTAAAGCATCAATTTCAAGTTTTTAATAAAGGGGAATGACTATGTCAATACCAATTAATTTACCTACAAACAGTACTATGATTAATGAATTATGTACATTACAAAGTAGAACCATCAATATAAAAGGAGAGGTTTTAATAACTGAAATATATGATGATTACTTTTTTAAAAATGATGAGTGGCACATTACAGCTTTTAACAAATTCAAGCAATTTCAAGATAGTATCAAGAACTATAGAGACAAAAGAAAAAATGTTTTCTTTAGGATTAAAAGTAAAAATTTGAATTTAGAATTTAAATACCTTTTTTTGAAACTGATAGTTAAAGAGGATTGGTCCTTATCTAATTTATTTAATACTGGAGCAGTAAAGCTTAATAAGATTGCTAAGTTCTTTAATGAAGTTTATCCAAATTTAAATTCTTTACTTGATTGTGATATAAATACATTAGAAAAGCACTGGTTTAATTGGCTGACTGAAAATAATATACCAATAAAAAGAAGATCATCAACAATAGTTTTTGGTGATTATGAATACAAAAGCGGACTGGCTTCTTTTTTAAAGAATATGTACATTAATCTAATTAAGTTCATTGATAAGCGAGAAGAATGGGAAAAAGATAAATGGGATATTAGAAATTTAGAAAAATATGGATTGAGTTATAATAAAACACTAACTGGCAATTATTTAAACTTTGAAAAAATTGAGTCAATTAAAATGCGAGAATTAGCAAAAAAATATTTAAAAAATCGTTTGATAACTGGTGATATAGCATTTGCTACAGCAAGGTTTTATATAAGAGTTTTAACTAGGTTTTTTCAAAATATATCTAAAAATAAAGAAACAAGGAATAGTTTAAATGAACTAGATAGATGTCATATCGAAGCATATATAGAATTTTTGTTTGAATATGCAGCTAATAAACATTTGCAAAGTACTAAGAATTTTGTGAGAGAAGAATTAAAAACAATTAGAAGGTTCTTAAACGATATTATAACTCAAAACTATGCTATAGCACCGTACCAAGATATACGATTTTTAATTTATCCTCAAGACTTACCTAAACACGAAAAGAAAAATAGTAGCCAAATTGATTATATCCCAGATTTTGTATTGGAACAGCTTTTTGAGCATATAAATGATTTGCATAAAGATTTAATACCTGTAGTTTGGATAGCTTTTAAAACAGGATTAAGAATTTCTGATGTATTGACATTACAAAATAATTGCCTTGCAAAAGTTAATGGAAAGTATTCAATAATCACAGATATTGCTAAAACTTTTGTTAAAGGACATAGAATACCAATTGATAATAAATTAGCTGATATAATAGCAGTTTTAATAGCCGATTCTAAAAGTAAAAGTACAAAAGATAATAATCCTAATAATTATATTTTTGCTATTTATAAAGGAAAAAGAAAGGGAATGCCCTTTACACAACATATGGTCAGAGCACACTTAAATCATTTATCAAAGACTAAAAATATTATTGATGAACAAGGAGAAATCTTCCATTTCAAAACTCATCAATTTAGACATACCTATGCAGTAAAATTGTTAAATGGTGGAGCAGATATATTAACGATACAAGAATTATTAGCACACTCCTCACCAGAAATGACTCTAAGATATGCTAAGTTACTTGATGATACAAAGAGAAAGGCTTTTGAATCAGTTATTGATCAAGGAGCTTTTAGTTTTGATGTTGACGGTAAAATTAAAAATATACAGCATAGTAGTGAACTATCTGAAAAAGCATTGAATTCTTTATGGCAAGAACATAAATTAAACGCAATGGACAATCCTTATGGCACTTGTCATGCTAGATTGAGTGGTGATTGTCCATACATGGAAGCTCCGCCATGCCTGACTTGTAATTCTGGGAAACCATGTAAGGATTTAGCTATTGGATTTTCTGATTTAGATGTTGAAAAATATGAATTACATATCAAATCAACGGTCAAATCTATAGAATTAGCTAAAAATAATAATAGACAAGATATGGTTGAAAAGCATATAAATATATTAAATAAATATGAAGAAATACTAGGTAATATAAAAGATGGAAACATTATATTCGGGAGAAGTAATAGAATAAAAGTATAGAGGTTAAGATGGAAAAATTTAATAGACAAGAACAATTAAAACAGTTGCATGCAGAACGAAAAGTTAAAACCGAGAAAAAAGTTGATAAAGCAATAAATGATTTAGTTCAAAAAAATAAAGAAATTAACTTTAACATCGTTTCTAAACATTCAAAAGTTTCGAAAGCTACATTATATAAAAATAATAAAATTCGAAAGAAAATAGAGAAGTTACGTGAACAAAACAGAGAAATATTTGTTCATAAAAATAAAAATGACGGTAAAGATGCGTTAATCTCCTCTTTAAAAAGAAAAGTAAATTCTTTAGAAAAAGAGAAAAAAATGTTGAAAGAAGAAATTAGCGTTTTATATTCTAGGCTGTATGAGGATATTTAAAATAATGGACAATAAAATTGAAAAGATTCTAGAAGATATTAATAAATTACAAGGCTATAAAGTAACATATCAATATGCTACTGCTATAAATATAAAAGATAATAACATGAACCCTTGGTTTGAAAAAATTGAGGAAATTCTATTGAATGTAAAAGGAGTTATACGCATTTTATCTCCTGACAACCCCCCGGTAAATTATGATTATTGGATTTTACCTGGAAGATATAAAAGACATACAAAAGAATATCACGAAAAACTAGAAAAATTTTTAGAAAAATTTGCTACTAATGCAAATATTAATGATGGATTGTTTGATCAAAATAATATACATGGATACAAATATAAAAAATATATATTCACTCCACATATTGAAATTACTCATGAGAACACTTTGAATTTATTTTTTTTAACCTTAACTATATTTAACAATGGTACATTTGTTATAGAAATCATTGAAGACTTAGAGAGTATAAACTTTGGAAGCGACTTGTATAGTACTTTCTCATGTGTAAAAGATAAGATATATCCTCTAATTAATCAAGAAAAAAATAATAGACAAAGACAGTATCAATTGTATGGTAATAGACATTGTAAAAATATTAGAGATGTTTCTAGACAAATTAATAGAATTATAAAAATTAATAGTAAGGATATTTTTGAATATAAAGTATCTAAAAATATGGGTTTTGAAGTTTATTATTTAGCTAATGAAAATGAATTTACTGATGATCCTTTCTATGAGGACGTGAAGATTCAAGAGTGGTTAGTAAATGCGCCTATTTTTTCATTTGAAGGAAAAAGTAAACATTTTAGGCAAGATGGTTATAGCGATAATTATATAAACTTCTTGAATAAAGCATCTGTTTTTGTAGTTTGGATGGATGAGCAAGAAGAAGATGTTTTAGAAAAATGTTCTCAAATGGCACTTTATTTCAATAGTTCTGCTAATTTCTTTTTCTTAGAAACTATGTTAAATGAATTACAATTGTATGGGTATCAACAATATAATTTAAATGGAAAAAAAGAAGCCCTATATTTTAGACAATGGATACTAAATTTCAAGAGATCTATTGCAATTATTTATAGAACAGAGCTTTTACCTAGTTTATATTTATATTTGTATCTAAAGAATAATAATGATTTTAAATCTCCACAATATATTGAAGAATTAAACAAAGAAGAATTATCACTAATTGAATTGGAGCAGTCATATAA
>NZ_PPRC01000112.1 GCF_002902565.1 Staphylococcus petrasii | reverse complement strand
AGAGGAGCAAGCTCCTCGTCTGTTCGCTCGACTTGCATGTATTAGGCACGCCGCCAGCGTTCATCCTGAGCCAGGATCAAACTCTCCATAAAAATTTATGATGTTTGATTAGCTCATAAAACTAAATAGTGTTTGTAACTTAAAGTTACATTTATTGGAATTAACGTTGACATATTGTCATTCAGTTTTCAATGTTCATTT
>NZ_PPRC01000111.1 GCF_002902565.1 Staphylococcus petrasii | reverse complement strand
CCTGAAGGAAATGAACTCAAAGATACAGAAGAAGGAACATTACCGCCGCCAGGCATCATTGGAGATAAATGGCAATACACAGGCAAAGTCACAAGTGAAGATGGCATTACAACGTATGTGTATGAACGCATCCAAACAGAAATACCGAATAATCCACCACAAGTAGAAATACCGGTATTAGAAGTAACAAAATATGTAGACCCTGAAGGAAATGAACTCAAAGATACAGAAGAAGGAACATTACCGCCGCCAGGCATCATTGGAGATAAATGGCAATACACAGGCAAAGTCACAAGT
>NZ_PPRC01000110.1 GCF_002902565.1 Staphylococcus petrasii | reverse complement strand
ATATTATTGGATTCGTTATTTTGACTATCATCTAATAAATATTGAAAAAAATGAAAATGAGGTATGGCTTGCTAATAAACATAAAAGAAAAATAGCTATTTTCCGTAAAGACGTTACCTCAACACAAGAAATTCGATTTGATAAATCTAAAATTAATGATAATAGTAGTATCATTAATGAGAAATTAAGTTTCGAACCTAAATTATTTGAGTTCATTTATTTTGCTGATAAAGATTTAAATATGAGTGAGTTTAAAGAAACGCATCCTTTTAAGATGGATTTTCATTTAATTAATGAAATGAGAGATTTAGAAAAATTGATGCCAAATTTAATGTTGGCTAAGCTTATTTCTCGAAATAATAAAACATCGGCGGTTCAATATAAAAAACGCGTATTGAGACAAAATCCAATTGATAAATACATGATGACATTCACGCCTATGACCTATCTTCTAATCGCCATTAATGTGATTATTTGGCTCATAATGATTTTATATTTAAATCATTTCTCTGACGTTAAATTGTTAGATGTCGGTGGGCTAGTTCATTTTAATGTTGTTCATGGTGAATGGTACCGTCTTATCACTTCAATGTTCTTACATTTTAATTTTGAACATATTTTAATGAATATGTTGTCATTATTTATTTTTGGTAAGATTGTAGAATCTATTGTAGGTCCATTAAAGATGTTAGGTATTTACATGATTTCAGGTTTACTTGGTAACTTTATTTCACTATCCTTTAATGTTCATACAATATCGGTAGGGGCTAGTGGTGCCATCTTTGGTCTCATAGGCGCTATTTTTGCTATGATGATTATCAGTAAAACTTTTGACAAAAAAGTAATTGGGCAAATGTTAATTGCATTATTAATAATGGTCGTATTATCTTTATTCATGTCAAACGTAAATATAATGGCGCACTTAGGAGGATTTGTAGGTGGAATATTAATCACACTTGTTGGTTATTATTTTACTGTAAACCGTAATTTATTTTGGATATTTTTAATTTTACTCCTAGTTATTTTTGTAGCCTTACAGGTAAGAATTTTCGCAATTAAAGAGCAAAATATCTATGATAAATTAATTCAAGATGCAATGTTAAAATATGATTATAAAGAAGCAAGTCATTTAGTTGATCATACTATTAACAAAGGCTATGATGATGCCGAAACTTATTATTTAAAAGGTTTAATTACTGCGACTACTAGCTCAAGAGCTGAAGGAATGGCTGATTGGGAAAGAGGCTTAAAAAAATATCCTAATTCAGGCTTATTAAATTATGAATTAGCTATCGCTAATAGAGCGCTAAATGATAATGAAAAAGCTTTAAGTTATGCTAAAAAAGCAGTAAAAAATGATTCAAATGACAATAAATATAAAAATTTAGAAAAAGAGTTGAAAAAGACAAATGAAACAGGAAATCAATAATTTCTATGATGTCTTACAGCTTTTAAAAAAATTTGGATTTATTATTTATTTTAAAGATCCTAATGATATGTGTGAAATGATGTTACAAGAAATAAAATCACTCTATAATTATGAATTAATATCTAAAGATGATTATTTGAAGTGTATTTTGATTATTAACCAAAGAAGGAATGAACATAAATGACAAACGTAATATTAGCAGCTGATATTGGTGGTACAACTTGTAAACTCGGTATTTTTGATGAAAATTTAGAACAATTACACAAATGGTCAATTGAAACAGATACATCTGATCCTACAGGGGAAAAGCTATTAAAGAACATCTATGACTCATTTATTGAAATTTTAGCTACTCGTGGTTTAGACGTTAAAAATGCGATTGGTATTGGTATAGGCGTACCAGGACCAGTTGATTTTGAAACTGGTATAGTGAATGGCGCCGTAAATTTACATTGGCCAGGCAACGTAAATGTTAGAGAAATTTTTAGTAAATTTATTGATTGTCCAGTCTATGTAGATAATGATGCAAATGTAGCAGCCTTAGGTGAAAAGCATAAAGGCGCAGGTCAGGGCGCTGATGATGTAGTCGCTATTACACTCGGTACAGGCTTAGGCGGCGGAATTATTTCAAACGGTGAAATTGTTCATGGACATAACGGTTCTGGAGCTGAAATTGGCCATATCAGAACAGATTTTGACCAACGCTTTAATTGTAACTGCGGTAAATCAGGTTGTATTGAAACTGTAGCATCTGCAACTGGCGTAGTTAATTTAGTTAATTTCTACTATCCTAAGTTAACTTTTAAATCTTCTATTTTACCTTTAATTAAGGAAAATAAGGTTACTGCTAAAGCTGTTTTCGATGCTGCTAAGGCTGGAGATCAATTCTGTATCTTTATTACTGAAAGAGTTGCTAATCACATTGCATACTTATGCAGTATTATTAGCGCGACAAGTAATCCTAAATACATCGTACTTGGTGGCGGAATGTCTACTGCCGGATTAATTTTAATTGAAAATATTAAAACTGAATATCATAATTTAACTTTCACACCAGCACAAAAAGATACTGAAATAGTCCAAGCTAAACTTGGTAACGATGCAGGTATCACAGGTGCTGCTGGACTAATTAAAACTTATATACTAGAAAAGGATGGTGTAAAATAATGGCTATTGTTGATGTAGTTATTATTCCCGTTGGCACAAACGGGCCAAGCGTAAGCAAATATATTGCTGAAATTCAAATGAAATTAGAAGAATTCAAAAAAGAAGGTAAAATCGATTATCAATTAACACCTATGAATACATTAATTGAAGGAGATCTTAAAGATTTATTTGAAGTTGTTCAAGCTATTCATGAACTTCCATTTGACAAAGGTCTAGATAGAGTTTGTACTAACCTACGTATTGATGACAGAAGAGATAAATCTCGTAAAATGAATGATAAGTTAAAATCAGTTCAAAAACATATAGATGGACAAGGTGAGTAAAATGAGAATTTCAAATTTAACTTTAGGCTTAGTAGATACTAATGCATATTTTATTGAAAATGAAGATAGTGTTTTATTAATCGACCCTGCGGGAGAACCTGATAAGATTTTCAAGAAGTTAAATCAAATTAATAAACCATTGAAAGCTATTTTATTAACGCATGCACACTTCGATCATATTGGCGCACTTGATGACGTCTTAGAAAAATATGACGTACCTCTCTACATGCATAAAGAAGAATTTGACTTTTTAACTGATCCAGAAAAAAATGGAGCAGCCAAATTTAAACAGTATGGTATGCCTTTAATCACAAGTAAAGCGCAACCTAATTCATTAGATGAAGGTGACTTTAATATTGGTGACTTTAATATGAAAGTACTTCATACACCTGGTCATTCTCCAGGAAGTTTAACGTATGTATTTGATGATTTTGCTGTTGTAGGTGATACATTATTTAATAATGGAATTGGTCGAACAGATTTATATAAAGGCGATTATGAAACATTAGTAGATTCAATTAAAGACAAATTATTTGAATTAGAAGGGGATTTACCATTATTCCCTGGTCATGGCCAATACACAACAGTTGATGACGAACAATTAAATCCATACTTAGATGGACAATAAAATAAAGTAATTCTTTCACCTCCTACGTTTAATAATGTAGGAGGTGATTTTTTGAAGTTATTATTTAAAGAAATTGTAAACAAAGCTATTAGTAAGAATGCTAGTGACATTCATTTTATCCCTGCTGAAGATGAAGTCTATATCAAATTTAGAGTAAATGATAACCTTGAATTATATGAGACTTTTAAAATAAGTATTTATCAGAAACTATTAGTTTATATGAAATTTCAAGCAGGATTAGATGTGTCAACTCAACAAATTGCTCAAAGTGGTCGCTATACGTATCAAGCGAAAGGTTTATATTATTTAAGGATTTCTACCTTACCTTTATCTCTAGGTACAGAAAGTTGTGTTATCAGAATCATACCTCAATATTTTCAATCCAAAAAAGAGTATAAAGACTTTAAAGATTTCAAACACTTGATGAATAAAAAGCAAGGTTTAATTTTATTCACAGGGCCCACTGGGTCTGGAAAAAGCACATTAATGTATCAAATGGTTTTATATGCGTATGAGAAACTGAATTTAAACGTGATAACTATTGAAAATCCTGTTGAACAACTACTCAAAGGGATTACTCAAGTTTCGATTAATAAAAAAGCTGGTATTGACTATATAAGTTCATTTAAAGCTATATTAAGATGTGATCCAGATGTCATATTGATTGGAGAAATTAGAGATGCAGAAGTTGCAAAATGTGTTATTCAAGCTAGTTTGAGTGGGCATTTGGTATTATCAACGATGCACTCAAGCAATTGTAAGGGGGCCATACTGCGATTATTAGAAATGGGCATTAGTATTCAAGAAATTTCACAAGCTATAAATTTAATATCTAATCAACGACTAATCACTACATTATCTAACCAACGTCAGCTTGTTTGCGAATTGATAAATAATAATCAAATACAATACTTTTTTGAACATAATAATACGTTACCTAAGAACTTTAATAATTTAAAAGATAAGTTATTACTTATGTCGAAAGAGGGCACAATATGTGAAGAAACTGCAGATAAATATTTATAAAAAAAGAAAGAAAAATTTGAACACAACTCAACAAATTATGCTCCTTGAGAATTTAAATAGTTTATTAAAAAGTGGATTTACTTTATTTGAATGTTTTAATTTTATAAATTTATACTTCAAATATAAAAACAAAACTTTAAGTAATAAGATTATCGAAGGTATAAAAAATGGAATGGCTTGTGATGATGTTCTAAATCTAATCGGCTATCCGCAATCAATCATTACACAAATTTATTTCGCCCAAAAATTTGGTAATATAGAAGATTCTCTTCAAGAATCTATTAACTATTTAAAAACAAACTTAAACGCTAAACAACAAATATTAAAGTCTATACAATATCCGATAGTTTTAATAGTTATCTTTATTGGTATGATTACTATATTGAACTTTACGGTACTCCCTCAATTTGAACAGCTATACGCTACTATGGATGTAAATCTTTCCTTCTTTCAAAAATTCCTCACAAAAACTATTTCTACATTACCAACTTTTATAATGATTATCTCAATGCTTTCTATTTTTATCTTCATCACATTACTCATCATACAAGCTAATATCAGTATTGCTAAAAAAATTAAATTTTTAACTCAAATACCAATATTCAAAGGTTATTATAAATTATTTAAAACGTATCAAATTGCAAGTGAACTTTCATTATTTTATAAAAATGGGATTACTCTACAAAATATCGTATCAATTTATATTAGCCAAAAAAATAATTCATTTTTAAATTATTTAGGTGAACTGCTATTACAAAATTCAAATAATGGAATTAGTTTAGCAGAAAGTTTAAGAGCGCAACATTGCTTTCAAGATGATTTAATCAAATTTATCCAACAAGGTGAAAAAAGTGGGAAATTAGATGTGGAACTAAAGTTATATAGCCAAATATTAATTCAAAGAATTCAAAATAAAGCTTTAAAACATTCGAAAATCATTCAGCCAGTTGTATTTTTATTTTTAGGTTTTTTCATTATCAGTTTATATTTAGTCATAATGCTCCCTATGTTTCAACTTATGCAAAATATTAAATAACGAAGAGGCGATATCATGAAAAATTATGTACAAAAACTAAGAAAATTAAAAGCTTTTACACTTATTGAAATGTTACTTGTATTACTTATTATTAGCGTACTATTAATTTTAATTATTCCTAATATTGCTAAACAAACAGCGCACATACAATCAACTGGATGTGATGCACAAGTAAAAATGGTGAATAGTCAAATAGAAGCTTATACGCTAAAAAATAATAGAGCACCTAATAGTATTGATGACTTAGTTACAGATGGATACATCAAAGAAGGACAGAAATCTTGTAAATCTGGAGAAACGATTACTATCAATAATGGTGAAGCTGTTGCAAGTTAAACTATTTAGTGGATTTACTATGATAGAAAGTCTATTAACTCTTCTGATACTAATTATATTATTGAATATAAGTCTGTCCATCTCTAAAGGAAATAAGTTTACCATCATTAATAATGAATTAAGCTTAAACCAACTTATTACTCAATTTGATTATTTTAAATCTAAAGCTATAGGCGATAAACAGTCTATTACGTTAGCGTTAACAGAAAACTCTTCAATCATAAATGTAATAGAAGAAAAAGGCCCGCATTATAGTTTTAAAATTCAAAATGGTAAAATCAAAACCATTTCTAAAATTAAGAAAATAACATTTGATAAAGACGGAAGGGTAAATAACTTTGGATCATTCATTTTAAGTATAAACAAGCGTTTATATAAGGTCATTTTCCATATTGACAAAGGGAGAATAAGATATGTATCGCTTTAACAAAAGAGCAAGCATTTTAGCAGATAGTATTTTCTCTTTTCTCATCATAGTTATTATTTCTACTATTTTCATTCCTCTGTTATCACAGTTAAATATTTCTCTTAAAGAACAATATAAATATTTAGAAATGAAGCAAGCTATTATAACCTGCCTCAATCATTACAATACTAAAGAATTAAGTCAGGGTATAGATTTAGGTGATTATCATATTAAACTCAATAAAGATTCGATTTGCAATTTTAAAAATGTTGAAAAGAATAAAGTGTGCGTTAAATATTAATTTAAAGGCTTTTACGTTTATTGAAATGCTTTTATCTCTATTAGTTACGCTATTAGTATTAAGTTTAATTCCTCAAATATTAAAACTCACTCAATTTTATCTTCATGAATCATATGAGAACAATCAAACTGAATATGCTTTTTTTCAATCTGATTTAAGCCATTTATCAAACAACTCCCACACTTCCTTTCAAATAATCAATAGAAACACAATATTAGTGCACGAAAAAGAAGAGAAAAGTTATATAAAATTTAAAAATTCGAAATTAATTTATGAAAACAAAGGACGAGGAAATATTACTTTATTGAATAACGTTATAGATTTCAAAGCTAACTCTATTAACTCTAAAATAATAAAAGTGACCTTAAAAATTGGGGATGAAAAAGTAAATTATGAAAAAGAATTTTACATTTAATTCTAAGGCCTTTATTAGTAGCTATACTTTATTTCTATTTATTATTTATTTATCAATAATCACTTTTTATACTACACAATTTAGTATAAAATTGAAGACAATTCATAATATAAATCATTATTATGATAATGCTATTATTGAAAAATTGAAAAAAGGTGATTCAACTGAACGATAAACAATTGCCTATAATATTCATTGGCTTTATGGGAACAGGAAAAAGTACTATTGGTGAGTTTCTTTCACTAGAGGAACAATTAACATTTATTGATTTAGATTCATATATTGAAATAGAAGAAAATCAAACTATTCCTGAAATATTTGAGCAAATCGGGGAAAATGGTTTTAGAAAATTAGAATATAAATATTTAAAAGAATGTATATCAAAATATGATGTTATTTCTACTGGTGGGGGCGTAATAGAAAACATTGATTCTTTAAATATTTTGAAGC
>NZ_PPRC01000109.1 GCF_002902565.1 Staphylococcus petrasii | reverse complement strand
CATTTGTATATCGTAGTTGTTTAATAAGTATTTCTAATTAAGAATAATAAAAAAAGTAAGGACAAAATTGTAATCGCTTACTTTATTGTATTCATAGTATTTATTTAGTTGTATTTACATAGTTATTTAAGCATATAAAATACGATTTGTCATGAAAAATTTATAATTTCTAAAAATATTTAGTCATATTTATACCGTAAAATGTTTGTTTTGCAGGCAAAATATTTTAAAAAAGATAATTTTACAACAATTTTTAGATAGTAATATAGAAAAACTTCAAATGCCAATTTTGACATTTGAAGTATTATATAAATTACTTGATATCTACGATTTTTACGTTAATTTCGCCACCATTTGGAAGTGGTACGCGAACTTCATCATTTAAATTTTTACCAATTAAAGCTTTAGCCATTGGTGATTCGTTAGAAATTTTACCTTTAAATGCATCTGCTTCAGCAGAACCAACGATTTGGTAACTTTCTTCTTCGTCGCCTGGTAATTCTACGAATGTTACTGTTTTACCAATTTGTACTACATTGTTATCGCCAGTATCTTCAATAATTAAAGCATAACGTAACATATGTTCAATACGTTGAATATCTTGTTCGATAAAACCTTGTTCATCTTTAGCTGCATCATACTCTGAGTTCTCAGATAAGTCACCAAATGAACGTGCAACTTTAATTTTTTCAACTACTTCTGGACGTTTAACCGTTTTTAATTCTTCTAATTCTTGTTCTAATTTTTCATAACCTTCTTGAGTCATAGGATATTGTTTTTGATTTTCCATTATGTCATCTTCCTTTTCACATACTAAGATTTAACTTTTAGAATTGATAAAAAATAATGCAATATTAGAATACTCGTAAGTTATTGTTTGCTTACAAGTGTTTGGATTTTAGTTGTCATTATATCAATTGCGACCTTATTACTTCCACCTTCTGGAATAATAATATCTGCATAGCGTTTAGTAGGTTCGATAAATTGATTATGCATAGGTCTGACAACATTTAAATATTGATTGATTACTGATTCCATTGAGCGACCACGCTCTGCTGTATCTCGCACTAAACGGCGTAAGATTCGTAAGTCGGCATCAGTATCAACATATATTTTAACATCCATCATATCACGTAAGGTTTTATTTTCTAATGCAAATATACCTTCTACGATAATAACATCTTTAGGCTCAAATGCAATCGTTTTCTCACTTCTTGTGTGATTAGCATAGTCATACGTTGGTACTTCTACAGCATGACCATTACGTAAGTCTTTTAAATTTTCAATTAATAAATCGTTATCAAATGCGAAGGGATGGTCATAGTTCGTTTCTAAACGTTCTTCAAACGTTAAATGTGATTGATCTTTATAGTAGTAATCTTGAGCTAATAGAGCTACACTATGTCCTTCTAAATTCTTCATAATTTCATTAGTAACTGTTGTTTTACCAGAACCAGATCCGCCTGCAATACCAATAATAGTTGTGTTCGTCATTATCCGATTTCCTTTCTCATCATGTTGTTAGGATAAATAGGATGATTTACCTTGATTTGGACAATTTGAAGTGGATGACGTGCAGCATCTAAGCTATTTCCTTCTTCGTCATAAATTTCATCAATTACTTGTTTGAAGCTTTCAATTTCAGGACCGAAGAATTCAATTTCTTGACCAGGTTTAAAATGGTTACGTTGTTGGATAGTTGCTATTTGAGATTCAGAATCATAGTCTAATACTAACCCACAGAAATCATAAGGTGATTTTTTGTTTTGTTGTAAGCCAAACATTTGCTCTTCATAACCTGGTGTACCTTCAAAGAAAGCAGGTGCTGTGTCTCTATTAGCACATTTATCTAACTCAATTAGCCATTCTGGTTTAATTTTAAAATTCTCAGGATCTTCTGCATACGCATCAATCACTTTTCTATAAACTGAAACTACCGTAGCGATATAGTGAATTGATTTCATACGTCCTTCGATTTTAAGTGAATCGATACCAATGTCCATCATTTGTGGGATTGATTCGATTAATTTTAAATCTTTAGGGCTCATAGCGAAAGGTACTACATCCCCATCTTGATAATATAAATCTAGTTCTCCGTCTTCATCAACAGAAAGTAGATCATAATCCCAACGACAACTTTGACAACAACCGCCTCTGTTAGAATCTCGTGCTGTCATATGGTTACTTAATGTACATCTACCAGAATAAGCGATACACATTGCTCCATGAATGAATGCTTCAATTTCAATATCGACATTCTCTTTCATTTCTTTCATTTCCATAGCACCAGTTTCACGTGCTAACACAACGCGGTCTAACCCTTCTTCTTTCCAATATTCTACAGCTTTATAGTTAGAAAGAGATTGTTGTGTAGATAGATGAATTTCTAATCTTGGCGCTACGCGTTTACATGTTTCAATAATAAGTGGATCAGCTACAATGATACCAGTCGCACCTGTTGCGTCTAATTCCATTAAATAAGATTCTAAGCCGTCGATATTTTCATCATGAGCAATAATATTTGTAGTTACATAGATTTTTGCCCCGTATTGATTAGCGAATTCTACGCCCTCTTTAATTTCTGCCAAAGTAAAGTTATCTGCGTTAGATCTTAAACCATATTCTTGTCCACCTAGGAACACAGCGTCTGCGCCATAATGTACAGCAATTTTTAATTTTTCTAAATTACCAGCAGGCGCTAATAATTCAGGTTTTTTAACTTTAGATTTATTTGTTGAATTGATTTCAGTTAATGTTTTCATATAAGCGCCCCCCTTTTAATAAACAGTTTGTTTGTATAAAAATCCTTCATCGAATGGACGATGTTCCGGTTGTATTTCTTCAATAGGATCTACTAACATAAATTTTTCATCTTCATATGCTTCAGGATCTTCATTATATAAGTCTATAGCTTCTCTATATTGAGTCGTTACAGTATTAATATACTCTTCAGTTTGTAAGACGCCATCAATTTTAAATGAATCAATGCCAGCTTCAAAGAAAGGCTCAAGTTCTTCAATTAAGCAGATATCATTAGGTGACATAATGTGTGTACCATTATAATCTTCGAACACAGGATACTTATTATCACGTTCTTCATCATATAACAATAATTCAGTATCATCTTTATCACGTTGAATTTTCATCTGTCTATCTTGGAATGTATAATAATTGCCAAGTAACATACGTTTAGATTGGAACATACAAGTCATGCCATGTACCTGAACTTCAATTTCTACATCAGCATTTTCTTTAATATTTATAATTTCATCTAAATTTAATTCACGAGCTAGTACTGCTCTTTGTGCGCCTCTTTTCCCCCAATAATTACATTGGAAGTAGTTCGTTACAATAGTTTCAGCGTCCCAATTTAGTGGAATTGGATTATTTTGTTGCTTAACGAACATGACTACAGCTGGATCACCAAATATAATTCGATCGACGTTAACTTCATGTAAGAAATTAATATAATCTTCAAGCGCATTTAAATGATAATTATGGAAAATGCCATTTACAGCAACATAAACTTTTTTCTCGTTATCATGTGCTAATTTAACAGCTTGTTTAATATCATCACGATTAAATTCTCCTGCTAATCGTAATCCAAACTTTTCTTCCCCAATTACAAATGCATCAGCACCTAAATCAATTAATGTTTCCATATGAGCTAGTGATTTAGGAGTAACTAGTAATTCTGTCATTTTCATTCTCCTTTAATAGATATGGCTAACCCATCATCCATATTCACAAAATTAGTTTGATAATTTTCTTGTGTCATTAACCATGCATTAAATTTCTGCACTTTTTTGACCATTTGTTTAACGTTTCTAGAGCGAACAACATCTATATCCGCCACGAACCCGTGGTAAAGTACATTATCTGTAATGACAAGTCCACCTTTTTTTAGTAAAGGTGTATATAGTTCAAAGAATTTTTTAGATTGTGCTTTTGCCGCATCAATAAATATAATATCGTATTCTTGGTCATCCACATTGGAATATTGTTCTAAGGCATTACCTTCAACAAGTCTAATTTGTTTATTATAACCAAATTTTTCAAAATTTGATTTAGCTTGTTGAATCATATCTTCATCTCGTTCAATTGTCGTCACACTTATATCATCTGAAATTGAAGCGAATTGCATTGAACTATAGCCGATAGCTGTTCCTATCTCAAGTATATTTTTAGCTTGATGTATTCTTATTAATTGTTTTACCAATTCAAGAGAGAGTCTATCTATAATAGGCACAGCATGTTCTTCAGCATAAGCTCTTAATTCTTCAATATGATTATTTGTTTTTTCATGTATTTCAAGTAAATACTGTTGATTTGCTTCCATTTTTTACTTCCTTTTAAAATACAAAATAACATTAAAAATAATCAGTCTATTTACTGGAAGTTTTACTTCTTAAAATAAGTTTCAACTCGAAAACTTATATGGTTAATGACTGATTGAATGATTAATATATGCTTATAAGATTTAAACTTTATATATTTTACCATAGTTTCAAGCTAAATTTAAG
>NZ_PPRC01000010.1 GCF_002902565.1 Staphylococcus petrasii | reverse complement strand
ATATAATTGATAATCATTATCATTTATAATAAAGTTAATTTTTAAAAATTAGTATAGTTATATACGTTTGGCATATTAAAGTGTTAAAATATGTATGTTAAAAAAATCACAATAATTTTCAGAAAAGTTAGGAGCTTTCATCATGCTACTATTTGTAGTAGAAATTGTCATCATGATATTGGCCATATTACTAGGGCTTAGAACTGCTGGGGCTTTAGGGTGTGGTATCTTCGCCATCGTCGCGCAACTTATCATGATATTTGGATTTCAATTACCTCCGGGGTCAGCGCCCGTTACTGCAGTATTAATCATCTTATCAATTGGTATCGCTGGTGGTACCTTACAAGCTACAGGAGGCATAGACTATCTAGTCTATCTTGCTTCAAAAATTATCGAACGATTTCCTAGATCAATTATCTTTATCGCACCAATCATTGTCTTTCTATTCGTATTTGGCGTAGGGACGGCGAATATTGCCTTATCATTAGAACCGATTATTGCTAAAACGGCAGTTAAAGCGAATATACAGCCTAAACGTCCATTAACGGCTTCAGTGCTGACAGCGAATTTAGCATTATTATGTAGTCCTGCAGCTTCTGCGACGGCATACATTATTTCAGTTATGGCCGGGCATGGTATTTCTATGGGCCAATACTTAAGTATTGTGCTCCCAACTGCTATTATTACGATGTTACTGTTAAGTGTTTTTTGTACCTTTGTAGGACGTAAAACGGCAGTAACTGAGAGTGAAATAGCACATACACCTGACGTTGAAGTGGCGCCTTCATTTTCAAAAAAAGTAAAAATTGGTGTCGTAGCGTTCTTATTATGTGTCGTAGGGATTCTAACATTTGGTATCTTCCCTGAATTAATGCCTACTTTCAAAGTTGACGGTAAAGAAGTAGCGCTCACAATGACTGAAATTGTGCAATTCTTTATGTATTTAAGTGTGGCAGTTAACTTATTGCTACAGAAAATTAATACAAGCGATATTCTATCTTCTAACATCACGCAATCAGCTATCGGTGCACTCTTCGCCGTGTTAGGACCAGGTTGGCTAGGGGCAACTATCTTTAACGCGCCTGAAAACTTAAAAATTATTAGAGATGACATCGGCAAAACCATACAATCTGTACCATGGTTAGTAATCATCTTAGTAGCTGTGGTCGCGATGATTGTTATTTCCCAAACGGCTACTGCGTCAATCATGGTACCAATTGTGATGAGCATGGGGATTCCACCAATGTACTTTGTTGCGATGGTTCAAACATTAAATGTTAACTTTGTTATTCCGGCGCAACCAACGATACTCTTTGCGGTTAGCTTAGATGAAACGGGGCGAACACGACCAACGAGCTTTATTATTCCAGGCTTCTTCGCGGTTATCGTTTCAGTCATCGTCGGATTTACGCTTAAAATGATATTAGGATATTAAACTTTTAAGACTGTTGAGTTCTTATTTAAGAGTAAGAACTTGATAGTCTTTTTTTGATTGAAAAATAAATTGTTTCATAAAAAATGAAAATAAATATAAATGCATATATTAGTTATAAATATTCATTTTTAATGCATTGTAAAATTTGTTAAATACGTTCAGTGTAAATTTAACACTGTTGTTGTGGCAATTTGGGGAGCTTATAAATATATTGTAAATATATATTTATTCAAAAAATTAAACTGATTAATTTGAATGGAATTTGCATTTTTATTTAATATTAGATATCGTCAAAATATATAATACCCATAAAATCAGCAAAATTTATTAGAGGAGGAGCATCATTGAAAAAAGAGAAAATTATGGATTGGCCGACTTTCATAGGGACGGTGATTGTACTACTATTCGCTGTTATACCGATGATGGTATTTCCTGATGCAAGTGAAAAGGTAATTACTGATATTAACAGTGCAATTTCAAATTCAATCGGTTCAGTTTACTTATTCATGGGCTTAGCTATATTATTCTTTGTACTATACATCGCATTTGGAAGATACGGAAATGTAACACTTGGGAAAGCAACAGATAGACCAGAATTTAATAATTTTAGTTGGGCATCAATGCTATTCTGTGCCGGTATTGGTTCAGACATTTTATATTGGGGCGTTATAGAGTGGGCGTTCTATTACCAAGTTCCACCGAATGGCGCAAAAGGAATGACAGATGAAGCACTTACATATGCAACACAATACGGCATGTTCCATTGGGGACCTATTGCCTGGGCAATATATGTATTGCCAGCATTACCAATCGGTTATTTAGTATTCGTAAAAAAACAACCTGTTTATAAAATTAGTCAGGCATGTCGTCCAGTATTAAAAGGTCAAACAGATAAATTTGTAGGTAAGTTAGTAGATATCTTATTTATCTTTGGCTTACTTGGCGGGGCGGCAACATCATTAGCACTAGGTGTACCTATGATTTCAGCTGGTATTGAAAGACTTACAGGTATTGATGGAGAAAATATGGTCATGCGATCAATTATCTTACTAACGATTACAGTCATCTTTGCCATCAGTTCTTACACTGGTTTGAAAAAAGGTATTCAAAAACTTAGTGACGTAAACGTATGGCTATCATTCTTATTATTAGCATTCGTATTTATCGTAGGACCAACAATTTTTATCATGGAAACTACAATTACTAGTTTCGGTAATATGATGAGGGACTTTTTCCATATGGCAACATGGATGGAACCATTTGGTGGCATAAAAGGGCGTAAAGAAACGCACTTCCCACAAGATTGGACAATATTCTATTGGTCATGGTGGTTAGTATATGCACCATTTATCGGTTTATTCATCGCTCGTATTTCAAAAGGTCGTCGTCTTAAAGAAGTTATCTTAGGAACAATTATCTATGGTACTTTAGGTTGTCTATTATTCTTTGGTATCTTCGGTAACTATGCTGTTTATTTACAAATTTCAGGGCAATTTGATGTGATTAGCTTCTTAAATGCGCATAGTACAGAAGCTACAATTATAGAAGTTATGCATCAATTACCATTCCCTACATTAACTATTGTTTTATTCTTAATATCAGCATTCTTATTCTTAGCAACTACATTTGATTCTGGTTCATATATTTTAGCTGCCGCATCTCAAAAGAAAGTCATTGGTGAACCATTAAAAGCAAACCGTTTATTCTGGGCATTTGCTTTATGCTTATTACCATTCTCATTAATGTTAGTAGGTGGGGAGCGTGCACTTGAAGTTTTAAAAACGGCTTCAATTTTAGCAAGTGTGCCACTTATTGTGATATTTATCTTTATGATGATATCCTTTGTTATCACGTTGAATAGAGATAGGATTAAACTCGAAACACGTGCTGATAAACATAAAGAAATCGAACGTCGTTCTTTAAGGATTGTTCAAGTTAAAGAAAAGCCAGAAGACGATAATTTATAACATAAAATAAGCTAGAGGATTTTGACATCCTCTAGCTTATTTTTCTTCATCTTCTGGTATTGGATAATGTTCAAAGATTTGGCCGCTTTCAATCGCATTACTTAAATTTTCTAACCATTTACAATATTGTTTTGTATGGTTAAGTTGCGCTTGAATTTTATCAACTTCTGCTTTTGCTTCATCATCTAAATTTTCGTTTTGTAATGTTTCTTGAAGAAGTGCTTCTGCTTTATTTACTGCTTCTAAATTAGTATCGACTTCGCGTTCCCATTTTTGAGTAAAGAAATTACGAAAGAAATTAAAAAAGTTCTTTTCAGCAATAAAATGTTGTTTTCGACTACCACGAGTGAACTGTTGTTTTACGATGTCGAACTCTTGCAGTTTTTTAACGCCTGCACTCATACTTGGTTTACTCATTTGTAATTGTTCACGCATTTCATCTAGTGTCATACTTCCTTCAAAAACCATAGTGCCATATAAGTTACCTACACTTCTGTTTGTACCGTACAAGTCCATGGTTTCACCAATTGAGTTAATTACTAAATCTTTGGCCTCTTCAATTTTTTGATCATAATTTTTAGAACGTGCCATGTTTGCACCTCCCTTATTGCATATTAAATATTACGAAAATAAATTAATATTTACGTCCATTTTTTAAGTCTCAATTATTATAAAGTGTTTTATAAAAAGTTTCAAAATTGCATTACTATTATTAGCATTTTTGGTACTTCATTTTCAAGAAAAGTAAGAAAATGGTGATAATAAGAACGTTTGCAAGGGTATAAAATATATGCTAGGATAAATTTGTAAAATTCGTTAAATAAAAATTTAACAAACTTAACGGAGGTCGTTTGATGGAACTTGTAAGTAAATTGTCTAATCGTCAATATATAGATGGTGAATGGGTAGAAAGTTCAAATAAAAATACGAGAGATATTATCAATCCGTATAACCAAGAAGTTATTTTTACTGTTTCTGAAGGCACTGCTGAAGACGCTGAACAAGCAATCTTAGCAGCGCGTCGTGCTTTTGAAGATGGCGAATGGTCATTAGAAACAAGTGAAGTCAGAGGTAAAAAAGTTAGAGCTATTGCAGATAAAATCACTGAAAATCGTGATGAATTAGCAAAATTAGAAACATTAGATACTGGTAAAACATTAGAAGAATCATATGCAGATATGGATGACATTGCGAATGTATTTACGTATTTCGCAGGGTTAGCAGATAAAGATGGCGGCGAAATTATTAATACGCCAATTCCAAATTCTGAAAGTAAAGTATTAAAAGAGCCAGTAGGAGTAGTAACTCAAATTACACCATGGAATTATCCATTATTACAAGCATCATGGAAGATTGCGCCAGCATTAGCAACTGGTTGTTCTTTAGTTATGAAACCTAGTGAAATCACTCCATTAACTACAATTCGTGTGTTCGAGTTAATGGAAGAAGTAGGTTTCCCTAAAGGCGTTATCAACTTAGTTCTAAGCAGTGGTGAAGAAGTTGGCGACACACTTTCAGGTCATAAAGAAGTGGACCTAGTTTCATTCACAGGCGGTATTGAAACAGGTAAACACATTATGAAGAATGCTGCTAATAACGTAACTAATGTCGCATTAGAACTTGGTGGTAAAAATCCAAATATTATTTTTGATGATGCGGACTTTGAATTAGCGGTAGACCAAGCATTAAATGGTGGTTATTTCCATGCCGGTCAAGTTTGTTCAGCGGGGTCACGTATTTTAGTGCATAACGATATTAAAGATGACTTTGAAAAGGCCTTAATTGAACGTGTCGGAAAAATTAAACTAGGTAATGGCTTTGACGATGATACTGAAATGGGTCCAGTTATTTCAACTGAGCACCGCAGTAAAATTGAAAAATACATGGACATTGCTAAAGAAGAAGGCGCAACAATTGCGATTGGCGGTAAACGTCCTGACAGAGACGACTTAAAAGATGGTTTATTCTTTGAACCAACAGTAATTACTAATTGCGATACTTCAATGCGTATTGTGCAAGAAGAAGTATTTGGCCCGGTTGTTACTGTTGAAGGCTTCGATAGCGAAGAAGAAGCGATTAAGTTAGCAAATGATTCTATTTATGGCTTAGCTGGGGCTGTCTTTTCAAAAGACTTAGGAAAAGCGCAACGAGTAGCTAATAAACTTAAATTAGGTACAGTATGGATCAATGATTTCCATCCTTACTTTGCACAAGCACCATGGGGTGGATACAAACAATCAGGTATTGGCCGTGAATTAGGT
Source organism: Staphylococcus petrasii (assembly GCF_002902565.1). Lineage (GTDB taxonomy): Bacteria > Bacillota > Bacilli > Staphylococcales > Staphylococcaceae > Staphylococcus > Staphylococcus petrasii. The sequence continues at coordinate 74,935 of NZ_PPRC01000010.1, read as the reverse complement.
AAAGAAGGTTTAGAAGAGTACTTAGTTACTAAACATATCTTAACTAATACAAATCCAGAGCCAGTGAATTTCTTCAGCAAGTAAAGCTAAATAAAGTTATGGAGGGACCGTAGAAGCTGTGATGTCATGCGGTCCCGTTTATTTGAACAAAGTAGAGTAACGTATCGAACTTAAATTCAACATAGATATAAAGAACATTTTTTAAGGGAGGACGAAGATGACTATGAGTAAAAATAAATTTTATGATTACGTAATTATCGGAGGAGGTAGCGCTGGTTCGGTGCTAGGTAACCGTTTGACAGAAGACAAGGATAAAGATGTGCTTGTATTAGAAGCGGGTCGTAGTGATTATCCTTGGGACTTATTCATTCAAATGCCAGCAGCATTAATGTTCCCTTCAGGTAATCGTTTTTATGACTGGATTTATGAAACTGAAGAAGAACCACATATGGGACGTAAAGTAGACCATGCACGTGGTAAAGTGCTTGGTGGTTCAAGTTCTATCAACGGTATGATTTATCAACGTGGTAATCCAATGGATTATGAAGGTTGGGCAGAGCCAGAAGGTATGGAAACATGGGACTTCGCGCATTGCTTGCCATATTTTAAACGTTTAGAAAAAACATATGGTGCTGCACCATATGATAAATATAGAGGTCATCAAGGACCTATCAAATTAAAAAGAGGACCTGCGACTAACCCATTATTTAAATCATTCTTTGATGCAGGTGTAGAAGCGGGGTATCACAAAACAAAAGACGTAAATGGTTATAGACAAGAAGGCTTTGGACCATTTGACAGTCAAGTACATAATGGTCGTCGTGTATCGGCTTCTAGAGCTTACTTACATCCAGCGATGAAACGCAAAAATTTAACAGTTAAAACACGTGCGTTTGTTACTGAAATTCACTTTGATGGTAATAAAGCAACAGGTGTAACTTTCAAACGTAATGGTAAATACCATACTGTTGATGCTGGAGAAGTTATCTTATCAGGTGGTGCATTTAATACACCTCAATTATTACAATTATCAGGTATTGGTGACGCTGAATTCTTAAAATCTAAAGGAATCGAACCACGTATGCACTTACCTGGTGTAGGGGAAAACTTTGAGGACCACTTAGAAGTTTATATTCAACATAAATGTAAACAACCAGTATCTTTACAACCTAGTTTAGATTTAAAACGTATGCCTTGGATTGGTTTACAATGGATATTTGCACGTAAAGGTGCAGCAGCTTCTAACCACTTTGAAGGCGGCGCATTTGTAAGATCAAATGATCAAGTGGATTATCCAAACTTAATGTTCCATTTCTTACCAATTGCTGTAAGATATGATGGTCAAAAAGCACCTGTAGCACATGGATATCAAGTGCACGTTGGACCAATGTATTCTAACTCAAGAGGTAGCTTGAAGATTAAATCTAAAGACCCATTTGAAAAACCAAGTATTGTGTTTAATTATCTTTCAACTAAAGAAGATGAACAAGAATGGGTTGAAGCGATTAGAGTAGCACGTAATATCTTATCTCAAAAAGCAATGGATCCATATAATGGTGGCGAAATTTCACCAGGACCATCTGTTCAAACTGATGAAGAGATATTAGATTGGGTACGTAAAGATGGCGAAACAGCGTTACACCCTTCATGTAGTGCGAAAATGGGACCTGCTACAGATCCAATGTCAGTAGTAGACCCATTAACAATGAAAGTACATGGCATGGAAAACTTACGTGTGGTTGATGCATCAGCTATGCCTCGTACAACAAATGGTAATATTCATGCGCCAGTGCTTATGCTTGCTGAAAAAGCGGCAGACATTATTCGTGGTAGAGAACCATTAGAACCACAATATGTTGATTATTATAAAAATGGCGTAAGTGATGAAAAAGCAGGCGCAATGGAATTTGATCCATATTATAAACACTAAATAATTTTTCGAGACATGTTCTATGAATGAGTAGAACATGTCTTTTTTAATAGGAATTCTACTCCAAAACGTGCAACAACATTTTTATTTTTTAAAGGCATATAATGAAGGAAAGGGAAAAAGAAGGAGTGGACGAGAGATGACAAAAGATTTAGTGAAACGTTTGCAAGATAAAGAAGAACGCATGATTGAAATTCGTCGTCATTTACATGAACATCCAGAACTTTCATTTAAAGAAGAAGAAACACCTAAATACATTGCTGATTTTTACAAAGATAAAGATTGTAAGGTGGAAACAAATGTTGGCGAGAATGGTGTGAAAGTTACGATTGATAGTGGTGAACCAGGTAAAACAATCGCTATTCGTGCTGACTTTGATGCACTTCCTATTCAAGAAGATACAGGTTTATCTTTCGCATCTAAAAATGATGGCGTGATGCATGCGTGCGGTCATGATGCTCATACTGCATACATGCTTATTTTGGCAGAAACTTTAATTGAAATGAAAGACCAATTTAAAGGTAAAGTTATTGTTATTCACCAACCTGCAGAAGAAATGCCTCCTGGTGGTGCGAAAGGCATGATTGAAGACGGCGTTTTAGAAGGCGTGGACCATGTACTAGGCACACACGTTATGACGAATATGGAACCTGGTAAAGTGTATTATCGCTCAGAGAATGTCCAAACAGGCCGTTCATATTTCAAATTAACGGTGCAAGGTGAAGGTGGCCATGGCTCATCACCTCATACAGCGAACGATGCGATTGTAGCCGGTGCTAACTTTGTAACTACTGCTCAAACTGTGGTTTCACGTCGACTTAATCCTTTTGAAACTGGCGTAGTAACAATTGGTTCTTTTGATGGAAAAGGGCAATTCAATGTAATTAAAGATAAAATTGTACTTGAAGGCGATGTCCGTGCACTTACAGATGCTACACGTGATCGTATTGAAGAAGAACTTAAACGTTTGGTTGAAGGACTTGAAGCAACGTTTGGTGTTAAATGCGACTTTGAATTCAGTAAAGACTATCCAGCTCTATATAATGACCCAGAGTTTACTGAATACGTAGCGGAAACAATTGAAAATGCAGACTTAGCAGATGTTAAAGGTGTCGAAGAATGTGAAGCACAACCGCCATCTGAAGACTTTGCGTTTTATGCGAAAGAATTACCAAGCACATTTATTTACTCAGGTGCAGCACCTCAAGACGGTAAAGCTTACCCTCACCATCATCCTAAATTTAGAATTGATGAATCATCTATGCTTGTGGCAGCAGAAGCGGTAGGCGCAGTTGTATTAGATTACTTAAATTCATAAGTAAGTGCAGGATAAAAATGAGTGCTAATCTACAGTTTCAGTAAAACTGTCTCTCTTGAACCTCTAGTTTTAAGGATATCGTTCATGATAGTATAAATATATATTGGAATACTGGGGTGAGATAATGAGTTTTTATGATTTTATGCAAGGATTTGTGGACGACCAAACCCCGTTAGGTGAACTTGCACATTGGATTAATGAAGATCAGTCATTTCCAAAGCAAGAACGTCTCTCAGATAATATATTAGATTATTTTATAAACTTTCCGACTTCAGATCATGAATTTTTGGAAATTGTAAAACGCTCAATTTCTTTATATGAACAACAAGGTCGAAGCTAGAAAGATATTAAAAGCTTAATACTAGTTTAGAAATGAAGGAATAACAGACATGATTTTAGAAGACAGTTATAAAACATATGTAATTGAAGAAGTAGATAATCAATTAATGACTATTCAAAAAAATAATGACACACAGAACTATACTATTTTAGAAGAAATTAATGAATTATCTAACGACTCATTTTGTGTATTAAATCATTTATTCGTTAATGACGGTAAGGAAGAAGAATTTGAAAAGAAATTCTTAGAACGTCCTAAATACTTGCAAGATGAACCAGGATTTAAAGCTTTACGCTTTTTACGTCCTAACGTTGCACATCGTCATTACATTATTTTGACATTATGGGAAGATCGCCAAGCTTTTTACGATTGGCAGAACTCTGAAGCTTATAGTAAAACGCATAAAAAACGTGGCACTAAAGAAGGTGCAGATTACGATATAGTGAATCGCGATTTATCATATAATGTACGTATTGAGTTGGCTGGGTTGGAAGATACGATAGATGTAACTGATATATTTTAACATGATAAGATTAAGTTTCTTAAAACCTGTCATTAAAGGGTTAGGGACTTAATCTTTTTAATTTATAAAGGCGGTACTATTTAAAATCATTACCATAAGTGGTATATTTTAATGCGTTAAAGAATTTGAAAAGGTAGAACGAATGAGAAGGGAAAGGAAGTTTAAAATGAAGAATTCAAACTTACTTGCACCGGAAACGTATAACATTGTTTCGGAAATTGAGAAACACGCTTCAGATGCAACTAAAAAAGCACTGATTTATAAAAATGGAATCGATGAACCTATCACCGTTACATATTCTGAATTAATCAATAATGCGAATAAAGTAGGGCACGTATTTTTAAAACATGGATTAAAAAAAGGCGATAAAGTATTAATTATGATGCCACGCTCAATTATTACGTATGAACTTTATATTGCAGCATTAAAATTAGGTATTGCGATTATTCCAAGTTCTGAAATGTTAAGAACGAAAGATTTACAATATCGTATTACGCATGGGGAAATTAATGCTGTTATTGCTAAAGCAGATTTCGTTAAAGAATTTAAAAACATTAAAGAATATGATAGCTTAACTAAATTTATTGTAGATGGTCACGAAGCGGATTGGATTAGTATTGAAGATGAAAAAGAAGGACAAAGTACGTCACTAGAAATGGCTGACACGACTAGAGACGATATTGCTATTTTATCTTATACTTCTGGTACAACAGGCAATCCTAAGGCTGTAACACATTCTCATGGCTGGGGTTACGCACATATGAAAATGGCACCAGAACATTGGTTATGCATCAAAGAAGATGACTTAGTGTGGGCAACGGCTGCACCAGGTTGGCAAAAATGGGTATGGAGTCCATTCTTATCTATTATGGGTTCAGGCGCTACTGCTTTCGTCTATAATGGTAAATTCAACCCATCACGTTACTTAGAATTATTACAAGATTTTAAAATTAATGTGCTTTGCTGTACACCAACAGAATATCGTATGATGGCGAAATTAAGTAATTTACAAGATTATAATTTAGAGCATCTGCATAGTGCTGTATCAGCTGGGGAACCGTTAAACCGTGAAGTTGTAGAACAATTCCGTAAAAACTTTAACTTAACGGTAAGTGATGGTTACGGTCAAACTGAGAGTACTTTACTTATCGGTTTCTTAAAAGATACGGAGCCACGTCCAGGTTCAATGGGTAAAGAAATTCCAGGAAGTCACGTGACTGTTGTAGATGACGATGGTAATAAAGTGGATACTAATGTGAAAGGTAATATTGCATTGCCATTAGATTTCCCAGGACTTTTCAAAGGATATTATAAAGATGAAGAACGTACCAAAGCAGCACAAGCTGGCGACTATTACATCACAGGTGATTTAGCGCATATTGATGAAGATGGTTATTTCTGGTTCGAAGGTCGTCGTGACGATATCATCATTAGTTCAGGTTATACAATTGGACCATTTGAAGTAGAAGACGCGTTAACGAATCATCCAGCTGTAAAAGAATGTGCGGTTGTAGCCAGTCCTCATGCTATTCGCGGTAATATTGTAAAAGCATTTATTATTTTACAAGATGGTTATACTGGCGATGATGCGTTAGTGAAAGAATTACAAACGTTTGCGAAACAAGAAGTAGCTCCGTATAAATATCCACGTGCTATTGAGTTTGTGGAAGATTTACCAAAGACAAATTCAGGTAAGATTCGTCGTGTAGAATTACGTGATGCAGAAGTTGAGAAATATCGCGCAGAACATGGTGAATAGAACAGTAGAGCCCTTTTTTAAAAGTAGTTCTTAGATGATTGTTACTCATTTTGTTGCGACGCTTTCTTGCGGGAAAGGCTCAAGCCTGTAGTCTTGAGGCTCTTTCTTTTCCGCCAAGAGTCGCGCAACGTCATTCGTTATTCATCTTAGAACTACTTATTTAAGTGTGTAAGTACTTAAGTTCATTAACATTACTGTTTTATCAGTTATCAAATCCTAAAAAATACTAAACTAAATTAACAAGATACCTCTATGAATACTCATAGGGGTGTTTTTATTTTGAAAAATATAGTTCAGTATAAATTAATATTAAGAAATAGTATGACACAATTAATGTCTATATGTTAGTGGTATGTATACAAAACCGTACGCTAATATATAGCGTTAATTGTGTCTTTTTTGTAAACGTTTGCTAAATGAATATGATTTTATTTGTATTCAAATTAATTATATGACATACTTTAAAATAATTAGTATGACATAATAATTAATTGAGGTGACATATATGACTAAATATATATATGCTTTTGATGAAGGACAAAAATCGATGAAAGATTTGCTTGGAGGTAAAGGGGCAAACCTTTCTGAAATGAAACGTTTAGGTTTACCTGTGCCTGATGGTTTTACAATTACGACGGAAGCGTGTATTGAGTATTTACGCCAAGGTCAATCGCTATCGACGGAAGTTAAAACGCAATTGGTTGATCATCTTGCGGCATTTTCAGAGAGAACGGGTAAAACATTCTCTTCAGATAGCAATTTATTATTAGTATCTGTACGTAGTGGGGCGAAAATTTCAATGCCTGGTATGATGGATACGATTCTTAACTTAGGTTTAAATGATGACAACGTGAAGAAATTAGCAGAGAAAACAGGTGACGCGCGTTTCGCATATGACTGTTACAGACGTTTATTACAAATGTTTGGTGAAGTTGTTTATAACGTGCCAATGCAAGCCTTTGATACATACTTTGAAGAATACAAACAACGCCATAACTTTGAAAACGATGCTGCGATTACAGCTGAGGGATTACAAGAAATTTGTGAACGTTTCAAAGAAATTTATGTGGAAGAAGTGTATAAACCTTTTCCACAAGAACCATTAAAACAATTGGAAGAAGCGATTGAAGCTGTATTTAAATCTTGGGACAACGACCGTGCACGTATCTACCGTGATTTAAATGATATTCCGCATGATATCGGTACTGCAGTAAACATCCAAGAGATGGTCTTTGGTAACAGTGGTGATAACAGTGGTACAGGGGTAGCCTTTACGCGTAATCCAGTCACAGGTGAGAATAAATTATTTGGTGAGTACTTATTAAATGCGCAAGGTGAAGACGTGGTTGCGGGTATCCGTACGCCGAAAGATATTTCAACGTTGCATGACCAAATGCCAGATGTCCATCAAGAGTTCGTAGATGTGACGAAACAATTAGAGAAGCACTATAAAGATATGCAAGATATCGAATTTACGATTGAAAATGGTAAATTGTATTTATTACAAACGCGTAATGGTAAACGTACAGCACGTGCTGCGATTAAAATTGCGGTTGATTTAGTAGAAGAAAGCTTACTTACTAAAGAAGAAGCGGTTACGAAAGTAGAAGCAAAATCTATCGATCAGTTATTGCATCCTAATTTTGATGAAAAATCTTTAAAAGAAGCGACAGCTATTTCGAAAATGGGCTTACCAGCAAGTCCAGGTGCAGCAACAGGACAAATCGTCTTCTCAGCTGAAGATGCGAAAGCACAAGCTGACGCAGGCAAGAAAGTCATCTTAATGCGCCCAGAAACATCGCCAGAAGATATCGAAGGTATGGTAGCAAGTGAAGCGATTGTAACTACACATGGCGGAATGACATCTCATGCAGCGGTTGTAGCACGTGGTATGGGTAAATGTTGTGTGACAGGATGTTCTAATTTAGAAATCAATACTGTAGCTAAGACGGTTTATTACGATGGTGGCGAGTTACATGAAGGCGACACAATTTCTGTCGACGGCGCTAACGGGGATATTTATCAAGGCGAAATCAAAACGGTAAGTGCAGAGCATAGTGAAGAATTTGCGAACTTTATGGGATGGTCTGAAGAGGTTGCGCGCTTAGATGTGCGCATGAATGCTGAAACACCTCAAGATATTGAAGCGGGCTATAATTTTAATGCGAAAGGCATTGGTTTAGTGCGAACTGAGCATATGTTCTTTGGCGCGGAACGTCTTGTTGAGATGCGTCGTTTCATCTTGTCATCTTCATATGAACAACGCGTAGAAGCATTGAATAATATTCGCAAATATCAAATTGAAGACTTTGAAGCAATCTTCCGATTATCAGGAGAACGCCCTACGATTGTGCGTTTACTTGATCCACCGTTACACGAATTCTTGCCAAATTCGGATGAAGATATTGAAAATGTAGCACAACAACTCAATATTGATAAAGAAACATTGAATAAACGTATTGTAGACTTACATGAAGTGAACCCAATGCTAGGACACCGAGGCTGTCGTCTTGCTATCACATATCCAGAATTATACGAAATGCAAGTTGAAGCTATTATGGGTAGCGTATTAAAACTTAAAAAAGAGGGTATAGCATGTAAACCTGAAATTATGATTCCATTAGTATCAACAGTGGAAGAGTTTACAACATTAAAAGATAAACTTGTGAAAACAATTGAGAAATTGGAAGAAGAGAAAGGCGATAAAGTCGATTACTTAATCGGTACAATGATCGAAACACCACGTGCATGCTTAGTGGCAGATGAATTAGCTCAGCACTGTGACTTCTTCAGTTTCGGTACGAACGATTTAACACAATTGACATATGGTTTCTCTAGAGATGATGCAGGTAAATTCATAAATGTGTATACTGAAAGTAATATATTGAAGCTTGACCCATTCCAAACATTGGATAAAGACGGTGTTGGCAAATTAATCGAAATTGCAGTCGAACAAGCGAAAAAAGTAAATTCTAATATTAAAATTGGCGTATGTGGTGAATTAGGTGGCGATGCGAAGTCAATTCGTCGTTTCAATCAATTAGCTATCGATTATGTTTCATGTTCACCATTCCGTGTGCCAGGTGCAATTTTAGCAACAGCTCAGAGTCAAGTGGAGGAAAGCGAGTAATAATGTGGACGAAACGCAATCTAATGAACAAGTTTTAAAGTTATTTATAGTATCTGATTCTATTGGTGAAACAGCACAACGTATGATTCATGCGACTTTAACGCAATTTCCAGACTTAACAAATGTCGAAATTAAGAAATTTCCTTACATTAAAGATGAAGAAGAATTCTTAAATATTTTAAATTTAGCGCGCGAACAACACGCGATTGTTGCGACAACACTTGTAAGTGAATCGTTCAATGCATTAGGTCATGAATTTGCGCGTGAACATGAGATTCCTTATGTCGACTACATGTCTGATTTAATTAGTATTATTGAAAAGGTTACGAAACATGAACCGCTAATGGAAAGTGGAGCCTTACGTAAACTGAATGAAGAATATTTCAAACGTATTGAAGCGATTGAGTATTCAGTTAAATATGACGATGGTAAACACTTTACCGATATAGGTGAAGCGGATGCGCTAATTGTTGGTGTGTCTCGTACATCTAAAACACCATTAAGTATGTATTTAGCGAATAAGGGCTACAAAATTGCGAATATCCCATTAGTGCCAGAAATTAACATTCCAGATAATGTCTATAAACAAAAAGGACTAAAAGTGTTTGGATTAACAGCAAGCCCGCAGTACATTGCGAATATTCGTAAAAATCGTGCAGAAACACTAGGATTATCAAGTGAATCACGATATAACAATCTTGATCGCATTAAGAAAGAACTTGCATATGCGGAAGAAGTATTTAAGAAATTAAATGCGACCGTGATTAATACAGAATATAAATCCATTGAAGAATCTGCTTTTTATATTGAAAAGTTCTTACAACCTAAATTATAAAGTAGGAAATAGATAAGATGATTAGAGGCGTTCAATTGCCATTGAGGCAATTGGGCGCCTTCCTTTTAATAGAATTAATTGAAAGCAAATATATTAAATCAAGAATATATTAGATTATAATTTTATTTAAGTTTATTAGATTTACAATTTACCATATTTGTTTTAACATAGTAGTGAAAGGCTTAACAAACAATTCTTACAATTAAATGTTACTTAAACATAGGGAGAGTAAGTAATGTTTATTAAATTGTTAATTAAATAACTTTGAAGAGGTGTACAACCATGTCAGAATCAAAAAGTGTGATTTTAATTGGTGCTGGTGTTCTAAGTACAACATTTGGTTCAATGTTAAACGAGCTTGAGCCTGATTGGAATATCAAGCTTTATGAACGTATGGATCGCCCAGGTCTTGAAAGTTCTAACGAACGCCATAATGCAGGTACTGGTCACGCTGCATTATGTGAATTGAACTATACTGTAGAACAACCAGATGGATCAATTGATATCGAAAAAGCGAAAGAAATCAACGAAGAATTCGAGATTTCTAAACAATTCTGGGGTCACTTAGTAAAAGCAGGACATATTGAGAACCCAAGAGAATTCATTAATCCTCTACCTCACATTAGTTTTGTTAGAGGTGTTAATAATAAAAAATTCTTGAAAAAACGTTACGAAGCGATGAAAGAAGCGCCTATGTTCGATAACATCGAATATACTGAAGACATCGAAGTAATGAGAAAATGGATTCCATTAATGATGAAAGGCCGCGTTGATGATGGCAAAATGGCTGCTAGTAAAATCGACGAAGGTACTGACGTTAACTTCGGTGAATCAACTCGTAAAATGGCGAAACACTTAGAAGAAGACGACAATGTTGAAGTTAAATATAGTCATCAAGTATTAGACTTTGAACGCTTATCTAACGGTAAATGGTCAGTTAAAATTAAAGACCGCAAAACTGGCAATGTATTCGAAGAAGAAACTGATTATGTATTTATCGGTGCTGGCGGTGCCGCAATTCCTTTATTACAAAAAACAGGCATCCCTGAAAGTAAAAATTTAGGTGGTTTCCCAATTACAGGACAATTCTTAGCTTGTACTAACCCACAAGTGATTGAACAACATGATACTAAAGTATATGGTAAAGAGCCACCAGGCACACCACCAATGACAGTGCCTCACTTAGATGCACGTTATATTGAAGGTGAAAGAACTTTATTATTCGGACCATTCGCAAATGTAGGTCCTAAATTCCTTAAAAATGGTTCAAACTTAGATTTATTTAAATCTGTTAAACCTTACAATATTACGACTATGTTAGCTGCAGCTGTTAAAAACTTACCATTACTTAAATATTCATTTGACCAAATCATCATGACTAAAGAAGGTTGTATGAACCACTTACGTACGTTCTACCCTGAAGCTCGTGATGAAGATTGGGAATTATACACTGCAGGTAAACGTGTTCAAGTTATTAAAGATACTGAAAAAGAAGGTAAAGGATTTATCCAATTCGGTACAGAAGTGGTTAATTCTGAAGACCATTCTGTAATTGCTTTACTTGGTGAATCACCAGGGGCTTCTACATCAGTATCAGTTGCGTTAGAAGTGCTTGAAAAGAACTTCCCAGAGCAAATTGGCGGATGGAACGCTAAAATTAAAGAAATGATTCCTTCTTATGGCGAATCATTAATTAATGATGTTGAATTAATGAGAAAAACACGTCGTCAAACTTCTAAAGATCTTCAATTAGGTTTCTACGACGAAAAGTAATATCATAATGATTAAACTGCTGATAAAGATTAATTTTGTCAGCAGTTTTTTTATATAAGAGTTATTTTAGTAATTGTTATTATAATCCATAGTTATTTGATATATTTAAAGAAAAAAATAGAGGGGTTTTAATGATGTCTAAATTACCGAAAGATTTTTTATGGGGTGGCGCTTTAGCAGCAAACCAATTTGAAGGTGGTTATGATCAAGGTGGTAAAGGTTTAAGTGTTATTGATGTAATGACTGCAGGTGCGCATGGTAAGGCACGTGAAATTACGCAAGACGTAGAACCTGGTAAGTATTATCCTAACCACGTAGGGATTGATTTCTACAATCGTTATAAAGACGATGTGAAACTATTTAGTGAAATGGGCTTGAAATGTTTAAGAACTTCAATTGCTTGGACACGTATTTTCCCAAATGGTGATGAAACTGAACCTAATGAAGAGGGTTTAAAATTCTATGATGATTTATTTGATGAATTATTAAAATATGATATTCAACCTGTCATCACACTTTCACATTTTGAAATGCCGTTACATTTAGCTCGCGAATATGGTGGTTTTAGAAATCGTAAAGTGGCAGACTTTTTTGCCCAATTTGCAGAAACTGTATTTAAACGTTACAAAGATAAAGTAAAATATTGGATGACATTTAATGAAATTAATAACCAAATGGATATTAATAATCCTATCTTCTTATGGACAAACTCAGGTGTGTCACTAACGGAAGATGATAATCGAGAAGAAGTGTTATACCAAGTAGCACATAATGAATTAATTGCTAGTGCTAAAGCGGTTAAAATTGGGAAAGAAATTAATCCAGAATTTGAAATTGGGGCTATGATTTCTCACGTACCAATCTATCCATATAGCTGTAATCCTCAAGATATTATGGAGGCTGAAGTAGCTAGCCGTATGCGTTTCTTCTTCCCAGATGTGCAAGCGCGTGGTTATTACCCAGGTTATGCTAAGAAGATGTTTGAACGTGAAGGCTTCAATATCGGATGGCAAGATGGCGATGATGAAATTTTACGTGATGGTAAAGTGGATTACATCGGTTTCAGTTATTATATGTCTACCGTCGTTAAACATGATAATGAAGCAAGCGTTGAAGATAATATCATTAATGGTGGTTTACCAAATTCAGTGGACAATCCTTATATTAAGAAGAGTGATTGGGGTTGGGCAATTGACCCAATCGGTTTACGTTATACATTGAATGCTTTATATAATCGTTATCAAATTCCTTTATTTATTGTTGAAAATGGATTTGGAGCAGTAGATGAGTTTGATGAAAATGGCAACATTCATGATGATTACCGTATCGAGTATTTACGTGAACATATTGAAGCAGCCATTGATGCCGTAGATAAAGATGGCGTTGAATTAATGGGCTATACACCATGGGGTATTATTGATATTGTGTCATTCACAACTGGTGAAATGAAAAAACGCTATGGTTTAATTCATGTTGATCGTGATAATGAAGGTAATGGCTCATTAGAACGTACGAAGAAAGATTCATTTGATTGGTATCGTAAAGTTATTGAATCAAATGGCGAAGAACTATAATTTTAAAATTTTATTAGATATCGTGGAATAAAAACTAAGCTTTTAATCACTTTTAAGAGAGAGAAGTTATCCTACTCTAGAGTGATTAAAAGCTTTTTTCAATAATAGGCAAATGAGTTTATGCACAATAAATGGGAGGGTAAGATAGACATATATAATCTGACAAAGGAGTTTCCTCATGCAAAAAGAAATTTTTAGCAATCAATTCTGGGAAGAAGCTTGGAAAAATGATGAAAATACTCAAGATAAAAGAATGAAACGTGCAGGTTTAGGTGACCCCCATGCGCCTGGATTTGAAAAGTGGGCAGAAAACTTTAATAAAAATTCATTTACTGAAGAAAGTCAAAAACGTACAAAACGCATTATGGACTGGGTTGAAAAACAAACAGATTCATTTAGTAATTTAAGTATTTTAGATGTAGGGTCAGCATCGGGTGTGTTTAGTATTCCGTTTGCGAAAGGAGGCGCTAAAGTTACAAGCTTAGAACCATCGCCTATATTACATGACATGTTGAAAGATAATGCCCAACACTATGGTGTAGAAGTAGCAACGATTAACCAATCATTTGAGGATATGAGTGTAGAAGACATAGGTACTCATGACTTAGTATTTGCCTCAATGTGCCCTGCAGTAACGACATGGGAAGCGGTTAAGAAGGCAATCGATATTGCTCAGAAATATGTTTATGTAAGTTTAATCGCAGGACCTAAAGAGAATTCTATCGTTGATGAAGTTGTAGCATTTTTAGGGGTAGAAAGTCAGGAAATGACAGCGGATATGTATTACTTACTTCAGTTACTATATTTTAATGATTATACGTATGAAACATTGATCGAACGTCATACACAACATAATGACAAATCGATTGATGATGTTATGCAACAATTGCCTCAATGGTTAAAAGAAGTTGAAGTTGAACTAGATGAACAACAACTTACAAGTGTTGAACAATATTTACGAGATAAATATGGCGATAACGTCCCTGTCGTAACTGGCGGTAAATTTGGAAAAGTATTAATTCATGTGTAGTACAGATTAAATAAAAAATACTATCTGGTTTCAAGAATGGATAAAGAAATAAAAAATAATGAGTGTTGAAATACTGTTCTGACAAGGTTTGTTGGAGCAGTATTTATTTTTTAGAAATTTATTTCGATATATCGCTTTACATATAACGATATATCGTTTATTATATCGATATATCGAAAAAGTAATTAAATAATAATTTAAGAAAAGGTGATTAATATGATGTTTAGAAGACACATGCAAAATATGAGACAAGGTATGCAAAGATTTGAACAATTTGATGGAGGTAAAGGTCCTAGAGGTTTCGAAGGATTTGGTGGTTTCGGTGGACGCCGAGGTGGACGTGACAGATTTTTCAAAAAAGGAAATTTACAATTTGTTATTTTAAAAATGTTAGAAGAAGAATCACGTCATGGTTATCAAATTATTAAAGATTTAGAAGAACGTTTTAAAGGATTTTATTCACCAAGTCCAGGTTCAGTTTATCCAATCTTACAAATGTTAGAAGATAGAGAATTCGTATCAATTTCTAAAGAAGGTAACAAAAAAATTTATACTATTACAGATGAAGGTAAACAATTTTTAAAAGAAAATGTGGACCAAGATGAATTTACACAACGCTTAGAAAAATTCAAAAATGTAGATTTTGAACAAATGAAAGCTTCTCGTGAGCAATTACAAGAAGTCTTTCATGGCTTTATGAAAGCTAGCCAAAGTGCGTTACAAGATGAAGAAAAGAAAAAAGAATTAGATGCATTAATTGAAGAAACGAAAGAAAAATTAGAAAAAATCTATAAATAATTCTTCTGGGGGTATATGGAAATGAATATTAAAGGTGTAAAAAATGTTGGTATTATTGGTGGAGGTCCTGGTGGCTTAATGTTAGGGCTATTATTACAACAACAAGGGCTTGACGTGAAAATATTTGAAAAAGCTGGCTTAGATGTCAATGCAGACCGTGGTGGATCTTTAGATATTCATGAAGAAAGTGGCCAATTACCTTTAAAAGAAACAGGTGTAATTGATAAATTTAAAGAACTTGCTCGTTTTGAAGGCGAGGACACACGCGTTTTAGATAAAGACGGTAATGTGTATTATGAAGAAACAGCAGATCCTGAGGTTGAAGGTGGTCGTCCTGAAATAGACCGTGGTGAGTTATGCGATATCATTGCTGAAAGATTAGATAAAGAAACTGTCGTATATAATAAAGTATTTAAATCATTAACTCATTTAGACAATGACCAAATTCAAGTTACATTTGGTGATGATAGTTCAGAAACATTTGATTTTGTCATTGGGGCTGATGGAGCCTTTTCAAAAGTGAGACCATATTTAGCAGATGTAGATGTAGAATATAATGGCATTTCAATGGTGGAATTGAATGTGGAAGATGTCTATAATGAACATCCTGATTTAGCTAAATTTAACAAAAACGGTAAAATGATGGCATTCGGTGACAATAAAGCGATATTAGGCCAAGTGAATGGTGACGGACGCATTAAAGTTTATATGTCTTATCAAATGGATTATGACGAATTTGATAAATTTAAAGCAATGAATAAAACAGAAATTAAAGAACAGTTATTGAAAGATTTTAGTGATTGGGATGCAGATTTGAAAAAATATATCGAATATGCAGGTGACGATTTATTATTACGTCGTATTTATAAATTACCAATCGGTTTCAAATGGGATAATCAATCTAATCTCACATTGATTGGAGATGCTGCACATTTAATGAGTCCATTTGCTGGTGAAGGCGTGAATATGGCATTTTACGATGCATATTTATTGGCTAAAGCCCTTGAAAATAATGAAGATTTACAAAGTGCATTGAAGGAATATGAAGCACAAATGTATGAGGCGTCTGAACAAAGTGCTAGAGAATCACAAGCTAATTTAGAAGAAATGTTTAGCGACAACGCAGCACAAAAATTTGGAGATTTCTTTAATCAAATAGGAGAGTTGTTTGAAGAACATCAAGCACAAAAACAATAAGATAGATATTAAAAATGCCGGCTGGTCCAATTAAACCAGTCGGCATTTACTTACTTTCGAGCGAAGTAATAACTGAACTTCGCCGGAATGATAAACGGGCTACGAAAAGCAGGTCGTTCGACAATAATACGCTAATCGCTAAAATCAAAGAACGATTTTTGCTCATAGCTAGTTATTGCTCGCGACCTAAGCGCTTTTCTTCGCACCTTAATTTTTATTTACTGATGCGTCGTAGATTGAGTCTACTGCTTCGCCTAATGCTTTATCGAATTCTTCTTGTGATTGATTAGCGCGTAAGTCACTTGCTAATGCACGTGAGAAGCTTGCGATTAATTCGTCGTTATCTTTTAATAATTTGTTAGCTTCGTCTCTGCTGTAACCGCCTGATAATACAACCACACGTACAACATTTGGATGATCTGCTAATTCTTTGTATAAGTTAGCATTAGTTGGGATAGTTAATTTTAACATTACTAATTGATCATCGTTTAAAGCATCTAAACCTTTTTTAAGTTCATCTTTTAATACTTCTTCAATTTTAGCTTTGTCTTTAGCATTAATGTTAACTTCAGGTTCGATGATTGGTACTAAACCTTTAGCAATGATTTTTTTAGCGATTTCAAATTGTTGTTCAACAACGTCTTTGATACCTTGTTCGTTTAATTCTAAGATATTAGAACGCATTTTAGTACCGAAGATATGACGTTCAACCGCACGGTCTAAAGTATCGTCTAAATCATCGATAGGTTTCATTAATTGAACACCGTTTTGTTGTTCAGCTAAACCTTTGTCGACTTTTAAGAAAGGAACAACGCCTTTATCAGCTAAGTAGTCGCCAGTATATTTGCCTTCAACTTCGCGATCCATTGTTTGTTCGAAAAGAATCGCACCTAAAATTTTGTCTGCAGAGAATGAAGGTGAAGTAACAACTCTAGTACGCATATCGTGTACAAGTTGGAACATTTCGTCATCGTTACTGTATTGATCTTCATTGACACCATATTCTTTTAAAGCTTTAGGAGTACTACCGCCACTTTGGTCTAATGCTGCGATAAATCCTTTTCCTTTAGATACTTTTTCTAATTGTTCTTTATTCATTACTCTTTCCACTCCTTTAATTAACTTTCATATTTATTATGATAAAAATCACCTACATTCTCAAGCTAAATAACTTATATTTATTGAAAATTCTTAATTCACAGTTTATAGTTCAATAAATTGTTCTATTTTATGAATTGATTTTCAAAAATAAGCTATATAAAGGAGAAATGATGAAACATCGTATTTTAGTTATTGGAAGTCCAGGGTCGGGTAAGTCAACTTTATCATTGCGATTACAAGAAAAATATCATGTACCTTTCTATCACATTGACAAAATTCAATGGCTCAATAACAAAGAAACGGTAGCTCCCGAGGTCTTAAAAGAAGCATTAAAAAACCTTGTTGTGACTGAGTCTTGGATAATTGATGGAAATTATACGGAAACCATGTCTTTTAGAGTAGAACGTGCAACGACGATTATATGGATTAAAGAGCCAAGATGGAAATGTATTTATCGAGTAATAAAACGTTATATATCTAGTTTATTTAAGAAACAAATAGTTGGAGCAAATCCTAAAACTATAAGTTTTGAATTCCTTAAATATATTTGGGAGTTTCCAGAAAATAATTACGCTACTATGGAACATTATCACCTTCAAACCTCTAATAAAATTCAATGGCTGATTGGTAATAATCGTCATATTTATAAAGAATTAAATATATGAGAACACTATTAATATTATTTGTATTTAAAAATATACAATCATTAGATAATTTATTTTATAAAATTTCGTATGATTGAATATTCTTGCTAAAAGTATGCTATTCTAGATGAAAGTTAGGTTCTCTTATTTAGGATATTTTAAACCTTATAATCGCTTATTATTCTAAATAATGAGAGCCTAATTATACATATTATTAATTTTCGGAGGCTAAGGGAATGAAAAAGAACAAAATATTTGCTGTACTAACAACAAGTGCTTTGTTACTCGCCGCTTGTAGTAATGGAGATAACTCTTCTGATAGTGGGCAAAAAGGGGACAGCCAAAAGAACGAACAAACATCTAGCAACAGTCAAAGTGACAAGTTGAAAAAGAATAACGAGAAGAACGATAACTCTAACAAAGTTGACTATCCTAAAGATGGCGTTAAAGGTATCTATGTTACTAGTAATTCGACACAAGGTGAAAAATTAGATGAGTTAATTAAATTCATCAAAGATTCTAAATTGAATACAATGGTTATCGACGTGAAAGATGACGAAGGTAACATTACAATGAAATTAAATACTGGTAATAAAAATGTAGACAAAAATACATTAGATATTGTTGATGGTAAGAAATTATTGAAAAAATTACATGACAACAATATTTATCCTATTGCACGTATCGTAACGTTTAAAGATACAAAATTAGCGAAAGAACATCCTGAATGGTCATTTAAAAACAGTGATGGTTCAGTATGGACAAATGGTAAAGGCGATAGCTTTATCAATCCATTTATGAAAGAAGTTTGGGATTACGATATTACAGTAGCTAAAGCGGCTGCTAAAGCTGGTTTCCAAGACATTCAATTTGACTATGTCCGTTTCCCAGAAGGTTTTGAAAATGAAGCAGACAGCTTAACATACAACAAAGGTGACTATAAAAATAGTAAGTTAAGTTCTGGAGATCAACGTGTTGATACGATTACTAAATTCTTAGAACATGCGAATAAAGAATTGAAACCGATGGGCGTAAACGTTTCTGCTGACGTATTCGGTTACTCAGCATTAGTTAAAAATGCACCTGGTATTGGTCAAAGTTTCCCTAAAATTTCTAAAAATGTAGATGCGATTTCATCAATGATTTATCCATCTCACTGGAGTAATGGTGATTTCGGTTTACAAGCACCAGATACTGAACCATATAAAACAGTTAACCGTTACATCCAAAAAGAAAATAACTTATTGGATACACTTGGTAAAGATAAACCTATTTCTCGTCCATGGATTCAAGATTTCACTGCTTCATACTTAGGTAGCGGTAATTATATCGATTATGATGCTAAACAAGTGTCAGAACAGGTACAAGCATTGAAAGATAATGGCGTTAATGAATTCTTATTATGGAACGCTGGTAATGAATATACTGAAGGTGCAAACTACAACCCTAAAAAAGGTAATGCGAAAGAGCAAGATCCTGAAGGTGTAGAACAAGAATCAAAAGACAATAACAAAGATTCTAATAGTAAAGATAGCCAAAATAAAGACAACAAAGAAGAGCAAAGTAATCAAGATAATCAACAATAATTAATATTTAAACCTCTTAGTGCCATGAGTAATGGGCACTAAGGGGTTTTTTCATCTTAAAAAAGCTCAGTGAAACGCCGAAGTATAGCGTCTCACTGAGCTTAATTAATTTATCCAATTAGATTAGAATAACATCTTGTCGCTTCCAAATGTATCGCCCAATGCTTGTTGAGCAAGTACATTGAGATAATGCCATGGACGGTCATAATCAGGTTGGAAGAAGAAGTCTTGGACTGCTAATTGTTCTAAAGTAAAGCCAGCTGATATTGCCATAGAAATCACATTGATAGCATCAGTTACATTTTCAGTAGACATCACTTGGCCACCTAAAATTTTATGGCTGTCTTCATCGTAAATCACTTTCATGTGAATAGTTGTATCATCTTGTCTAAATTTAGGATGAATAAGTTCTTCGACATATTTTTGACCTAGATTACCATCATAGCTATCTGCTTCAGAACCATGTACACCTGTTTGACCAAATTTATAATCAAACAATTGTAATCCAGATGTACCTGAAACGCGTGGCATAGTCATCTCTTTACCAGCCATATTTTTAGCTGCTACTACGCCTTGACGACGAGAATTAGTTGCTAGGGCAATGTAACGATCTTCTTCAATTGGTTCAAATGGAATAAGTGTTGCGTCGCCACCTGCATATACGTCTTTAGCAGAAGTTTGTTGTTGATGGTTGATGTTAATTATGCCTTTTTTGCCTAAATCAATTTTGCCATCTAACCATTCAGTGGCAGGTTCAACACCTACAGCGAATAAGACTGTGTCTGCTTCGTATTCTGCTTTATCAGTCGTTACTTTTGTAACATTACCGTCGTTATCTCCTGAAAGTGATTTAACTGTTTCGCCACCTTTAAAATAAAGGTCATGTTTTTCAGAATTTTTTTCTAAAATGTCAGTGAATTCTTTGTCGAGATAAGTGCTTAAAATTCTATCGTTAATATCAACGATTGTCGTTTCTATACCAGCTTTAGCAAAAGCTTCTGCAGCTTCAATACCGATATAGCCACCGCCTACTACAACAGCTTTTTTAGCTTGAGGCATGCGTTGTTTAATTTTATCTGCCCATTCACGACCGCGCATAAAGAACACATTATTATATTTATCAATGCCTTCTACAGGTGGTGTGACAGGTTTACCGCCTGGGCTTAGGAATAATTTGTCATATGAAACTTCATTTGATTGGCCATTTTGTTCTACTGTAATCACTTTTTTATCAGCATCTAAATCCGTAACAGTACTATTTGTATGAATGTTTACACCTTGATCTTTATAAGATTGCTCGGAAGCATAGTGTAATGAATCAAGTGATGGTGCAACATCTTCTAAATAACTTTGAATACCGCAAGATAAGAAAGATGGTTTATCTCCACTTTCGAATACTTCAATTTCAGCATTTGAATCTTCTTTTAAAAGTGTTTCAATTACTTCATATCCTGCATGTGAAGTACCAACAACTACATATTTCATAATTCGATTCCTCCTTAGAGAATTCATCTTTAAATTACTTGAGTATAAAGTGAATTCAATATCTACATTAAGGATATACCCGTCACTAATTTGCCTATTCAAATGTAAGGGCTTTAAACTATACTTTTCATAAATTCGTCATAAAACAACGCCTTTCAACACATATGGCTGAAAGACGCACATTATAACTTATGAAACTTTTTTGTTTCTTCTATTTATCATTAAGGCGCTTCCTAATAAGAGGAATAAGCCACCGAATAATTGACTTGTGGGTTCATGTTGGCCTTCGCCTGTTTGAGGTAAAGATTTATTTGAAGCATGTTGTTTTGAAGTGTGCGCTTTTACTTTTTTTGTAGAAGGAACTTCAGAAGAATCTACATTTCCTACATAGTATGCATTAAGTTCGCGTGCACAATCTACGGAAGCGACTTTAGCTTCTCCTTTATGTTGAGGTTCTACTTCAGCTGCTTTAGCAATGCCATGTTCGGCATGTGTCTCGCCATCTTGAAGTCTACTAAATTGGCTATATTTATCATTTTTATAGTCTACTTCGCCAGTTTTGTAAACTCTGTAAATACCTTTACCGGCATTTAATTTATTTTGACTAACGATTTCATAGTAATCGCCTTTATCTACTGCTTGTTTGAAGTTTTGTAAATTAGGGTTGCCTCCACTGTTTGACATCGCCATTGTTGCAACTTGTTGGGCATTATCTTGCGTTACAACTTCTGAAGCAGATGCATGAGCTGGATTTGCTACAGTTAGTAATACTGTACTTGTTAAAACAGTTGATGCAATTAAAGAGACCTTCTTCACAATGAAAACCCCATTTCATTTATTATCAATTACAGCTTTAGTGTAGCACTGATATAACAATTGAATAGGGGTTTAAAGTAAACAATATTGAATTTTTAACCTAAGTTAAAGAAACGATAGTTTGTAAATATAAGTTAATGATAGTTAAGATTTTTTTAAGATTTTCATGTAGTTGTTTTAGAATTTCTTTTTTGAAAAGTAAGGAATTGCAAAAGCCATTAAAATCATAAAAATCAAATGCGCAATCATCCATAAACCATATTCTCCCCAACTAAAGTGGAAAAATGAGCGTTGAGCCATAACAATTAATAGGGGATATAATACCGCAAAAACAATGAATAATAAGAAGTAACTGATTCTATAAAACGGTTTAGAAATACGATAAATCACTAAGAAAATAATATAAATGATAAACCCAATGAATACATGGATCAGTAATTCAAGAATTAATGGTGTTTTGCTAGGATCTGCAAGAAAATCTATATTAATTAACAATAATGTCAAATGGGTCGACTGTGCTAAAACATCCATAACTGCCATAGTAATAAGCAATATTATGCTGATAAACAAAGCACTGAGTAAGTGATAGGCGTAGCGTAACATAATGGTCCTTCCTTTTAAGCAATTTAAATTATTATTCCCTATAATGAATGATTCACACTTCCATATATTCTAAGAATTCAATTTATTTTACATAAAAGAAGAGTAAAAAAGTTATATTTTTTAAATATTCAGAATATATTTACAAATCTGATAATTATTAGTAAGATATTGATTACTATCATTAAACGAAGTTTATTGCGGAGACCAAAACTTTTCAAAAATATAAAAGTATAAGGGAAGGCACGTATTGGGAGGATGAGTGATCATGAGTAAGGCAGAGGAATTAATTAAAGAAGACGGACGATATTTTGCAGCATCTGGGAGAATTAAATATTATCCGTTAGCGATTGATCATGGATACGGGGCGACATTAGTCGATGTAGATGGGAAAGAGTACATTGACTTACTTTCCAGTGCAAGTTCTCAAAATGTGGGACATGCACCGAAACGTGTCACTGATGCGATTAAGAGACAGGCGGAGAAGTTCATCCACTATACGCCCGCTTACATGTACCATGAACCAGCAGTTAAGTTATCTAAGAAATTATGTGAAATTGCCCCAGGGGATTATGAAAAGCGTGTCACATTTGGATTGAGTGGCTCGGATGCCAATGATGGGATTATTAAATTTGCACGTGCATATACAGGCCGTCCTTATATCATTAGTTTTACGAATGCATATCACGGGTCAACGTTTGGCTCGCTCTCTATGTCAGCGATTAGTTTGAATATGCGTAAACACTATGGCCCATTGCTGAATGGCTTTTACCATATTCCTTTTCCAGATAAATATAGAGGGATGTATGAACAACCAAATGCGAATACGGTCGAAGAATATCTCGCACCGCTTAAAGAAATGTTTGCGAAGTATGTGCCAGCTGAAGAAGTGGCGTGTATCGTTGTTGAAACTATCCAAGGTGACGGAGGCTTACTAGAGCCGGTAGAAGGTTATTTTGAAGCGCTTGAGGCCTTGTGTCACGAACATGGCATTTTACTTGCGGTAGACGACATCCAACAGGGGCTTGGTCGTACAGGCACTTGGAGTTCAGTAGAGCATTTCAACTTCACACCGGATTTAATTACGTTTGGTAAATCATTGGCTGGTGGTTTACCAATGTCAGCTATTGTGGGACGCAAAGAAATTATTGATAGCCTAGAAGCGCCAGCTCATCTATTTACAACCGGTGCAAATCCAGTGAGTTGTGAAGCGGCTTTAGCTACACTAGAGATGATTGATGAAGACGATTTATTAACTGCTAGTTCTGAAAAGGGACGCCACGTACGTCAGCGCATGGATCAATGGGTAGAGAAATATCAATACGTAGGCGATGTGCGAGGCATAGGTTTATCAATTGGCATTGATATTGTGTCAGATAAACAAGCGAAGACAAGAGCTTCTCAAGAAGCATTGAAGATTTGCAATTACTGTTTTGACCATGGTGTCGTGATTATCGCAGTAGCAGGGAACGTCCTACGCTTCCAACCACCATTAGTCATTACGTATGAACAACTTGACCATGCTTTAGATGTTATAGAAGATGCACTACAAGCATTGGAAAAAGGAGAATTAGATAATTATAGTATCGAAGGCCAAGGTTGGTAAAAGATTAAAAAAGCCTATCTCACAATTTGAGATAGGCTTTCTCAGACTGTAGGCAAACCCTTTCACTCATCGTCACCTTATGCGTGCCTAGGTCATTTACGCGTAGTAAACTCCCGTCGTTACGCATTTCATTTCCTCGATTGAGAAGGGTTTTCTATCAGTCTTTAAAATTTTAAATACTTTGTCGATAAACTAAAAGGTAGGCGAGATGCCTACCTTTTTAAAATATTAATTAGTCTTTAGGTACGACATAATCTTTTTCGTCGTTTTTCTTAGAGTGTCTTACACCATAGAATGTGTAAATAACAATACCTACAAGGAACCAAATTAAAGTATAAAGTTTAGCATCGAAGCTTAAGCCCCAGAATACAAGTAAAACAAGGATAAATGTGATGACTGGTAATACTGGGAAACCTGGTACTTTAAATGCTGGTACTGGTAAGTCTTTACCTTCACGTTTTCTTAGGCTATACATTGCAAGAGATACGAACATGAATGCTACTAATGTACCTGCTGAAATTAATTGTGCTAAGAATGCGAATGGGAACATTGAACCAATTAACACACCGATAATTGTTAAGATTAAAAGTGCTCTGTTTGGTAAATGGTTATGATTTAATTTTGATAACCAAGATGGTAATAAGCCGTCACGTCCAAATGAATAAAGTAAACGTGAACCAGCTAACATCATACCGATTAAGGCAGTAAACATACCAATAACTGAAATTGCTTGGATAACTGCTGCGATAATGCCATGTCCACTTTGACGTAATGCCCAACCTACAGGTTCAGCGTTACCAGCATATCTAGAATAGTGGAACATACCTACTAATACTAATGCTACTGCTACGAATAATACGATTGCTACTGCTAAAGAACCTAAGATACCACGAGGCATTGTTTTTTCTGGTTCAATTGCTTCTGCAGAGTTTGCAGCGATTGAGTCAAATCCGATATATGCTAAGAAGATCATTGATACCCCAGCATAGATACCTTGCCATCCACCGAAGTCACCGTTTTCTGTTACTTTATGTTCAGGAATAAATGGAACATAGTTTGAAGCATGGATAGCTGTTAAACCAACGATGACGAATAAAACAATTGCAAATACTTTTAAAATAACTAAAACATTCTCCACACGTGCTGCTTCTGTCACACCACGAGATAAGATAATAGCTGTAATGATAACCACGAGTGCTGCGATAATATCAATAACGCCTCCGTCAGCGCCAAAAGGATTAGACAGTGATTTAGGTAACACGATACCTAATGGTGAAATAAGTCCGCGTAAGTTAGCGGAGAAACCGGAAGCTACAAAGGCGACGGCGATGAAGTACTCGGCTAGAAGTGCCCAACCGGCTACCCATCCAGCAAATTCTCCGAATAATACGTTAATCCATGAATACGCCGAACCGGCAAATGGCATAGTTGACGCCATTTCTGCATATGAAAAAGCTACTAAACCAGCTACGATAGCAGCTAATAAGAATGATAATGATACTGCAGGTCCTGCATGTTCAGCAGCTACAACTCCAGGTAGGGTGAAAATAGCTGTTGATACGATAGTACCTACACCTAATGCAAGAAAATCTCGAACACGTAAAGTACGTTTTAAGTGTCCATCTTTACTTTGATAGATAGTGGGATCTTCTTTTCTGGTAAAATTTTTGAAAACACTGGCCATGATGATGAACCTCCACTGAATATTTTGTTCTCTCTATTTAATAACTTGTTAATTAATTGACATGTATTATCATAACACAAAAACTTGATATTTTGTCTAAAATTTCAGAAAATTTCAAGTTTTCTTACTTTTTATAAAATGACACAGCCTAACAAGTAAATTTTAAATGATAGACTTGATTATATCAGATATGAAAGAAATAAAAACTATAAAAAAGTATAAAATAACACCAAAAAGATAAAAAGTAGGATTATTGTCCCTAATAGCACTCTAATAATTATCGATAAGTCAAGTGATTAGACCTTTTAAAGTGAAAAAATACGTATAAATTGTTTAAAGTTAGTTGACCTATTCCAAAATGGAATGGTTTCTATCGAAAATATGTATTTTATTAATATATCAAAGCATACTATAATAAAAAACGTAATGAAGTTACATCATATTCAAATGTTTCTATCCATGTGTTTTACAATCATTCCCCTAAAAGATTGTAAGAAGCAATAGTCACTATGTAGAAGTGAATTGTTTACACAAGAATGACATATAAAATAGAAGACTCCCATCTCACATTTGTATATGCTTATTTAACTGAGATTACAATGCAACATTGAAATAATGAAGTAACTTAAAATATAAAGAAGCCGCAATTAACATGTGACTAAGTCTTTCCCTCTTTTTCCCTTAAAAAATAGACATGTGTAATGTGGCTTCTTTTTTATACAAAACTAAAAGATTGTTTGAAAGGATATGAATGTAAATGACTAAAGAAAATTATTCTGCTGCGGATATGGTCATTGATACTTTGAAAAATAATAACGTTGATTATGTATTTGGAATTCCTGGAGCGAAAATAGATTATCTATTTGATGCTTTAGAAGATGATGGTCCAGAACTTATTGTAACGCGTCACGAACAAAATGCGGCTATGATGGCACAAGGTGTAGGACGTATTACAGGTAATCCTGGGGTAGCTTTAGTAACAAGTGGTCCTGGGGTAAGTAACTTAACAACTGGATTATTAACTGCAACTTCAGAAGGGGACCCTGTTTTAGCAATTGGTGGTCAAGTTAAACGTAATGACTTATTACGTCAAACTCACCAAGCGGTAGATAATGTTTCATTATTAAAATCATCTACTAAATATAGCGCAGAAGTCCAAGACCCTGAATCATTATCTGAAGTTATGACAAATGCAATTCGTACTGCTACTTCAGGTAAAAATGGTGCAAGTTTCATCAGTATTCCTCAAGACGTTATTTCAGCTCCTGTACAATCGAAAGCTATTGATTTATGCCAACAACCACGTTTAGGCGTACCATCAGTAGATGATATTAAAGAAGTTATTAACGATATTAAAGAAGCTAAATTCCCTGTATTACTTGCAGGTATGAGAAGTTCAAGTGAGAAAGAAACTGAAGCCATTCGTCAATTAGTTCAAAAAACAAACTTACCAGTTGTAGAAACATTCCAAGGCGCTGGTGTACTTAACCGCGAATTAGAGAACCACTTCTTTGGTCGTGTTGGTTTATTCCGTAACCAAGTAGGTGACGAATTATTAAGAAAAGCTGATTTAGTAGTCACTATTGGTTATGACCCAATTGAATATGAAGCAAGTAACTGGAATAAAGAATTAGACACAGAAATTATTGTAATTGATGAAATCCAAGCAGAGATTACTAATTACTTACGTCCTAAAAAAGAATTAGTAGGTAACATTGCTGGTACAATCCAATTATTATCAGAACATATTGATGGCACAATCATTGATCAAAAACACTTAGATGATTTAGAACAATTAAGAGCGGATATTATTGAAGCAACTGGAATTAAATATACACATGAAGATGGTGTAATGCATCCGTTAGAAATTATCGAAACAATGCAAAACACTTTAACTGATGATACTACTGTTACTGTAGACGTAGGTAGCCATTACATTTGGATGGCTCGTAAATTTAGAAGTTACAATCCTAGACACTTACTATTCAGTAATGGTATGCAAACATTAGGTGTAGCATTACCATGGGCAATCGCAGCTGCCTTAGTACGACCTAATACACAAGTTGTATCAGTTGCAGGTGACGGTGGTTTCTTATTCTCAGGTCAAGATCTTGAAACAGCTGTCCGTAAAAAATTAAACATCATCCAATTAATCTGGAATGATGGTAAATATAATATGGTAGAATTCCAAGAAGAAATGAAATACAACCGTTCATCTGGTGTTGAATTTGGACCAGTTGACTATGTGAAATATGCTGAATCATTTGGTGCTAAAGGTCTTCGTGTAAGAAGCCAAGAAGAACTTGAAGCTGCACTTAAAGAAGGCTATGAAACTGAAGGTCCAGTATTAATTGATATTCCAGTAAACTACAAAGATAACATTAAGTTATCTACAAACGTATTACCAGATTCTTTAAACTAATTTTAAGCAAACAAATCAACGGGAGTGAATAATAATATGAGTCACGTATTATATCAACACGGTACATTAGGGACATTGATGGCAGGACTATTAGAAGGTACCGCTACAATTGATGAGTTATTAGAACATGGTGATTCAGGACTAGCTACATTAACAGGTTCTAATGGCGAAGTTATCTTCCTTAATGGCGAAGCTTTTCATGCGAATGAGCACAAAGAATTTAAGAAATTAAATGGTGACGAAATGACACCATACGCAACTGTTACGCGTTTTGAAGCGGATCATACGTATCAAACAGCTGATAAAGATTCTGAAAATGTATTAAATGAAGTTAAAGAACACATGATAAGTGATAATTTATTCTCAGCAGTAAAAATCAGCGGTAAATTTAAAAAAATGCACGTACGTATGATGCCTAAACAAGAACCGCCATATACACGTTTAATTGATTCTGCACGTCGTCAACCTGAAGAAACACGTGAAGATATTAACGGTACAATTATTGGTTTCTTCACACCAGAATTATTCCATGGTATTGGTTCTGCAGGTTTCCATATTCACTTTGCAAACGATGATCGCAACTTTGGTGGACATGTTTTAGATTTTGAAGTGGATGATGTTAAAGTCGAAATTCAAAACTTTGAAACATTCGAACAACATTTCCCAATTAATAACAAGACATTTACAGAAACTGAAATTGATTATGCAGATGTAGATGCTGAAATCAGAGAAGCAGAATAGAGTAAATATATTTTCATAAAAATAATGAAGAGATAAGTGTACATCGTATTGGAGATGATATACTTATCTCTTTTTTATATTTAAAATTATTAAAATAATATATTACACAATATGATTTAGTGGTATAATAACTTCAAATTTCATTTTCGGAGGTACATCAAGATGCAATGTCCAAATTGTGGTCAGACATATCAACCAGGAGATTTATTCTGCGGAGAATGTGGAACAAAATTGCCAGCTGCAACTTCACAGTCAACGCCATCAACATCAGAATCATTAAACTTGGATCATAATCAAAGCAATACTCAGAAGGTAGCAACATCAACAACACCATCTACACCTAATGCTGAAAGTACGAGTGAAGTACATTCAAATCAGAGTGTTCATTCTCAAAATGTAAATCAAAATGAACATTATCAATCGCAATATGCGCAAGGTTACCCATCATATCAACAACGCTATGCCCCAGGTCCGTTTACTTTTAAAGTCAGAGCAGTAGTAAATGAAAGTAAACAGTTCTTCAGACAAGCATTCAGTAGTCATGACGCTACTATTAAAAGTCCACATGCTTTTAGTTATACTTTATTAGTTTCTTTAATTATTCTAGGATTATTTATTGTAGGCTTATTTGTGCATTCATTTATACCTGATGCAATTGAAGAATTCGGTATTACACGTACGTCAATTACAACACGTATAGTCGTAGGTGTTGCTATTTTAACGGGGGTAGTAAGCATTGCGACGTTTGCCGTTATACGTTTAACAGTAGTATCCGTTGTACAATTTAAGAAAGTACTTTCTGATTTTGTATTAGTGAATACACTTACAGTTTCTATATTATTGTTAGGATTAATTTCTATTTTCCTTCAATTATATAAAGTTGGAGGTCTTCTTATAGTACTATCTTTCTTTGTATTAATTAGCTCAGGTATTTATTTAATTTCTAAATATAGTGCACATCAATTATTACGTGTGCCAAGCTTTTATAGCTCAATTATTCTTATCATTATCGTGAGCTTGGTATTTTATTTCTATGGTTCATCACTTATTAACCAATTCTGGGATACGAAATATTTATGGGATATTTTAGGAAGTGGACGCCATGGCTTATTGTAAACATTGTGGAAGTAAAATAGTTCCGGGCCAGAAAGTGTGTACACAATGTGGAACTCGACTAGTCACAGAGACTAGTCGAGTTCCGCCTTTTCAAAATGAACCGAGAAAATCGAGAAAAATACCTGTACTAGTAAAAATCTTAGTAGCTGTATTACTAGTTATATTAGTAGGCGCTTACTTTGTGGCAAAACATCAATTATCACCAGAAAAAGATGTCAATCATATTGTAAAAGCTTTAAGAGATGAAGATGCTAAAACTTTATCTAAATACTTATCTACTGAAAAGAAACAATTAACTGTAGAGGAGACTAAAGCGTATATCAGCTTATTAAAAGAAGATGGTAATCTCGTTGATATTTCAAATGATATTGAAAAAGCTATAAGTGAGGTAAATGACGGAGGAAAAAGAGAGGCAAGTGTAAGCCTAAGACATGGTAATTTCAATAGAATATTTAATGTGGAAAAGAAAGGGAAAAAGTATTTATTATTTGATAACCTGGAATATACTGTGCCTACTAATGATATTAATATTAAGTCTTCAGATGAAGGTGAGATTACATATAATTTAAATGGTAAAGAATATCATATTAAATTAGAAAAAGATAAAACTATAGAATTAGGTTATATGCCTGTAGGTAAGTATACTCTTAAAGCAACTAAAAAAGTTAATGATAGAGTTCATAAAGGTAATTTAGTTATTAATACAAATAACGAACGCGAAGTTGTGACTCAAGACTTTAATGAAAAATACGTTAAGGTTACTGATATTAAAGGACCTTTAATCAATGATTTTTATATTTATGTTAATGGAAAAAAAGTGGGTAAATATGATCGATGGACTAATTACGGTCCCTTCGTCTACGGTGAAAATGAAAATATTTACGCTACCATGAAGATAAAGGGTAAAACATATAAATCAAATGTAGTAAATATTGATGATTTACGTGGGGATGAAGATCAATATGGCATCATCGACACTAAATTAAAATTTGATGAAAAAGATATAGATGATTATAAAAAAGAAAAAGAGAATGATTAATTAATATTAGTAAAATAAAAATATGCATCCTTTAAAAACATTCATTTGTTAATGATAACTTTTAAAGGATGCATTTTTAGTAAATATAAATTTTTAAGTTATTATTCACTTACTGGAATGATTAAGTGTGAATCATAATCGCCACCAGTATAAATTAGGTGGTTACCTTTGTTTACTGTATCTTCATGTTCGTAACGTGTTTTCATATTAGGTAATGGTGTGCTATTACCTTTAATAATTTCGTTACCTTTAACAACCACTACTAGGGATTCACCTTTTTTGAATAATGTACCAGATGGTAATAATTCTATTTCAACTGGCACAATTTCATTTGGACTCACTTTGTGTTCATGTTCATGTGTATGCCATGGTTGTGCAATTGTAGATTTAGTTTCATCTAGTTCACGATGAGAAGCACGTAGCCAGCCTGTTGCGACTTGTCCTTTTTCAATATGATTGAAATCAGGGAAGTGAACTTCATTACCTCTACAATCTAATTTTTTAATTCCCGCAAATAAATCTAAATCATCTGCTTCTTCAGCGGCTACCCATAATTTTAATTTCATATTACCAACGAGTTCTGTATCTTTGTTGAAAGTATAAGTGTAGCGTAATTCATCTTCATTACTTTCAGAGTTATAACTAGCAACTGTATCTGTGGATATAGATTGGTCATTGAGTGACATATCTGAGTTGTTTAAATATAATGCTTGATAATTAGTGTTTGGAAGCGGGAAGTTCTCTGCTGTTTTGAATTGCCCACGATAGAATTTGTCACGAACTTCATAAATCACATGTGGTGTTTCTAACCAATCATTATCTTCTTCTTTTAGATAATAGTCGAAGAATTCTTTTTGACGTTCAAGATTTTCACGAGCATAATAACTTTCCCATTCTTTACGACCATGTACATAAAGCCATTTATTTTCAGAGCTTGCTTGTTTAAACCCTTCAAAAGAACCTCTGTTGTGTAATCCTTGAGTAGACCAGCTTGCGCAAGTTAACAATGGTATAGTGATATTCGCAAGTGGTGCTTGACGTTGTTTCCAGAAATCATCAAATAATGGATGATCTTTTTGCGCTTGAATTAAATCCTCAATATTTGGATTATCTTCCCATCTCGCAAAGATGCCTTGTATCCAGAAACGGAAGAAGCCAGTATCTGGCATACCACCATGAAAGGCTACTTCACGATACATATCATTTAATCCTTCCCATGGAATCATCGCTTTTAAGTGAGGTGGATTTAGAGCTGCTACCCACCATTGTGTTACAGCTAGGTAAGACACGCCATTTGTACCAATATTACCGTTACTCCATTCTTGTTCAGCCGCCCATTCAATTACTTCATAATAATCTCCAGCTTCACGTTTAGACCAAGGAGATAAGACACCATTTGAACCAGCACTGCCTCGTAATGCGACTTTAACCACGACATAATCATTTGGCACCCAAAAGCCAGGATCTGGAGATTCTTCAGGAGTAAAGCTTGATGTAGGGATAGAACCTAATGTTGGCCAATTAGCCCCCATATTTGTAATTTTTGGTTTATTATCCTTACCGTATGTGTCAGCAGACATGACTACTGGAAATTGACCATCTTTATTTGGACGGAACACATTGACATATAATATTTCGCCATCTTTCATAGTAACAGGTACATCTTTTTCCATAATCATTTCTTGATTACCGTATTGCACGCTATCTACTACAATATGATTTAATCCTTCTTTAACTTCTTCCACATTTGTAACTTCTAATTTTGGATTTCCTAAATTATTATTTATCATCTTAGTTCATCCTTTCTTTTTTTTGAAAATGCACTTCCGAATACACTTTCATAGTAAGGGTTATAGTAAGAGCATACAACAATCAACAGAGGGGACATTGTACGAAAACCAACAAAATAGATATAATTGTATAAGAACATACCGTATAAAGAGAGGTCTAAACTATGGTTCAAGATCGTAGAGTTAGAAAATCACAAAATGCAATTAAACAAGCATTTCTTGAATTACTTCATCAACATAATTTTAATGAAATAACAGTACAACAAATTACTGATTTAGCTGATATTAATCGTGGTACATTCTATACGCATTATTTAGATAAATATGATTTATTAGAAAAATTGGAAGACGAACAAGTGGAAAAAGTTAGAGTGTTTATTGAAGAAAGTAAACAAAACAGTGGAGGCAAATTTACTACTGATGATTTACGAGAAATAATGGAATTTCTAATTTCTCATATTGAAGAGAATATCGAATTTTATCAATTAATGTTTAAAGTAGGTAAAGACTCTACCTTACATGAAAAATTATATAGCTTGCTAAATAATTATTTAAATAGCTTTACAAGCATGAAGGGAGAAATAAGTGGTATACCATTTTCATATTTTATGAGCTATGTTTCAGGAGCAGGATTATCCTTTTTGAGACATTGGGTAGAAGACAATCAACGTATACCTAAAGAAGATTTAATTAATTACTTTTATGACATCGTTAATCACGGTCCGGCCACTATTATACAAAGAGAAATTAATAAATAAATATAAAAATAACGTTTTCTTAACTGCAATTAAGAAAACGTTAGCCCAATAATAGATATTGGAGATACATATTGGCTTGCTAGAAGTCAGTAATATGTCCTTTATTTTTACACCTAGTCTAATCTTCAAAACAACCTAGGTGTTTTTTTATTGCAAGAGCTATGAAATGAACTTATTACGTTATGATATATTTCCAAAACTATTATTCCCATTGGGTGAGAGGGTAGATCATGATAACTATAGTTATAACGGTTCATCTTCCAATAAATAAGCAATCCAGTTATTTTTATAACTGTAGCCCTCTCAAAACACTAAGTGTGTTTTGTTACTTTTATTATAATATAACATCAATCAATAATCAAATAGTATTTTATTAGATGTATATTGTTTTACATACAAAATAGAATTTTATTCTATGGCATACGATGTATAATTAATACCATAAAAATGAGGGAACCTATTACGTTATTGTGTATCTCCAACTCTATTAATCCAATTGGGTGAGGGGAGGAGATCATGATGACTATTTATATAGTGGTTCATCTTTCAATAAATATTATTATTTTTCTTGTGGGCCAAATTATTTTTATGTGGTTAAAATATAACCAAAAAAAATAAACGTTTTCTTAATGGCAGTTAAGAAAACGTTAGCCCAATAATAGATATTGGAGATACATATTGGCTTAGCTTTAAGTCAGTAATATGTCCTTTATTTTTACACCTAGTCTAATCTTCAAAACCAACTAGGTGTTTTTTATTACATTTATTGTACCATAACACTATGAAATCAGCAAATTATAGTTGAATATGTCGTTTATATTTTACATAAATGAAGATGTCGTTTATATTTTACATAAAGAAGAAATAAAATTATAAAAAAGGAGTAGAGCATGATGAATAAATTTAATGAAAAATTATTTAACTGGTTTACTCAAAATTCTACTGGCAGAGACGAACGTGAACAAAGCGTATTAGAACATAATCTAGCCATCATGTTTTTATTAACATATATTGGTATTGCGATACTAAGTTTTATAAGTTTTCTTGTTGATGCCACTAAAAATTCAATAAGTTTTGGAACGATAAGTCTTTTAATTTTATTTGCGGTATTAACTATCGTTTCATTATATATAAATAGAAGAAATCGTTTAGACGAATCTAAAGTTTATTCTCGAAAAGAATATCAAAGTTTAATAAAGAAAAAGGCTATTAAATGTATATTTTTAGTATTCTACTTTGCTATAGTGATGTTTATTTTAACTGGGGTGCTCTTCCCGTATATTTTCCATGAAGCGCCTCATTTTCAAAGTCAGTTTGTGAAGTGTTGTATTTCAGGATTAATATTTGGTGGCGCAATGTTTATCTATTATGTACTAATGATAAAGAAAGAATATTGATATATTAAACTCCTTAAATATTATATAATTAATTTATAAAATATTTAAGGAGCGTTTTTATGTTAAAAGCTGATCCGATTATAGCGAAAATGAAGAATCAAAAAATTAACTATGACAGAGTACTAAAAAAGTTAATTAATCAATGGGAACGTCAAGAATTACGTCCTAAAATTCTCCTCCATAGTTGTTGTGCACCGTGTAGCACTTATACACTAGAGTATTTAACACAATATGCAGATGTAGCAATCTATTTTGCTAATCCGAATATTCATCCTAAAAATGAATATTTACGTCGCGCTAAAGTTCAAGAGCAATTTGTAAAGGACTTCAATGAAAGAACAGGCCAGAATGTTCAATATATTGAAGCAGAGTATAAACCTCATGAATTTATGAAAATGGCGAAATCTCGTGGTTTGACTGATGAGCCAGAAGGTGGATTACGCTGTACAGCATGTTTTGAAATGCGTTTAGAATTAGTGGCAGAAGCAGCAGTGAAATACGGATATGACTATTTTGGCAGTGCATTAACACTATCACCTAAAAAGAATGCGCAACTTATTAATGAATTAGGTATGGAAGTTCAAAATATATATGATGTGAGCTATTTACCAAGTGACTTTAAGAAGAATAAAGGTTATGAGCGTTCGATTGAAATGTGTAATGATTATAATATCTTTAGACAATGTTATTGCGGGTGCGTCTTTGCTGCTATGGCACAAGGCATTGATTTTAAAACGATTAACCAGGAAGCAAAAGCGTTTCTTCAACAATTTTAAATGGCATAAAAATATCCCAACTTGAATCGGATTATAAATTCAAGTTGGGACATTTGTTTTTTATATTGTACGGTTGATAAAACGAATAATCGCTAAAACTGCTATAACTCCTGTAGAAATAAGGCCGGCTATTTTTAAACCTTTTTTCTCTTTTTCAGGTTCTGGATCTTTATTTTCCATCATTTCTAATAATTCACGTTCTATTTCAAGATCGAGGGCAGTTTTTTTCTCTCCGTTGTAGCCAATACTATTATCGTCATCATCATGTTGTTTATTATTTTGTGTAGAAGTTTCGGTTTCTTTTGTCGATGATTGTTGGTTAGCTAGATTTTTCTCTTTATCTTCTATAGCCATGCAATACTCCTCCGATAAACTTTCTTATCTTTGGTTTCAGTATATTACTTTCTGCCGGGAAGTAAAGTATATTTATGATTATTTGGCGTCTAAACCGATAATCTCACTTACGTTATTGTAGTTGTTTTGTTTTAAATAAGACGCAATGTCTTTATTGATTTTCTTAGTTAATCCAGGTCCTTCAATTACTAAAGATGAATAAATTTGTACTAATGATGCACCATTTCTCATCATTTGAATTGCATCTTCTGCGCTAAAGATACCACCTGTACCAATAATTAAGAATTCACCATTTGTTTGTTGGTACGCCCATTTCACTAACTCTAAGTTTCTTTTGAAAAGGGGTTTCCCACTTAGGCCGCCATCTTCCACTTTATTAGATGATGTTAAGCCGTCACGTTTACGTGTAGTATTTGCTAAGATCATTCCATCAAATGTTTCAGTAATTGCTGGTAAAATATTTTTAAATCCATCGAGTTCTAAATCGGAAGTTAATTTTAAGAAAATAGGAACATTAACTTCTGTATGAGCTTTAAAATCTTTCAATGCTTTACATAACATTGAAAATTCATCTTTATCATGGAAACTTTGTAAATTCTCAGTATTTGGAGAACTAATATTAACAGTGAAGAATGAAACATCGGCTTTAAACGTATCAATTACTTTGATGTAATCTTGATAGCGTTCGTTATAAGGTGTTGTTTTATTTACACCTACATTTAAGCCAACTGGAATATTGTATGCATGACGACGTAAGTTCCACAGCGCTCTATTCATACCAATGTTGTTGAAGCCCATGCGGTTAATTAACGCGTTATCTTCGATTAAACGATACATACGTGGTTTTGGGTTACCGTCTTGAGGTTTAGGTGTAATACCGCCTAACTCTAAGGCACCGAAGCCAGCATGTTGAAGGGCTTTAGGTACTTCACATGATTTATCGAAACCTGCAGCTAAGCCAACAGGGTTGTTAAATGTAATACCTTTAATTGTTTGAGACAGTGATGGGTTATCATAAGTGAATAATTTGTGGATGATTGGTAATAAGAAAGGTTGTTTTTGGGCAAACTTCAAAGCGTCGATAGTCATGCCGTGTGCTTTTTCAGGGTCGAATTTGAATAAAAGTGGTTTAATTAATTTGTACATAATAATGCTCCTATTTCATTGTATTTGAGGCTTACTATCCTCATTTAATATCATTGAAAAACATTCTTATATTAGACTAGCATTTTCACCAGTAATTGCATAGTTAAATTCTTTAGTGTTTGAAAATTTGCCTTAACTTTAATTACAAATTTGAATAAAGAGATTTTCGTGAAAGATTAGTGGAGGCATTTTCAGGAAATATAATAATTAAATACTGATACAAAATTTAAGGAGGCTAACGTTATGAAAAAAGAATGGCAAGACCAATTACCGTTAGATCATATACAAGACATTACATCAGTGAGTGGTGGGGATGTGAACGAAGCGTTTAAGATAACGACGCAAGATGAACCGTATTTCTTATTAGTTCAACGCAATCGCGATAAATCTTTCTATGCATCGGAAATTGCGGGACTTAATGCGTTTGAAGAAGCGGATGTAACAGCGCCACGCGTTATTGCGAATGGTGAAATTAACGGTGATGCGTACTTAATCTTAAGTTATTTAGATGAAGGAACGAGTGGAAGTCAACGTGAGTTAGGCCAACTTGTAGCTAAGATGCATAGTCAACAACAGCCGGATGGGCAATTTGGATTTGATTTGCCACATGAAGGCGGGGACATTTCATTCGATAATTCATGGTCAGATTCATGGATTGAAATCTTTGTGGAACGTCGCATGGATCACTTAAGAGATGAATTGATGCGCAAAGGGCTATGGAACGAAGAAGACAATAAAGTGTACGAACAAGTGCGTACTGTAATGGTTAATGAATTGGAGGCACATAATAGTAAGCCGTCGTTATTACATGGCGATTTATGGGGCGGTAATTATATGTTCCTTAAAGATGGGCGTCCTTCGTTATTCGACCCAGCACCATTTTACGGCGATAGAGAGTTTGATTTAGGTATTACTACTGTGTTTGGCGGATTTACGCAAGAATTTTATGATGAATATGAGAAACATTATCCTTCTGGAAAAGGCGCACGTAAACGTTTAGAATTTTATAGATTATATTTATTTATGGTGCACTTACTTAAATTTGGTAATATGTATGCAAGTAGCGTTAACCGCTCAATGGACGAAATATTAGCATAAAGGCATAAAATTAAGGAGGCATAGGTATCAATGTACCTGTGCCTCCTTAATATTTTTATTCTCCATCTTCACCATCTGTGACTGTTTTAATCAACTGTTTACCATTGTCATATAACATTTTTTCGAGTTCGTGACGTGAGATTAACTCTGTTGATTCAAGTTCATCTGCTAACATAGTAACAACTTGATCTGTTGTGTATGGTGCATCTGAACCATATACGATTTTATCCATATCTACGCATTGCGCGAGATTTGGCAATTGATATGGTAATACTTTTCCAGCTAAATCGAAATAAAGCTCTTTCATCACTTGTTCTAAATCATCAGGTTGACGTTCGCTACCAAACATTTTATTACCCATAGCGACACGTTGCGCAATCACTGGTAACAATGCACCGCAATGAGGCACAATCCATTTAATGTTTGGATACTTACTGAACACGTTGTTTTGACTCATATAAATGATGGTACGTGTTGTATCAAAGATGAATTCCATTAATGGTGCAGGAACGACTTCACTCATCGCCTCAATATTTGGCTTCGGTTCATTAGGGTGCAACGCAACGAGTGCATGACGTTCATTCAACTTAGCTAACACACTGTCTAAACGGTCATCGCCGATATAGACACCGCGTGCGTTAGTAGGTAAAGTGAAGCCTAATGCACCTTGTTGATCCAATGCCTCATCGATAGTAGCAATACTTTCATCTACTAACGGTAATGGTAATGTTGCAAAGAATCCTAATTGCTCAGGATATTTATGAGTGAAAGAAGACGCATAGTCGTTTACTTCTTTCGCTAATTCAACCATCTCACTATCAGGGGCGGCACTGATGTGAGGGCTTGAAATAGAGAGTACCCCGTATTCAATTTCCATACGATTCATTAAATCTAAATATCCCTCAGGAGAGAAGGCAGGCGTCGCTACACCGTCACCTTTCCCATTGAAATATTTATCTAGGAATTTTGAGAATCCCGGAGAAATATAATGCGCGTGTAAATCAATTTTCTTCATATCTATTTACGCTTCCTTTTCTTTAAAAGTTAACCAACTGTCGATTTCTTCATAATATGCGTTGACCTCATCTGGTCGATCAATACCTTGAAGCTCACTGTTTACGTCATAACCAATTTCATTTAAAGCGTAAGACAAGCATGCATAACTTTGTCGATAGCCTTCAAAATCTTTTTTCGGTAAATTAATCGTCGTTGGTTTGACCGGTGTTAAGCTATCTTTTTCATAAATACATTCAAGACGTGTAATGTACCAAACGCCTTGGTCATCTTTTTCAACGCAATAAACTAATTTGGCATCAGATTGAAGTTCCATCTCCACATTCTGAATCGTTAAACGGGTTTGAATCGTAGCTTGCATAATCGCTACCGCACGTGTGTCATTAATCCAAATTTGTGAATTATGAATTTGGTGTGGCGCGTAACGATTCATCTCTTTTGAAGAAACAACGAATTCATGACCCGTTCCTTTAAACCACGAAATATTCACGTAAGAATCTTCAGCGAAACATGACTCCATACTATTCCATAGTGAATTATCACGACAGAAACGCTCAAATTGAATCAGTTCTAGAATGTCTTCTTTCGCTAATAACGTTTCATTCGTATACGGCTTATTTCTTGTGAAAAGCACAGTCCGAACACTCCTTTATATTGATTAACCCCACATTTCAAGTACTACATTTGCGAAACCTTCTGGCTCTTGAACATAACCAAGGTGGCCGCCAGGGATATCAATAATTTTGATGCCAGTTTGTTCAGAAATGTAGAAGTTAACTTCTTGAGGGAATGAATCTCTAGAAGCGGTACCATTTAATAAAGTAATGATGTCTTTATGTTTGTTTAAGTCTTCGATAGAAATATCTGATTCAGTATATTGGCGGATTTCATATTTGAACCAACCTAACATTTCTTCAAAGCGTTTTTTACTTTCAGCGTCGTCTTCAGCTTGCGCTGGTTTAGACATATATTGTCGGTCAAGTTGACTAGTGTTTAGTGTTTCGCCGAATAATTTCATTGCTTGTGGCATACCTTCGTTAACAGCAATATCGATGATTTCAGCGTTTTTATCTTGCCAATATTTAGCGTTTGGTAAGAATGTGTTGATTGGTGGTTCGTGGAATGCGATACGTTTAACAATGTCAGAGTGTTCCTTTAATACGTGCATTGCTACGATAGCACCTGAACTTGACCCTAATACATATACAGGTTCGTCGCTTAAGTGTTTTGCTAATTCTGCGATGTCCTGAGCGTCGCGTTTAACACGGTAGCGACTGTCTGGGTTTGATACTTCGTCTGGTAGGGGTTCTGTTAATTCGCTTTGGCCATAGCCACGACGGTCTACAGCTACGACTGTGAATTTGTCTTTTAATTGTTGTGCAAGTGGCATGTAGATGTCGCCTGTGCCATTAGCACCAGGGATGCAGATTAATACGGGCCATTGCCTACTTTGTGATAACGTAATTTAGCACCTTTTAATTCTAAAGTTTCCATATATAAAACCTCCGATTAATATATATTTTTTAAATATTTCTAAGATAGAGAGTCACTCACTTTAGTTGCTCGCGTTCCTGTGGGAAAAGTAGTTCTGAAATGGATTGTCATTGCACTTAAGTTGAGACGCTTGCCTAGGGGGCTGGGTCGAGCCACGGTCTCGACACTCATCCTGCTCCCTCAGGCGTCGCTCAACTACGTTCCATTATCCATTTTAGAACTACTTACTTAAGTGGATAAGCACTTAAGTTCATCAAATCACTGTTCCCTCAGGCGTCACTCAACT
Organism: Staphylococcus petrasii; assembly: GCF_002902565.1. Classification (GTDB taxonomy): domain Bacteria; phylum Bacillota; class Bacilli; order Staphylococcales; family Staphylococcaceae; genus Staphylococcus; species Staphylococcus petrasii. The sequence continues at coordinate 33,775 of NZ_PPRC01000010.1, read as the reverse complement.
ATACTTTTTTATTTATCTAGGCCTAATAGTTTTGCGCCGTTTTTGTAGCTGATTTTTTCTTGTTCTTCTTCAGTTAGGCCTAATTCGCTTAGGAATGTGCCTAATTCTTCAGGTTCCACGTAAGGATAGTCTGCTGAGTAAAGAATTCTGTCTACACCAACTTCTGCTTTTACTAAGTCGAATTGTGGTTTAGTTAACATACCACTTGGTGTAATGTAGAAGTTATTTTTGAAATAATAACTAATTGGATGTTCTAGGTGATCTGCAAATAAAATACTGTCCATACGTTCTAAGAAGAATGGTACGAATTCACCCCAATGTCCAATAATGACATTTAAGTTTGGATGACGATCAAATACACCAGACAGAACTAAATGGATAGCGTGGATACCTACATCAACATGCCAACCGTAACCGAAGCAAGCGAATGTTGCAGCAGTTACATCTGGATAATTACCTTTATAATATGCTTGGTAAACATCACTTTGTACTGGAGATGGGTGTAAATAAATAGGTGCATTAAGTTCTTCGGCTGCTGCGAATAAATCATCATATTCATCTTGGTCTAAGAAACCGCTTTTAGGATGGCCCATAATTAATGCGCCTTTGAAGTTTAATTCGTTAATACAACGTTTGAATTCTTTAACAGTTGCTTCAGGTTCATTAATAGGTAATGTAGCGAAACCTACGAAACGGTCTGGATGTTCTTTTACATATTCTGCTAAAGTATCATTTGCTTTCTTACATAATTCGATAGCGCGTTCGCCTTCTAAGTTAGAAGGGGCACCGTTACCGTAAGATAATACTTGCATTTCAACATCATGCTCATCCATAAATTTAATACGTTTCTCATGATGAGTAATTTCATCTGCATCCGTGAAACCTGATTTTTGTTCTAAGCCATCTAGCATTGTTTTCATAGGTACGCCTTTAGGATCAGATGACATATATTTCATTGTTTCTTTTTGAATTTCATCTACAACATAGTGTTCTTCAAAGTTAATACTTTTCATTTGAAAAGGCCTCCTAAATATTAATTGTTCATTAAGGTTAAATTACCAAGGCATTGTGCCATTACCATCGATGAATGTACCAGTTGGACCATCTTTATCAATCGTTGCAAGTTTCACAATTGGGATAACACCTTCAGATGCTGGTTTAGAGTTATTACTGAAATCACCAACTAAATCTGTGTTCGTTGAACCTGGGTCTGCAGCATTGATTTGAATGTGTGGTAAGCCTTTAGAGTATTGCAATGTTAACATTGTGACTGCCGATTTAGATGAACAGTAAGCGAGTGAATTCACTTTAGATTCTTGCGTATCTGGATTAGTTACCATACCAAATGAACCTAAACCACTACTTACATTTACTACAACTGGTTGTTCTGACTTTTCAAGAAGTGGAACAAATGTATGCATCATTCTTACAATTCCAAAGACGTTTGTGTTATAAACTTTCTCTACGTCTTCAACAGTCAAATCTGCAGGTTTAGCGAAACCACCAGAGATTCCTGCATTATTCACTAATACGTCTAAACGTCCTTCTTTATCTTCGATTGTTTTATAAGCATTTTGAACTGAAGCATCATCCGTAACATCTAGTTGCACATAATCAACGCCAAGTTCTTCAGCTGCTTTTTGACCGCGTGCTTCATCACGAGAGCCAATATAAACTCTATGGCCCTGTTCTTTTAATTCTTTCGCAGTTTCAAAGCCTAAACCTTTATTTCCGCCAGTAATTAACGTGATTCTTTCCATTATTCTGTCACCTCATTAGGTAAATATAGTCGAATTAAATTATCACGAAATGTTTCATTTGATAATTGCCTTACATTTTTTTGAAATTCAAATGTTGCCGTTGTTAAAGATTTTAAAAGCATGTCTGTTTTGAATATAGCCCATGCCTCGTTATCGTAATCATTAAATAAGTCATAATAATATTGATTTAAATTCTTGAAAAAGTTACTTGCTCTAAATAATTCAGCATTATCGTTGCCTTCAATACAAGTAAGTAAATTACTATTATCCGTTTTAAATTGCAAAAATATGTCGAGTGAACGGCTCATAATATCTCTTTTAGAAGCATAGCGTTGTTTGACTTCAAGCATTTGGTTCATGATCTCGTCGAAGTCGTGTTCAATAATGTGGTAACATAAATCTCCTTTATCTTTGAAATGACGATAAAGGGTGCCCATACCAATATTTAGTTCTTTAGACAATCGATTCATACTTACATTATCTACACCTTCATCACGAAACAATTCAATCGCTTTATCTTCAATACGTTGCCTATTTTTTAATGCATCTTTGCGCATCATATCACCTCTTTAAAATTCATATTATTGACAAACGGATAACGCTCCGTTTATTATAAAACGTGTTAATTTATATTTCAAATATTTAAGTTTTGGACATTGAAAAAATTTTTAGAAAAGAGTGGATGAAGATGTCATTAAATAAAGAACAAAGACGTGTGACAAGTGAAGAACTTAAAGCTCATTTTCATGAATCAACATTAAGTTTAGAAAATATTGCTGAAGAGATGAATATTTCTGTGGAAGATGTGGAAAAGGTATTGAACATGGATGCGCCGAATGGCTTCTTTGGAAATAAATTACAAAAATTTATTCATTTAGTTTGGGACATCCGTGACTTAATTAATAACGATATAAAAATGAATGGTGATACACCTAAAGAATATACGTACTTAAAAGGCGAAAAAGAAGATTATTGGTTTTTACAATAGGAGAGATAAGTAATGGATAAAAGTATTTTAGTTATTGGGGCTACAGGTAAACAAGGTAATGCAGTAGTTAAACAATTATTAGAAGATGGTTGGAAAGTACGTGCCTTTACACGTAATAAAAATAATGACAAATTAACATCTATTGATAATGAAAAATTAGAAGTCTTCGAAGGCGACTTAAGTAATGAAGAGAGTCTAACACAAGCAATGGAAGGTCAATACGGTGTTTACAGTGTTCAACCTATCATTGTTGATAATGTAGAAGAGGAATTACACCAAGGTAAAATGATTATTCATACAGCAGAACAACAAGGTGTAGAATATATGGTTTACAGTACAGCAGGTGGCGTGAACCGTGATCGTACAGGTCCTCACTTTGAAGCACTTGCTGAAATTGAGAATGAACTTAAAGCAAGCTCATTAAATTATACAATCATTAAACCATCGTTCTTTATGGATAATTTCTTAAGAATTACAAAAGTTGAAGATGGTGAAATTTATATCCCAGAATTTATTAATCGAGATGTGAAATTTGCGATGATTTCATCTATCGATATTGCTAGAATTGCTACTAACATTTTTGCAAATACTGAACGTTTTAATCATCAAGCTATCGAAATCGCTTCAGATGAACTTACATTAAATGAAGTAGTAAAAACATTTGCCACAGCTACAGGTAAACCTACTGAAATTAGAGGTTCATTCTCAAGTGGCACTGCTGAACGTGGCTGGCTTGAAGAGAAAGGTTATGTCGTTAATTTCAATCAAATGGATGACATCAATCCTAATCGCTTAACGTTAGAACAATGGATTAATAAAGTAGGTTTCTAATCTTTTTGAAAATGAGGTAATGCACATGATTCAATCAATGTGGTTTAATTTGCACGTAGAAGATTTGGCACGTAGTGAACAATTTTATAAAAATTTAGGATTTGAAATAAATAAAAATCCAGATATGTTAGATAAAATGTTAGGAATTCAAATAGGTCAAACAATCATTATCTTAATTGAGAATAACCATTTTGAGAAAGTTACGCATGCCACAGTATCTTCTCAACCTAATGAAGTAATCATTTCATTAGGAGTCAAAACAAATGACGAAGTAGATGACTTAGTCGAAAAAGTTGTAGAGTCAGGTGGCAAAGTGATAGAGGAACCTGGTGTCTATCAAGGATATTATGGTGCAACTTTTGCAGATCCAGATGGACATAAATATAATTTCTTGGTTTGCTAGTTAAATAAATTTTATAAATTACACCAATTAATATGCACCTCAAAGTTAGAATACGATCTAATTTTGAGGTGCATTTTTAATATAAAGAAGTTATCAGGAAGACGTTTTTTGACCTTTATATAGATTCATATAGACTATAGAAATAATGATCAATATTGCGCCGGTTATAAATTTAGGTGTTAATGGTAAAGGGAAAAACGGAAAAGAAAATATAAACACAAATATAGGATTGAGGGTTCTTATAATATTTGCTTCGCGAAACGAAATGTATTTCAGGCCTTCATAAAATAATAAGAGTCCTATTACGCCACTGCACAAAGCAGAAAGTAAAATAGAGAATAAACCTATACCTATATGTATGGTATGTAAATGATTAGTCACAATTAATATGATACCTAGCAACAAAGTAGAAGTTGCCTGATTGTATAGCAGAATGGTTTTAGAATCAATGTCTTTGACGGTCTTTTTAGCTAACATATTCGTTAGCGCAAAAAAGAATGTATAAGATAGAGCGGCAATCACGCCTAATATACTGTTGAAATCACCTGAAAAATGAGTAATCAAAAATGAACCTATGATAGCAAATGCAATAGGAAGTGCATCATGCTTGGATAATGTTTCATTTAGAAAAAGCACTGAAAGAAGTAACGCAAATATAATATAAAATCTTCCTAATAATCCTACGCTAACTGGATCTAATAAACTTAAACTTATATATTGTAGTAAAATGCCTATTGTATTAGTAATACCTAATAGCCAAATAAACTTATTGTGATGTATATTAATTTTACTTTTAGCCAGTAATACAGTTATTAATAATATTAAAGTTGAAAATAAAGCATTTAAAAAACTCGCTTGAATGGGCGACAAATCATTGAGTGAAACTTTATTTAATATGGGCGTCAAAGACATGATAGCTACGGAAACGATATTAAATAAATAACCTTTTTTAGCATTATTCATGACGCGCCTCTAAATATTTAAATATTTCATCATATAACCCATCTTGAAACGATAATAAATTTTTATCTAATGATTCTTTCGTAAGTATTCTTTCAGTAGTTTCTGATTCTTTAGGAATATCTTTAAAATAACTTACTTCAGCTTTCACAATTGTAGTAGTATGACCGTTAGGAAGTACATAGTATCCTATATATTCAATATCACTCTCATTGATAATAGCACCAGATTCTTCATAAGCTTCTCTGATAGCAGTCTCGTTCATAGTTTCATTATTATCAACCTTTCCTCCAGTCAATTCCCGTGCTCTTTTTTTATTTTTAACAAAAACAAGATGTCCTTGATAGGTTAAAACAATTAAAACAGAATCATAGTTCGTCACTGTCTTGTTAAATTGAAGATTGATTTGGTCTATATTCATTTTCTTGAACCTCCTTTATAAAGTAATCCATAACTCACACTAACCAATACATATATTATTTATTTTTTATATAATAGTAAAATTAATTATATCGTTTTTTTCTGAAATAGAAAGACAATTCTTCACTATAAATAATTTGATTTTTCAGACAAATTAAAGTATATTATTTAACAAAGAAGTATAAATATTCAAAAAGTTACTTGTTACTCAGCATTTTAAAAAACAAAGGGGTATGTTGTTTAACTGTACATCTAGAATTTATCAAACTGAATAGCTTACTCCATAGGATGGAGAAGAAGACTATGGAAGATAAACTACAAAGAGGATTGTCTAATAGGCATATTCAATTAATTGCAATTGGCGGCGCAATAGGTACAGGGTTATTTTTAGGGGCAGGTCAATCAATTCATTTGGCTGGACCATCAATCTTATTAACTTACATTGTTGTAGGTTTGGTATTATTCTTATTCATGAGAGCAATGGGAGAGATGCTTCTTTCGAATTTAGGATTTAAATCATTTGCCGATATTGCGCATCAGTATATCGGACCATTAGCGGGATTTATTGTAGGTTGGACGTACTGGTTTACTTGGATCGTAGCAGGTATGGCAGAGGTAACTGCAGTTGCGAAGTATGTGAATTTCTGGTGGCCGACTATTCCAAGTTGGTTAACGGCTTTATTTACAGTATTAGTATTGATGGCTTTAAATTTAATGAGCGCTAAAATATTTGGGGAATTAGAGTTTTGGTTCGCATTAATTAAAGTAACGACAATTATCGCATTAATCGTAGTAGGGATTGTCATGATTGTTATGGGAATGCATACAGCAAGTGGTACAGCGAAGTTATCTAATATTTGGAGTCACGGTGGTTTCTTCCCACACGGTATGACAGGGTTCTTACTTTCATTCCAAATGGCTATCTTTTCATTCATTGGTATTGAGCTAATTGGTATTACGGCTGGGGAAACGAAAAATCCTCATAAAACTATTCCACAAGCGATCAATAATGTACCCTACAGAATTCTAATCTTTTATATCGGTTCATTAGCAGTCGTGATGTCAGTAGTACCGTGGGATAAATTGAATCCAGCTGACAGCCCATATGTAAAATTATTTGGATTGGTAGGAATTCCATTTGCGGCTGGTGTCATTAACTTTGTCGTATTAACAGCTGCTGCATCTGCATGTAATAGCGGTATCTTTGCTGACAGTAGAACAATGTATGGTTTAGCTACACGTAAACAGGCGCCTCCATTTTTGCAAAAAACGAATAAACACGGCGTGCCATACTACTCAATCTTAATCACATGTGGCTTATTACTTATCGCCGTAGTATTAAACTACGTTATTCCAAATGCCACTGAAGTATTCGTATATATCACAACAGTATCTACCGTGCTTAACATCATCATCTGGACAATTATTATGATTGCGTATCTTGGCTTCTTGAAAAATAAACCAGAACTACATGAACAAAGTAAATTTAGATTACCAGGTGGTAAAGTAAGCGCATATCTAATTCTAACGTTCTTCGTCTTTATCTTTATCGTACTTGCATTAGATAAAGATATCAGAATTGGTGTGTTAGTTGCACCGGCATGGTTAGCAGTATTATGCTTAATGTTCTTACGTTATAAGAAAGAGAAACGTAAAGAAGGCATTGATTTAGATGAACCAAAAAAAGACCCAGCAATCGGTGATTAGAAGATGGACAATAACGTTGACGCGTTTTTACTATTATAATAGTAGAAACGCGTTTCTTTTTTATTATTTTCTTCTATTAATAAAACCCATCTAATGTAGGAATAGAGCTAAAAAATTAAATATTTGAACTTGAGTTTCTTCATTTTGTGCTTAAATTGTACTATTTAAAAATAAAAGATTAAATAAATATTCTGAAAATTTAGATATTATGTTATAGTAAGATGCATCATCACTAATTTAAGCGTGTATCAACATCTTAGGAGGTTTCAATATGACAACAGAGCTTAAAAAAATAGGAGTCAGAGATTTTACGTTTAGAGTACTTTCCAGGGTAGCTATTGGAATCGTTGTAGGTTTAGTACCTAATGCTATTTTAGGTGAAATCTTTAAAGCACTTATGCATCATCATCCCGTGTTTGCGACATTTCTACATGTTGTACAAGCCATGCAATTTACCGTTCCAGCTTTAATCGGTGCACTTATCGCCTTGAAATTTGAAATGACGCCACTTGCTATCGCTGTTGTAGCGTGTGCATCGTATGTAGGAAGTGGCGCTGCTCAATTTAAGAATGGCGCATGGATTATCGCAGGTATCGGTGACTTAATTAATACGATGATTACTGCTGCCATTGCAGTACTTTTAATTTTATTAGTTGAAAAACGTGTGGGCAGTATGGCGCTTATTGTTTATCCGACTGTAGTGGGTGGATTATCAGCGACAATTGGTGTGTTAATTCTACCTTATGTTCATATGATTACAACTGGTATCGGAAATATGGTTAATAGTTTCACTGAATTACAACCAGTCTTAATGTGTATGTTAATTTCAATGGTATTTAGTTTCATTATTATTTCGCCATTATCAACGGTAGCAATAGCAATTGCGATTGGTATTACAGGTCTAGCTGCTGGATCAGCTTCAATTGGGATTTCAGCTACTGAAGCGGTATTGCTAATTGGTACAAGCCAAGTGAACCGTGTTGCCGTACCAATTTCTATCTTCTTTGGTGGGGTAAAAATGATGATGCCTAACATGGTGAAATATCCAATTATTATGTTACCTATTTTAATTACGGCAGCAGTTTCAGGTATCGCCGGAAGTTTAATTGGTATTGCTGGTACAAAAGAATCAGCAGGTTTTGGTTTCATCGGTATGATTGGACCAATCAGTGCATTTAAGTTTTTACATTTGGATTCGGCTATGATGAGTATTATCTTAATTGTATTAGGATTCTTCGTAGTACCGTTATTAACTGCATTTATTCTAGATATTGTCTTACGTAAAGTTTTAAAATTATATACTAACGATATTTATAAATTTATGGGCTAAGGCTGTAAATTTTTTGAAATAATATTTTTATGAGGAATTGATAATGATGTCTTTATGACCAATTATTGATTCCTTATTTTTCGAAAAATAAAATTATTATAAAATAGCTTGTGAGTAAATAGTGTTACAATAAAATAAATAGTGATTAAACAAAAGGATGGATGGTATATGGCTAATAAAATCGAAACATTAGCACTAAAAACGGCAGAGTTAACAAGACAAACACATGAATTAGGCATTCCTGTCATGATTTTATTTGAAGGGGTTCCGGCTTCAGGTAAAACGCGCTTATCAAATGAATTATTATTAAACTTTGATGCGAAATATACGCGCTTTATTGCCACACAATCACCAAAGGCAGACGATTTAAGATATCAATTCTTACAAAAATATTGGAACACATTGCCTGCAAAGGGAGATATTAATATTTATTTCCGCAGTTGGTATTCACATTATTTAGATTATCGTGAGAATGAAATTAAACATAATAGATATAAAAATTATGATGTTTTGAAAGAACAGATTGCTTCTTTTGAAAAAATGCTGAAAAAAGATAACTATGAAATTATTAAATTCTTCATTGAAATTAATGAAGAAAAACGTCAAGAGCACATTAAACAAACAAAAGAGAATCCTTTAATGCGTTGGAAAGTACAAGAATACGGCAATGTCTTACCTACTGAAACGTATTTAGATGATATGCATCAATTTATTAAAAAGGATAAACAATGGAAGATTATTGATTATACTGAACGTCAAAATGCGATTGAAAAAATGTATCTTCATATAATAGAACGTTTAGAACATGCGATTGATAAACATCAAAAACAAGAAAAGCATGTTGACGGTGAATTTACGCCAGACTTTAAAACAGATTTATTTGATATTAATGTAGATAAAGTGTCGAAAGATGAATATAAGCAGTTAATTACAGAATTACAACAACGTATGCGAGAAATTCAATTTGCGCTATATGATAGAAAGATTCCGCTTATCTTAGTATTTGAAGGTATGGATGCAGCCGGTAAAGGTGGCAATATTAAACGTACTAGAGAAAAACTTGACCCAACAGGTTATGAAGTAAATGGAATTAGTGCGCCAACAGATGTAGAACTAAAACATCATTATTTATGGCGTTTTGCGAAAGATATGCCAAGAAGCGGACATATTGAATTATTTGACCGCAGTTGGTATGGTCGTGTGCTTGTTGAACGAATTGAAGGCTTTGCGACTACAAAGGAATGGCAACGTGCGTACGATGAAATTAATTCTTTTGAGAAAATGTGGACAGACGAAGGGGCAATTCTTTTAAAATTCTTCCTTACATTAGATAAAGATGAACAATTAAAACGTTTTAAAGATCGTGAACAAAATGTCGATAAGCAATGGAAGATTACTGACGAAGATTGGCGTAATCGTGACAAATGGGATTTATATGTCGAAGCAAGTCACGATATGATTGAAAAAACGAATACATCATATGCGCCTTGGTTAGTTGTTCCAGCAGATCATAAAAAAACATCACGCATAGAAATATTAAAATACATTATTCGTAAATGTGAAAAAGTACTATGGGGCGTTAAAGATTATTAAAAGTGACTAGTTGACATTACTTTTTTAAACCAAGTAAATCATTTCAAGAGACTATTTTATAGAATAGTTTCTTGATTTTTTTGTTTTAAATAGAAAAAATCAATGAAAAATAAGATGTTAGAAATATTACAGGTGTGTAACAAAACCGTAATTTGTAATATTACGGATAATGTAAAACGATTGTAAAATTCTTAAAAGAGTAATGTAAATCCTTATTTTATAATGAAATTTTAAACTTAAAACCCAAAAATGTATTGTTACAACACACTTCAGTAATATTTCAATATTACAAAATATAATCTCTGTTGTAATTTTTTGTAAGATAAGCGTAATATTATTAGTATTTTTTTGTGTTATAGTAGCTAATGTCAAAAGTTAAACAAAAAACACAAACGCATTAACACAAAAGAAATTAACAAATCGAAAATATAAACTAAATTTTTGGAGGAATTATTTTTATGAAAAAGACAGTTATCGCTTCGTCATTAGCAGTAGCATTAGGAGTAACAGGTTATGCATTAACTACAGATCACAGTGCACACGCATCTGAACAAACTTCAAACTACGCACAATTAGCTAACTTAGCTCAAAATAACCCATCTGAATTAAACTCTCATCCAGTTCAAGCTGGCGCTTACAATATCTCATTCGTTAAAGATGGTTTCCAATACAACTTTACTTCAAACGGTTCAACTTGGTCTTGGAACTACACTTACACTGGTGCTGCTGACACAGCTGCAGCTACAACTACTCAAGCTGCTCCAGCTCAACAATCTCAAGCAACTGATTACTCAGCATCTTACAACCAAGGTTCTAATCAATCAGTAAGCTCTAACCAACAAGCTAGCCACGCTCAAGTTAAAACTGTATCAGCTCCATCATACAGCACATACTCAGCACCAGCTGCTTCATCAGCATCAACTGGTGGTTCAGTTAAAGCTCAATTCTTAGCTAACGGTGGTACTGAAGCTGCTTGGAACGCTATCGTAATGCCAGAATCAGGTGGTAACCCTAACGCTGTATCTCCAAACGGATACCACGGTTTAGGTCAAACTATGGAATCATGGGGTACTGGTTCAGTAGCTCAACAAACTAAAGGTTTAGTAAACTACGCTAACAGCCGTTACGGTTCATTAGATAACGCAGTTGCTTTCCGTGCTTCTCACGGTTGGTGGTAAGATTTACTAAGATAACTGGATAGCACATCGAGTTATCGGAAAGAGAGGTCGACATAAGTCGGCCTCTTTTTTTATGCCCATTTTTAAGAGAGTTTAGCTTTTTTCAATATAGGGAATGAATTAAGACTATGTATAAAATGAAATAATAGGAAAGTGTTGGGCGAAATGACATTAAAAAAACTATTAAAACTTGGAATTTTTCATAGTATATATTGGTCTACGACACAAATGGCGTTAGCTTCTTTAGGTACAAAGCTTCCTCCTACGTTCTTTACAAAGTATAGCCAACTTTTTAAGTCATTTTCCTGGGAAAAGGAAGGCAAAATATGGAACGACTTGTTTAAGATTAATAAATGGAAACATTACATTCCTGAAGGTAGTCAGTTAAACCAAAATATATACAATAAAAAACAATTAACATCATTTAAATTGAATGATTTACATACAATGATAATAGAAATGAGACGTGCTGAATTTGTGCATTGGCTATCAATGTTGCCTGTGCTAGCGTTTCTTAAAGCACCGACATATATCAAAATCATTAATGTTTCTTATGTCGTATTAGCGAATCTTCCTATTATAATAACCCAACGTTATAATCGTCCAAGATTAGAAAAAGTGTATCAATTAAAATTGAAAAGAGGTGCCCATCGTGACTAAGAAAAAAATAATAGTTATTGGTGGCGGTTTAGGTGGTATTTCAGCTGCTATTCGTTTAGCACAAAGTGGCTTTGAAGCGAACCTTTATGAGAAGAATAATCATATTGGCGGAAAGGTAAATCGTCTAGAAGAAGAAGGATTTGGCTTCGATTTAGGACCTTCAATTCTTACTATGCCTTATATCTTTGAAAATTTATTTAGATATAGTCATAAAAAAATGTCGGATTACGTTACTATTGAGCGATTACCATTACAGTGGCGAAGTTTCTTTACTAACGGCGAAGTGATTGATTTATATGAAGATTTAACAATAATGTCTCAAATGAATCAAAGTTTAAATGAAGAAGATGTCCAACAGCTACATCAATTTCTACAATATGCTGAAAAAATTCATCGTTTTACTGAAGAAGGATATTTTGCATTAGGCTTAGATACGGTAAGCGAAATTATTAAATATCAAGGGCCTTTCAATTCTTTAAAAGGTGTTGATTACTTTTCAACAATGCAAGAAGCCATTAATCGATATGTTGAAAAACAAGAATTGAGAGATATGTTGGGTTATTTTATTAAATATGTAGGATCTTCATCTTATGACGCGCCGGCAGTGTTAACATTACTCATTCATATGCAATATGAACAGGGTTTATGGTACGTTAAAGGTGGCATTCATCATTTAGCGCAAGCCTTAGAACAACTTGCTAGGGAAGAAGGCGTAACGATACACACTGGAATAGATGTCCGAAGCATTGATACATATTTTAATCATGTGACAGGTGTGAGATTAGATAATGGCGATCATGTTGATGCAGATTACATTGTTTCTAATAGAGAAGTGATTCCTACCTATCGTGACTTGATGCACTTTTCAGAGAAAAGACTAGCGAAATTAGAAAAAACATTTGAACCTGCAAGTTCAGGATATGTCATGCATCTAGGCGTGGATAAAGAATATCCGCAATTAGCACATCACAATTTCTTATTCTCAAGCGATTCTAAACGTAATTATCACGAAGTCTTTCATGAAAAGGTCTTACCACAAGATCCAACAATTTATCTCGTGAACAGTAACAAAACGGATAAAACGCAAGCACCCGCAGGTTATGAGAATTTGAAAGTGTTACCGCATATTCCATATATTCAGGATAAACCGTTTACCGAAGAACAATATAGTAAATTTCGCGAACGTGTATTAGATAAATTAGAGCGAATGGGCTTAACGAATTTAAGACAACATATAGTATATGAAGATATATGGACACCGCATGATATTGAGCATCATTATGCTTCAAATAGAGGTGCGATTTATGGTGTTGTAGCGGATCGCAAAAAAATAAAGGCTTTAAGTTCCCTAAACAAAGTCAGTATTTTGAGAATCTCTACTTTGTAGGTGGTTCAGTCAATCCTGGTGGCGGTATGCCAATGGTGACGCTAAGTGGGCAACAAGTTGCTGATAAAATTAATGCTAGAGAACAGGGCGGCTTGCAAGAATAAATGGAAGGAGAGAAGCGCTAGTGAAAGTATTAGAACCACTATTGCACGGCTTGATAGGGACGTCTGTATTAAGTGGATATTTGATGTACAATCGTCGTCATTTGCTACATTTTCAAAAAGAGAATACCGCTAGCGCCTCTCAATCTGTCAGTATTATTATTCCTGCAAGAGATGAAGCCAAACGGTTACCGCATTTGCTCAAAAGTTTGAAGCGACAAACGATACAAGCAGAAGTCATCGTCATGGATGATGGCTCGCAAGATGACACGGTTCGAGTCGCGAAAGAATGGGACGCGAAAGTTTACGCTGTAACTGAAGATGAGAAGAACAAAAGATGGTACGGGAAATCCTTCGCTTGTTACCAAGGCGTGAACTACGCGACTTCAGATATCGTCATGTTTATCGATGCAGACGTTGTATTATTGAATGACCACGCTTTAGAGGCCGTCTTACAAAGTTATGAGAAGCAACAATATCGTGGATTACTAAGCATTCAACCGTATCACACCGTTAAAAAGCCATATGAACAGTTATCGGCTTTATTCAATTTAATGACGGTGGTAGGGATGAATCAATTCTCAAGTGTGGCAAAAAAGGAACCACAATCACTAGCATTCGGGCCTGTAACGGTGATGAACCAAGCGGATTATGCTTTAACACAAGGGCATTACAATGCACGTAAACATATTATTGAAGGATTCGCATTAGGTGAAGCATTCAACCAACAACGGTTGCCGGTGACTTGTTATGAAGGTCAAAACTATGTAGGATTTAGAATGTATGAAGAAGGACCAAGAAGCTTGATTGAAGGCTGGACCAAACATTTAGCAGTAGGTGCCTCTCAAACACAGGGACGCATTATGATTCTAATTATCATGTGGATGATAGGAAATATGCTGATGCCATTTGCCTTAATGCTTAGCTTTTTATCAAAATCTATTTCTTTTAAGCGTATTAGTTTATCCTACGGCTTAGCTACGCTACAATTTATTCAATTACATAAACGTATTGGCTCGTTTTCAATATTATCTTTAATGTTAAGTCCAATACTATTTTTAGTATTTATGTTCATTTTTATGAATTCTTATCGTCATATTCATTTTACAAAAACGGTACAATGGAAAGGACGTACTTTTAATATTAATCATTAACGCATAAACAGGGGGCTCTCCATGAGAACTATAGAGGAAAGTTATCAATATTGTCATCAAATTATGAAAGAGTATTCAAAGAGTTTTTCATATGCTTTTGATATGTTACCAGAACAACAACGCCAAGCTGTGTGGGCAATTTATGCCGTGTGTCGTATTGTTGATGATAGTATCGATATACATCAAGATGTTGAGTATTTACATAAAATCCGCCGTGATGTTCAGTTAATTGAAAATCACGCTAGTATACCTGAGACTTTTGAAAGTGATGAACAGATTATGTTGGCTTTTGCCGATACGAGTAAACATTTTCAAATGAATTATCAGGCCCTCTATGACTTGATTGACACTGTTGAAGCGGATCAACACTTTGAGATGTTTGAAACTGATCAAGGGCTACTAGATTATTGTTACGGTGTAGCAGGCACGGTCGGCGTGTTGCTTATTCCAATCTTATCTACGCCACCCACTCAAGAAGCTTACGATAATGGCAAACAATTAGGTGAAGCATTACAGCTTACAAATATTTTACGTGATGTAGGAGAAGACTATCGTAATGGTCGTATTTACTTCAGTATTGAACGTCTAAATGAATTTGATGTTTCTATTGAAAAGGAAATCGAGCGTGATAAGCCATCAGAGAATTATCAACGTATTTGGGAATTTTATGCCAAGTTAGCTGATGATAACTATGATGCTGTACTTAACAATTTAGAGGTGTACAATAAAGAATCACGTATGATTATTGAATTAGCTGCTGAAGTGTATCGAGGCATTTTAAATGAAGTGAGAAAAGCAGACTATACGCTTGATAAACGCGTCTATGTGTCAACTTGGAAGAAGAATAAGATTTACCGTAGTTTAAAGAAAAAATATAAAGCTTAGGTGGTAATGGTATGAAAATTGCCGTAGTAGGCGCAGGGGTGACAGGTTTAGCGGCAGCAGCAAGATTGGCTGCACATGGTCATCAAGTAACCCTATTTGAGAAGAATGAACAAGTTGGCGGACGCATGAGTCAATTTAAAAAAGATGGTTTCACCTTCGATATGGGACCAACCATCGTCATGGTACCCGATGTATATAAAGCAGTATTTGAAGAAAGTGGTAAAAATTACGAAGATTATATAGATATGCGACAGTTAACGCACATCTTTGATATTTACTTCTCAGATAAGGATAAAGTCAGCGTCTCTACCGATTTGCCACAACTGAGTCAGGCGTTAGAAGCGATTGAGCCAGGCTCTACGCAAGGATTTATGTCATTTCTAACGGATGTGTATAAACGCTATGAAGTTGCGCGTAAGTATTTCTTGGAACGTACATTCCGCAAACCGAGTGAGTTCTACAATCCGCTGTCATTATATCGCGGCTTGAAATTACGTACGATTAGTAAAGCGGATCAACTGATTGATAATTACGTGGCTAATGAGAAAATACGTAAACTTTTAGCTTTTCAAACGCTATACATAGGTATCGATCCGAAACAGGGGCCTTCTATCTATTCGATTATTCCAATGATAGAAATGGTGCATGGCGTGTATTACATTAAAGGCGGCATGTATAGCTTGGCTCAAGGTTTATTGAAATTAGGCCAAGACCTCGGTGTAGAAGTGCGCTTGAATTCAGATGTCCAAGAAATTATCATTGACCCTAAATTTAAATGCGCAGACGGTTTACGCGTGAATGGCGACATTCACCGTTTCGACAAAGTGCTTTGTACGGCTGATTTCCCATATGCAGCACAACATTTGATGCCATCGCATTCACCTCTTAAGAAATATTCTTCTGAAAAGGTAGAAAACATGGACTACTCATGTTCTGCATTTCTAGTGTATGCCGGCATAAATCGCGATTTACGAGATAAAGTCCATGTGCACAATGTCGTCTTTGCCGAAGACTTTAGAGGTAACATTGATGATATATTTAGCGGTAAAATGCCTGACGACCCGTCACTATATCTGTATTTCCCAGCTGTAGAAGATGATTCATTAGCGCCTGAAGGACAAACAGGAATGTATGTCTTGATGCCTGTGCCTGAATTGAAAACAGGAAATATTGATTGGAACGATCCAGCGACAATTGAACGTGCGAAAGAAGTCGTTTACAACAAGATACAAACGATTGAAGCATTAAAAGATGTGCGAAAAGATGTGGTTTCAGAAACTATCTTTACGCCGTTAGATTTCGAAAAGCGCTATAATGCTAAATTTGGTACGGCGTTTGGTTTAATGCCCACATTGGCACAAAGTAATTATTATCGACCACCTAACGTGTCGAGAGACTATAAAGATTTATATTTTGCGGGAGCAAGTACCCATCCAGGTGCCGGTGTGCCGATTGTTCTGACAAGTGCAAAGATTACTGCAGAAGCGATGTTAGACGATATCGCCCGTGGTCATTAAATTTTGAAATACAAACAATAATTCAGAAAATTATCAATATTGACAATACTTATCGAACTGATAGAATAAAATTAATTCGATAGAACTTATTTAAAGAATCAGAGGAACGAGAGCGAACTCTCTGAAGGTAAGTGTCATATATGATGATCAGCTATATGTCACTTTTAACTAAGCATGACATATAGCTTTTTTATTTTTTAAAAGGGGGATGGATACAAATGGTAATATCAAAACGATTAGCAGCGATACCGGAAAGTTATTTTGGTAAAACGATGGGACGTAAAGTTGAACATGGACCTCTTCCACTTATTAATATGGCAGTGGGCATTCCAGACGGAGAAACACCTCAAGGTATTGTTGACCACTTCGCAGAGGCTATACGCATACCAGAGAATCAGAAATACGGCGCCTTCCACGGTAAAGAATCTTTTAAAGAAGCCATCGTCAATTTTTATCAACGTCAATACCATGTCACGTTAGATAAAGATGATGAAGTCTGTATTCTTTATGGTACAAAGAATGGGTTAGTCGCATTACCAACTTGTATCGTAAATTCAGGAGAGAATGTCTTATTGCCTGACCCGGGTTACACAGATTATTTAGCGGGCGTCATGCTTGCAGATGCTAATCCAGTACCGCTCAATTTAGATCCTCCAGACTATTTACCAGATTGGGACAAAGTAGACCCAGAAACATTAGAGAATACTGCCCTCATTTATTTAACGTATCCTAACAATCCAACAGGCTCAACGGCGACGAAAGAAGTATTTGATGAAGCCATTCAGAAATTTAAAGGCACACGCACTAAGATTGTTCATGACTTCGCTTACAGTGCTTTCGGATTTGATGCTAAGAATCCAAGTATTCTTGCTTCTGAAAATGGCAAAGACGTTGCAATCGAAATCTTTTCATTATCGAAAGGATATAATATGTCAGGCTTCCGTGTAGGATTTGCAGTGGGCAATAAAGATATGATTCAAGCCCTTAAAAAATATCAAACGCATACTAATGCAGGGATGTTTGGTGCCTTACAAGATGCCGCAACCTATGCATTAAATCATTATGATGACTTTTTAGACCAACAGAATGAAACATTTAAACGTCGTCGCGATGCCTTCGAACAACGTTTAAGTGAAGCGAAGTTACCATTTGTGCATTCTAAAGGTGGTATCTATTCATGGCTTCAAACACCGCCTGGCTATGACAGTGAAACATTCGAACAATATTTATTACAAGAACAATCTATTTTAGTAGCACCAGGTATTCCTTTTGGGGAAAATGGACGCTACTACGTCCGCATATCATTAGCACTTAACAATGAACAATTAGCCGAAGCGGCGGATAGACTAGCCTCTTTATCACATTTATATCAAGATTAACAACTAAGAAGAAAAGAGATGAGATAGCATGACTAAAATCAAAATAATGAGTGTTCGAGACGAAGATATTCCATTTATCGAAGAATGGGCAACAGAAAATAAAGTCGAAGTAGAATTAAATAAAGCTTTTTTATCCGAAGAGAACGTGGATAGTGTTCAAGGATTTGATGGATTGTCTTTATCACAACAACATCCTTTATCAGAAGAAGTATTTGCGAAGTTACAACAATACGGCATCAAACAAATTGCACAACGTAGTGCAGGATTTGATATGTACGATTTAAATTTAGCTTCAAAATATAATATTATTGTGTCTAATGTTCCGTCGTATTCACCAAGTTCAATTGCTGAATTTGCGGTAACACAAGCGATTAATATTGTTAGAAATCAAAATGATATTCAACGTAAAGTACGTGCACATGACTTTAGATGGGAACCTTCAATCTTATCTCGTTCAATTAGCGAACTAACTGTGGCGGTTATTGGTACTGGACGTATTGGTTCAATTACTGCAAAGATATTCGCGAAAGGCTATAACAGCCGTGTCGTAGCGTATGATCCTTTTCCAAATGAACACGTCGCACAATATGTAGAATATAAAAATACATTAGAAGACGCGCTAAAAGAGGCCGATATCGTTACGGTGCATATACCTGCGACGAAATATAATCATCACTTGTTCGATGCCTCCCGCTTCGCACAATTCAAACAAGGCGCTGTCTTTGTTAACGCAGCAAGAGGCTCAATCGTAGACACGAAAGCATTGCTCAGCGCTATTGATGAAGGTCATATTAAAGGGGCAGCACTAGATACCTACGAACATGAAAGAGGATTATTCCCTGGCGATTATCGCGACAAAGCTTTCGATGATGCGCTATTAGATGAGCTAATTGCACGTGAAGACATTCTTCTAACGCCACACATTGCTTTTTATACTGACGCAGCCGTGAAAAATTTAATTGTAGACGCATTAGACGCTACCATAGACGTATTAAACACAGGCACCACAAAATTAAGAGTAAACTAATAAAAAACTCCTAGGGAGGAGCAACATAACCTTCTCTCTAGGAGTTCTATAAATCAATCATTAGAGTTATGAATTATTTTACATCATAACCTTGATCTTCGATGGCATCTTTCATTTCTTTCATTGAAACTTTATTGTCATCGTAATCTACTCTAACTTCATTTTTATCTAAATCTACTTCAGCGCTTCTCACGCCATTGATTTTAGCTAATGCTGATTCAATAGTATTTCTGCAATGGTCACAACTCATACCATCTACTTTAATTACATCATTAATCATTTTTGCGTCACCTCCAAGAACTTATTATATATATACCCATATTTTACTCCTTTTCAATAGATGAAACAAAAATAAAATAGAATTATGTTAATAAAATGCATTTATAATTTCATGCGTTTTAAACGTAAAGCATTACTTACAACACTTACAGAACTTAACGCCATCGCTGCACCAGCAATCCACGGTGCTAATAAGCCCATCGCTGCAATCGGGATTCCTGCGACATTATAGCCAAATGCCCAGAATAGATTCTGCTTAATATTGCGAATCGTCTTATCACTCGCACGAATCGCTTTAGGGACTAAGTGAATGTCACCACCAAGTATAGTGATGTCAGCCGCTTCAATCGCTACCTCTGTTCCTGTATCCATCGCTATACCAATATCCGCTTTTACTAACGCAGGTGCATCATTAATGCCATCGCCAACCATCGCAACTTTATGATCATCCGCTTGTAACTTGCCAATATGTTCCGCTTTATCTTCCGGTAAGACATTCGCAATCACTTGATCAATGCCAACCTCATCCGCAATCGCTCGCGCCGTACGTTCATTATCTCCAGTCAGCATCACCGTATGAATATGCATATCATTTAACTGTTGAATCGCTTCTTTCGCAGAAGACTTCACCGTATCCGCAACAGCAATCATGCCTTTCAAGTCGCCGTCATACGCCGCTAACATAACCGTTTGACCCTTCGCCTCAAGTGCTTCCATCTTAGACAGCACATCGCTAATATTAATACCATTATCCGTCATTAATTTACGATTGCCCACGTATAACATTTTATTCTCAACCACCGCTTGCACCCCATGACCAGGTAATGTGCGGTAATCAGAAACCTCAGCAGTGTCCACACCTTGTTCACGCGCATAACCGACAATCGCAGTAGCCAACGGATGCTCAGAATTACTTTCAACAGAGGCAATCAATGACAATATTTCTTTTGCTCCTTGGAAATAGGTTACCTCAGGTTTCCCATGTGTTAACGTACCCGTTTTGTCAAACACCACCGTATCGACCTGGTGAGTACGTTCTACATATTCGCCACCTTTAAATAAAATACCATGTTCCGCAGCGCGACCAGTCCCAACCATGATAGACGTAGGTGTAGCAAGACCAAGCGCACATGGGCAAGCAATTACCAACACAGAGATGGCTGCGACTAAGGCATCTTCAAATTGTCCAGGATGAACAAATACAATCCAGATTAAAAACGTAAGTACGGCAATACCAATAACAATCGGTACAAAATAGCCAGAAATAATATCAGCTAAACGTTGAATAGGAGCTTTAGAACTTTGCGCATCTTCAACAACTTTAATGATATTAGATAGCGCAGTATCTTTACCCACTTTCGTTGCTTTAATCGTAATTACGCCATTGGTATTAATCGTTGAACCAATCACCGTATCATCAACTTGTTTATCAATCGGCATGGATTCACCAGTTAACATCGATTCGTCTACAGCCGTTTCGCCTTTAATAATTTGACCATCTACCGGTATTTTTTCACCTGGTTTAATTAATAAAATATCGTTCACGTTAACTTGATCTAAAGGTACCATCTGTTGTGTGCCATCATCACTAACAATACGCGCTTCTTTCGCCTGTAAATTTAACAATTCACTTAACGCATTCGTCGTTTGTGATTTCGCTCTTGCTTCTAAATATTTTCCGAAAAGAATAAGTGTAATTAATACGGCACTCGTTTCGAAATATAGATGAGGTGTGGTAGTGGTGCCGACTAGCCACTTAATCATTTCATAAATACTGTAAAAGTAAGCAGCACTTGTACCTAAAGCGACTAACACATCCATATTGGCGCCACCATTACGCAAGTTCTTATACGCGCCCACATAGAATTGCCAACCGATAATAAATTGGATAGGGGTCGCTAAAATAAATTGAAACCAAGGATTCATTAAAATATCAGGCAAGTGCATATTGAATAAATGAACAAGCATCGTCATTAATAAAGGTAAAGAAAGGATCGCAGAAATAATAAGCTTGTTACGTTTATGCTTCAATTCTCGCTCTTTACGTGACGTTTGTTCTTCCTCAGTTTGTTTCCGTTCAGCATCATAACCCAACTTTTGAATGCGACCAATTAATGTATCAACATCTGTTTGTCCAGGGTAATAATCAATCGCCGCTTGTTCAGTCGTTAAGTTTACGGTAGCCTGTTTCACACCAGCAGTTTTATTTAACACCTTTTCAATACGGTTAGAACATGCAGCACAGGTCATGCCAGTAATATCAAGCTCTGCCTTATCAGTGGCAACATCATAGCCTAACTTTTGAACAATCTCGACAAAATCATTCACCTTATATTCACTTGAAGCATATTTAATATTGGCTTTTTCAGTCGTTAAATTGACTTGGGCATCCACATGATCCATTTTATTAAGACGTTTCTCAATTCTGTTAGAGCATGCCGCACACGTCATCCCAGTAATCGCTAACGTAGTTTTGCTATCTTGGCTCATTTGTGCACCTCCTCGAATGTTCATGTTTAATATACCCCCTAAGGGTATTTCAGTCAATGACTCTGTTTGACCATTTTTCAAAAATAAAAAGCACACATGTCAGAAGGGGGAATCTAACATGTGTGCTGTAAATAAAGCTGTATTTATTTTAGAAAAAATCTGATGGATTAAAGTGATCAAAATGTAAGTTTTTTAAATTATTGAAATCATAACTTGAAATTGTTTGAACAAATTGACCATTTCTTACTTCATCGTAATAGTGATTGGCTTCGTTAATAATATCGTGGTCTTGGAATGTTTTCACAATACCAAGGATAATGAGCAACGTAATAATTCCTTTGAATATACCTTTCATGTGATATCGCACTCCTTGTCTTTCTCTCTTTTAGGGCAAATTACTGAGGATAATTAATTTTCTCTTTAATTTAATCTTATTATATAAGGTTATTGAATAAATTTCATGCGTCCATAGTACGGATTTACTATCATTCAAAAGTTGTAAATAAATTGAATGATGTAATACAAACTTTTTTAGGTTTAAATCTAATTTTCCTAAATAAAAAATAGAGTGGTAATTGTTTTAAAATTTCAAGAAATGGGAACGGTTAAGTAAATAACAAAGGAGTGAGCATGAATGAATTTATTAGAATTTCATAAAAAAATAAAAGGCTATACTCAATCGGAACAACCTGGTAGCGAGAAGGATATGGATCCAAGACCAGTTTCAGAATTAGATGAATATAAAGCTGCGGGTAAATTAAAAGGTAAAGTAGCGCTTATTACTGGCGGTGACTCAGGTATTGGTCGCTCTGTCGCAATCTTATTTGCGAAAGAAGGCGCAAACGTTGCTATCGGTTACTACAATGAACATGAAGACGCTGAAGAAACAGTTAATCGTCTTAAAGAAATCGGCGTAGAAGCAAAAGCTTATTCACATGATTTAAAAGATGCGCAACAATCTAAAGATTTAGTGGAAAATGTAGTTAAAGACTTTGGCGGTTTAAATATCTTAGTCAATAACGGTGCAGTTCAATTTCCACAAGATGATTTCTTAGATATTACGCCTGAACAATTTAAAGAAACATTCGATACAAATATCTTTGGTATGTTCTTCTTGTCACAAGCAGCTGTACCTCACTTGCATGAAAATGATGCCATCATTAATACAACAAGTGTAACGGCTTATCGTGGCTCAGGTCATTTAATTGATTATTCTTCAACTAAAGGTGCGATTGTATCATTCACACGTTCATTAGCGACAACGTTAATGGAGAAAAATATTCGCGTAAATGGTGTAGCACCTGGTCCAATTTATACACCACTTATCCCATCTACATTTGATGAAGACAAAGTGGAAAACCAAGGTGGCGACACACCAATGGGTAGACGTGGCCAACCTGCCGAACTTGCTCCTGCATATGTATTCTTAGCTACAAATGCAGATAGCTCTTATATTACAGGTCAAATTATCCATGTAAACGGCGGAGATTATATTACGTCATAATCGTGGCATAAATATAGAGATTATCATCCCTGGAAGTAAATGACTTCCGGGGATTTTTTATTGCCATAATTAATAAGTAATGGATTTTTCGTGCTAAAAAAGTAAAGATTGTTTAAACTTTAACTAACTATAAAAGTAGGTGAGACATATGACTGAAAAAGAAAAAATGTTAGCGAATCAATGGTATGATGCTAACTTTGATGAAGAATTAGACGCAGACCGTGTTCGCGCAAAAGATTTGTGCTTTGAACTCAATCAAACCCGTCCGAGTAATAAAGAAAAACGCAAAGAAATACTAACAGAATTATTTGGATATGAAGCGGAAAATTTAGCGTTAATTAGTCCGTTTGATACGGATTACGGTTGGAATGTGAAACTAGGAGGAAATGTCTTCATAAATAGTAATTGTTATTTTATGGACGGTGGAGGTATCACTATAGGTAATGACGTCTTTATTGGTCCTTCATGTGGCTTTTATACCGCTCATCATCCACTTACATATAAGGAACGCAACAAAGGTCTTGAACTAGCACAGCCCATTACAATTGGTAATAACATTTGGTTTGGTGGGAATGTAGTAGTTACGCCTGGCGTGACTATCGGCGATGGTTCAGTAATTGCAGCGGGAAGTGTAGTAACGAAAGATGTTCCAGAGAATAGTTTAGTTGCTGGTGTCCCAGCGAAAGTGATACGAACAATCACTGAAGAAGATGCGCCAAAGCTTGATGAGTAAAAACCATCCTTTCAATTGTTGTCTGAGATTAATTAGATAAAGATTGGAAGGATTTTTATTTTTGAAAATAAAAGCGAGAACTTATGGCGGAAATTAAATATATAATAAATAGTATAAATAAATGATATAATTAAAAAGATTAGGAACGATAGTGATATTGTTCTCCAAAACAAATTTTTAATAAATAATAAAGTGAATCACATTACTTTAAAAACATCGAAAGAATAAAACAACTGAGAAAGGAAATGAAGTATGACACTTAAAAACTTTATAGCGAATCAAAGCAAGCGCAAATTAAAATTTATTTCTGAACCTGTTAAAAGACAAAGAAAATCAGCTTATACGCGTAAAATAATGAAGTATGCCAAATACTATGAAGATATTAAAGTGGATAATCATTCTATTTTATATCAAGTAAGAGACGGAAAAAGCATTACTGACAGTCCGTATGCAGTATTTAAATACTTAAGTAATAACAAAAAATATAATAAATATTCACACAAATGGGTAGTAGATTCTGAAGAAACGTTGAACTATTATAAACAGAAATTGAGTAAGTATCGTAATGTTGAATTTGTCATTAAGGAATCTAATGATTATTTAAAAGCGTTAGTAGAATGTAAGTATTTATTTAATAATTCCACTTTTCCAGCTTATTTTATTAAAAAACCAAATCAAGTCTATATCAATACGTGGCATGGTACACCTTTAAAATATATGGGATTAGATATTGAAAATGGCTTACGAGGATCTCAAAATATTATTAAAAACTTCCTAGCAAGTGATTATTTAATTAGTCCTAATCCCCATACGACTGAGATATTCAAAAAAGCATTTAAACTTGAAAATATTTATGGTGGGGAAATCTTAGAAATTGGTTATCCTCGAATTGATTTAACTTTAAAAACAAACCCTCAAACAATTATAGAAGAATTGAAAGCACATATAAAAATTAGTGATGAAAAAATATTATTGTATTGTCCAACATGGAGAGGGGAAGATGTTGATAATCCCGAAGAAAGTTTAAAGAATATTGTTGATGAAATAGAAAAGCTAAAAAATAATCTCGATTATCAAGTGCTCGTAAAAGTGCATCCATTCATATTTAAAGAGGCTAATAAAAATGACCAACTAAAACCATATCTCATTCCTGATTATTTCGATACAAATGAAATATTGTCAGTGGTAGATTTAATGGTTACTGACTATTCAAGTATCTTTTTCGATTATCTAGTAACAGATCGTCCAATTATCTTCTATACGCCAGATTATGAAGATTATAAAACATCAAGAGGAATGTATATTAATAGTGACGAGTTACCTGGTCCTGTCATTCATACTATTGAAGATGTAATTAAGAATATAAAAAATAAGACTTATAATTCAATATCAGTGAAAAATAAATATGCTCACTTTAAAAATACATATACTCATTTAGATAATGGAGAAGTCACAGAACAACTCGTTAAATCACTTTTCAAAAATAAAATAACAAGTTCTAAGCCAAAAAAATGTAATAAAAAACGAGTTTTAATATATCCTGGAGGAATGAAAAATAACGGGATAACTTCTTCAGTAATCAATTTATTAGAAAATATAGATTACGATAAATATGATGTAACTATTTTTACAAATAGAAGTAATAATCAAGAAATTTTAAACAATATTAGTAACGTCAATAAGAACGTACGAATTATTTTAAGAGTAGGGCCATTGGCTGCTTCATTAAAAGAAACATACAAAGTAGATTTCGTTAGACAAAGAGGCTTAAAAGGTGCCATTGAACGCTTCATTTATCCAAAGAATGTATATGAGCGAGAAATAAGAAAGGTATTCGGTAACAGTCAATTTGATTATGCGATTGATTTCAGTGGCTATTCTATGTTCTGGGCAAATCTTATTCTAGCGACAAACACAAAACGTAAATTAATTTATTTACACAGTGATATTAAAGCGGATATGGATAGAACAGTGAATGGAGCTAGACCACATCATCAAAATTTAAAAGGTGTGATTTCACTATATCCAAAATTTAATAAACTAGTATGTGTTTCTGAAGCTTCTAAAAATCAAAATAAAGAAAACTTAAATGTAAAATCATTAAATAAAAAATTTGTAGTCTCAAGAAATACAATTAATTTAACTAAAATTAAGCAACTTGTTGTAGATGACTCAGATCATTTCGAAAAAAATTACAAACCTGTGTTAGTTAATATCGATAATGGAAACATTAGTGCTACAGAGTTTAATGATAGTGACTTTAAGATTGTTACGGTGGGTAGATTATCACCTGAAAAAGGTTTTGATTTATTAATTGAAGCGGTGAGTAAAGTAGTTAAAAAATATCCAAATACTAAATTATATATTATGGGCGAGGGACCTATAAGAAAAACATTAAAGAAATTAATTAAATCATTAAAACTAGAAAATCACGTCTACTTATTAGGTCAAAGAAAGAATCCATTTTATATTATGAAACAAGCAGATGTCTTTGCATTAACTTCTCATTACGAAGGGCAATCTATGGTGTTACTTGAAGCACTAACGCTTAAAATGAATGTATTAGCTTCAGATATTGTAGCTAATAGATATGTGTTAAATGATGGGAATTACGGAGCTTTGGTTAGTCATGATACAGGTGATATAGCTAAACAAATCGAAGTGTTTATGACAAACCAAAATAAAAAATACGATGAATTTGATGCTGAAGCATATAATAAATTAGCTATTGAAGAGTTTTATTCACTTTTAAAATAATAAAATTTAACCACGGTCAACGTAGATATATGATGACCGTGGTTTTATATTAGAAAGTAACTTTGTTTTTATGATTATACGCCAAATAGGCTTTGATACCTTCATCGATAGTATATTGAGGTGTATAGCCTAGTGCTTTAAGTGGCGTAATGTCAGCACAAGAATGCTTAATATCACCAAGTCGTGGTGCTTTAAATGAATATGGAATGCTATATCCGAAGCCCTTTTCAAAAGCATTAAAGACCGCTTTCAAATTGGTTTGTGATCCAGTACCTACGTTATAAATTTGTCCATTAGTCTCAGAAGATTGAACGGTTAACCATAATGCAGAAATCAAATCATCAATATAGACAAAATCACGAGTTTGTTCGCCATCTCCATAGAATGTGAATTCGGATTTGTGAGTAAATTTACTGTTCATAATAGATAACACGCCCGAATAATCAGAATTTGGGTTCTGTCTAGGACCATAAATATTGAAGAATTTTAAACAAGCGCAAGGGACTTGATAGAGATTATTATAAATTTTAGCATATTGTTCTCCTGAAAATTTCTGAATCGCATATGGAGAAAGTGGGAAAACTTTAGATTCAGAAACTGATTTTGGTAAATCAGGTAAATTACCATAAACAGCTGCTGAAGAAGCAAATATTAATTTTTTAATATTTGGATTCCATTTGCGTGTTGCTTCTAATAAATTAACTGTTGCTTCGATATTTACTTCATTAGAGAGTTGAGGTTTTTCAATCGTTTCAACCACGCTTACCATGGCTGCTAAGTGAATAATATAATCAAATTGTTCTTTTTTAATTAAATGAGTTACAAAGTTATAATCTGTGATATCTTTAATATAAATATTTTCTCTTTTGACAAAAGGGATATTTTCCAAAAAGCCAGTGCTAAGGTTATCTATAACGTGGACGTCGATGTCTTCGTTAATAAATTTTTCTGCCACGTGAGAGCCAATAAAGCCTGCTCCCCCTGTAATTAATACTTTCATAAATATACTTCCTTTTCTCTAGATGTCGGTAATTTGTGCTGATTATATTATACTTCATTTTTATAAAAATATGAATTGAATATAAAATAATATTATTTTACAAAATGTAAATGTGAAGGAAAAGTGTCTATTATTTAGATAAGTAAAACTTTTCAGATAACTGAGTGTAAGCGATTGCAAAAAGTGGTAACTACATAGTAGAATGAGTGTAATGATACGAATTATCATTTTATATAAGGCAATTTTTATAGCAAGTGTTTTAAATTCTTACAAATACATAGGGGGTAATTAAGAATGGTAGTACCTTTCAAAAATGAACCTGGGATTGATTTTTCAGTACAAGAAAATGTCGAAAGATTTCAAAAAACATTAGAACAAGTTAAAAGTGAATTAGGTCAAACACTTCCAATCGTCATTGATGGGGAGCATATTACTAAAGATGATACATTCGATTCAATTAATCCAGCGAATACTTCTGAAGTCATCGCTAAAGTTTCAAAAGCTACAAAAGAAGACGTGGAAAAAGCGTTTGAATCTTCAAATAAAGCGTATAAAGAATGGAGTAAATGGTCACATAGAGACCGTGCTGAATTATTATTACGTGTAGCAGCAATTATTCGTCGTCGTAAAGAAGAAATTTCTGCTGTAATGGTATATGAAGCAGGTAAACCATGGGATGAAGCGGTTGGCGATGCTGCAGAAGGTATCGATTTCATTGAATACTATGCACGTTCAATGATGGACTTAGCAGATGGGAAACCAGTATTAGACCGTGAAGGCGAACACAATAGATATTTCTATAAACCTATTGGTACTGGTGTAACAATTCCACCTTGGAACTTCCCATTTGCAATCATGGCTGGTACAACAATGGCACCTGTAGTTGCAGGTAACACTGTCTTATTAAAACCAGCTGAAGACACTGTTTTAACAGCTTATAAATTAATCGAAATCTTAGAAGAGGCAGGCCTTCCTAAAGGGGTAGTAAACTTTGTGCCTGGCGATCCTAAAGAAATTGGTGATTACTTAGTAGATTCAGTGCATACACACTTTGTAACATTTACAGGTTCACGTGCAACTGGTACACGTATCTATGAACGCAGTGCAGTTGTGCAAGAAGGTCAAACATTCTTAAAACGTGTTATTGCTGAAATGGGTGGTAAAGATGCCATCGTTGTAGATGAAAATATTGATACTGACTTAGCAGCACAATCAATCGTAACATCTGCGTTTGGCTTCTCAGGTCAAAAATGTTCAGCATGTTCACGTGCCATCGTACACAGCTCTGTATATGATGAAGTATTAGAAAAAGCAATTGAATTAACAAAAGACCTTACAGTAGGTAATACTGTAGATAATACATTTATGGGTCCTGTTATTAACAAAAAACAATTTGATAAAATTAAAAAATACATCGAAATTGGTGGTAAAGAAGGTAAAATTGAAATCGGTGGCGAAGCTGACGATTCAACAGGTTACTTCATTAAACCAACAATTATTTCAGGCTTAAAATCTTCTGACCAAGTAATGCAAGAAGAAATTTTCGGCCCAGTAGTTGGCTTTACTAAATTTGATAACTTTGAAGAAGCAATCGAAATTGCGAACGATACAGATTACGGTTTAACAGGTGCAGTCATCACTAATAACCGTGAAAACTGGATTAAAGCAGTAAACGAATTTGATGTAGGTAACTTATACTTAAATCGTGGTTGTACTGCAGCAGTTGTAGGTTACCATCCATTCGGTGGTTTCAAAATGTCAGGTACAGATGCCAAAACTGGTAGTCCAGACTACTTATTAAACTTCTTAGAACAAAAAGTCGTTTCAGAAATGTTCTAATATATTTCAATACGAGTGCCATACAAGGTGAAGAGTCTTACTAAACTCTTCCTTTGTATGGCATTTTTTTGTTTATAACAATATAAATTAAATGAGTAATTAATATTGAAAATCATTTTCATTAAATCGACATATTTTAGAATTGAGAGATATTGTATAAAAGCAAAGATAGGTATATGATAATGATTATCAAATGAAAGTTGAAAGCGTGATTTTATGTTAAATCTAACAAAGGGCATTAAAAATAGAAATTATAAGGTTGAAGCAATAAATATAAAAAATAAAAGTATGTTGTACCGATTAAGTGCATTTGGTTTAACAATAGGAAGTACGATTAAAATTAAACAAAAATGTCTGTTAAATGGTCCTAGTGTAGTCGAAATTAATGGACAATATCTTAGTATCCGTCAACGTGACGCTCATCTTATTGTATTAGAGGAGTAAGCAATATGGATAATAGCTTTTGTATACTAGGTAACCCTAATGTTGGCAAAACCTCATTATTTAATGCATTAACAGGTTCGTATGAATATGTAGGAAATTGGAGCGGCGTTACTGTTGAGAAAAAAATAGGTAAATTGAAACAAGATTTAGGAGAGTTAATTGACTTACCTGGTTGTTATGATTTATCTCCTATTTCAAAAGATGAGAGTGTAGTAACTGATTATTTAATGAACTCATCATTTTCAGGCATGATTAATATCATTGATGCGAGCCAATTAAAAAGAAATTTGCATCTAACTATACAATTATTAGAATTAAATAGTCCTATAATTATTGGTTTAAATATGATTGATGTTGCTACAAAAAGAGGCATCAAAATTGACTATGAAATGCTAATGAGAAAATTGAAAATTCCTGTTTTTCCAATAGTAGCGAGAAATGCTAAGGGGACTAACGATTTATTAAAGGAATTAAATTATTTAAAACCTGATGAAAGACAATTATTTAAAATTAAATACGATGAAGATATTGAAAATGCAATTCAAGAAATTAGTTCAATTATTCAGGAACATACTGATTATCCAACTGAGCGTTTAAGATTTATTGCTATTCAATATTTATTAGACAACTTAAAAATATCTCAAGAATTAGATTCTCAAATTTTAGAACAGTTAAAACCATTAAAAAATCAATTAAATAGTTTATCTGAAACTAATGTACATGAACGTATTGCACAAACTAGAAATAGTTATATCGATATGCTATTAAAAGATGTAATTAACTATCCTCAAGAAGAAAGACAATTTTTAACTGAAAAAGTAGATAAAATTTTAATGAATAAATATTTTGGTATACCTATATTTTTAGGCATAATGTGGCTAATTTTCCAAACTACATTTACTTGGGTAGGTACGCCACTATCCGATCAGATGGATAGCTTTATTAGCAATCAATTAACAGATTGGATAAAAATAGTAATGAGTCACTTGCATATTTTACCATTTCTGCAAGATTTAATTACGGATGGTATTATTGCCGGCGTTGGTTCTGTTCTAGTATTCGTTCCACAAATTGTGGTGCTATTCTTCTTCATTTCTCTTTTAGAAGATTCGGGATATATGGCAAGAATCGCAGTATTAATGGATAAAACAATGGAATCGATAGGATTAAGTGGTAAATCTTTTATCCCAATGATAATAGGGTTCGGTTGTAACGTTCCAAGTATTATGGCAGCCCGAAGCATTGAGAATGAAAAAGAGCGATTAATTACTATTTTAATAGCTCCTTTTATGTCATGTTCAGCGCGTTTACCCGTATATGCATTATTTGTTGGTATATTCTTTAAAAACTATCAATCTTTAGTGGTATTGAGCTTATATGTTTTAGGTATTGTAGTCGCGCTCATCGTTAGTACAATTTTAAATCGTTTTATTTTGAAAAATGAGGACGCAATCTTTATCGTTGAATTACCAACTTATCGTTTTCCATCTATAAAAACTTTATGGAGAAGTACTTGGGAAAAAGCAAAAGGATTTGTTAGAAAAGCGGGAACTTTTATTTTTGGTGGATCAGTTGTTATTTGGACTTTAAGTTACATTGGACCACATGGCGTTAATGTGAAAATAGATCAAAGCTTTATGCATATTTTAGGAGAAATGGTTGCGCCATTAATTGCACCACTAGGCTTTGGTAGCTGGCAAGCAGGGGCAACATTAATTCCAGGTTTCTTAGCTAAAGAAGTCATTATTAGTTCTATGGCGATTCTTTATTCTTCAAGTGAAGACGGTCTCGTTAATGTTATACAACAACAGTTTACACCCCTTTCAGCCTATGCATTTATGGTGTTTATTTTACTTTATGTTCCATGTATTTCGACGGTCGCTACAATTCGTAAAGAAACATCATCATGGAAATGGACTGGTTTTGCATTAGTTTATCCTATAGTGACAGCTTATGTTTTAACATTTTTATTTTATCAAATAAGTAAATTATTTATATAAGGGAGTCTTATCATGTATATCCTAATTAATTTAATTATATTTATAGCTATCATTAGCTATACGCTTTTCACATTAGTTAAATTCTTTAAACGTGCTAAACGTGGTAATTGTGGTAGCTGCAAATCAGATTGTCATTGCAATACGGATTCATTGAAAAAAGTTAATGACTATACAGCCACTCATCTAAAATAAAATATATTTTTAGTATAAAAAGAGAGAGATGCTCTACTTCAAATAGAGTATCTCTCTCATTTATTTATTATTGCATTTGAGAATAGTCTTGACCATTCAACATCCAACGTACACCGTATTTGTCAGTAAATACGCCCATTTTACCGCCCCAGAATTGTTCCGCAAATGGTAATTCGATATTAAGTGATTCATGATCTTTAATCTTATCGTAGAATTGTTGAACTTTCTCTGCATCTTCTTGGTCATTAACATCAAAATCTATTAATAATGAGATACCATTATTAATATTTGCTACACGTCCAAATGAGTCTGAACAAAGAATTTTAACGCCTAGAACTTCGAATTCAGCATGCATAGTTGAATCTTCAACTTGATCCTTAGTCATTCCGAAATCTTCTGCTTGGTTTTCTCCTACTTTTAATCTATTGATTTTAGTCGCACCAAACACGTTCTCATAATACTCAAGTGCATCTTTAGCTTTTTCAAAAGACAAATATGGATGTAATTCAGTCATTTTCTTTCCCCTTTAAAATTAATGGCTTACAAGGGTCATTTTATATAATTTTGACAGGAAAGTCGATTATCTACTTATTCCTTAGCTTTAATATTTACAAGTTTATGAAATAACTCATCCATTTCTTTTGGAGTAAATGTCGTATTTTCATTGCGTTCCCACTCCAAAAAACTTGTTAAAACAGCGCCAAAGACGTAAAAGACTAAGCTTGAAGGTACTGAATTATCTATCTCAATTTGATGCATATTGTCTTTAAATTCATTTTTCACAAATTCAATTAAATAAAGATGTCGTGCTTTTTCAAATTCTTTATCTCCCTGTTGCTTCAATTCAATACGCGCAATTTCGTCTCTATTGAAAGTGTCGGCTAAGATTTGAAAAGGGTTATTCAATCGCTCTTTAATATCTATTGAAAAGTAAGCATTATGCGTTAACTGTAGCAGGTAATTTAATAATTCATATTTATCATAAAAATGCTTATAAAATGTCGTACGGTGGATTTGGGCATTTTCACAAATTTTATTAACAGAAATGTTAGAGAACATTTCTTTTTCAAGTAAGAGATATAAACTACGAGTTAATGCCTTTTTAGTTTTAATCACTCTTAAATCTTTATCGTTCATGTTATATTCCCCCAACATGTACACAATATAAAAAGTAGCAAGTAATACATATTATATAATTATAAGTTATATTTATACACAAATAAACCAACGCTATCGAATATTTTGTGAATTATGAAT
>NZ_PPRC01000108.1 GCF_002902565.1 Staphylococcus petrasii | reverse complement strand
GCGGCTGGATCACCTCCTTTCTAAGGATATATTCGGAACATCTCGCAGAGATGACGGAATAACGTGACATATTGTATTCAGTTTTGAATGTTTATTATAAATATTCTTTCATTTAATGGGCCTGTAGCTCAGCTGGTTAGAGCGCACGCCTGATAAGCGTGAGGTCGGTGGTTCGAGTCCACTCAGGCCCACCATTAAATACAATGAATATTGGGGGCTTAGCTCAGCTGGGAGAGCGCCTGCTTTGCACGCAGGAGGTCAGCGGTTCGATCCCGCTAGTCTCCACCATTATTTAAGATAATTAATTGTACATTGAAAACTAGATAAGTAAGTAAATTAGATTTTACCAAGCAAAACTGAGTGAATAGAGTTTTAAATAAGCTTGAATTCATAAAAAATAATCGCTAGTGTTCGGAAGAACACTCACAGATTAATAACTATATTAGATTAAGTTATTAAGGGCGCACGGTGGATGCCTTGGCACTAGAAGCCGATGAAGGACGTTACTAAC
>NZ_PPRC01000107.1 GCF_002902565.1 Staphylococcus petrasii | reverse complement strand
AAATTGAAGACTATAATCAAGAACAGCATAAACATTCAATTGAAATAGAGCGTTTAACTCAATTAACAAAAGATAAAGAATTAGAAGATATTCCATCTTTAGAAGAAGAAAAACAAAAAGTTGAAGAGCGTTACAATGAAACATTTGAAATTTCAACGACTTTACAATATAAAATACAACAAAATGATAAGAAATTTGAAAATATGAGAGTTCACATCAATTATTTAGATGAAGAATTAAAAGAACAGCAACAAATATTCGAATTAGCTGAAGTATTGTCGGGCAAAAACAATCAAAAACTAACGCTTGAAAACTATGTTTTAATTTATTATTTAGAACGTATTATTCAACAGGCTAATATTCGCTTGAAGAAAATGAGTGGTCAAAGATACCAACTACAGCGTAGACAATCCGTTTCACAGGGTTATAGTGGACTGGAAATTGATGTTTTTGATTTACATTCTAATCATGCGAGACATATTAGTTCTTTATCAGGTGGAGAAACATTCCAAGCTTCTCTCGCTTTGGCATTAGGATTAAGTGAAGTGGTGCAACAAGAATCCGGTGGTATTACTTTAGACTCAATGTTTATTGATGAAGGATTTGGTACATTAGATCAAGAAACACTTGAAACAGCGTTAGACACTTTAATGAAATTACAAACTTCTGGAAGAATGGTAGGAATTATTTCGCATGTTAGCGAATTAAAACAACGTATTCCGCTTATACTTGAAGTAAAAACAAATCAATATCAAAGTAGCACGCAATTTAAATGGCATTAACATATCAATAATAAACATTAAAAAATAAAAAGACATCATAGTATCTATACTTAGTGAAATGTATAGATATTAAGATGTCTTTTTATATGTAACAATTATTTTTGTCTTAATAAGTCACGAATTTCAGTTAATAATACTGTATTAGCTTCAATCTCTTCCTCTTCTTCAGGCGCTTCTTTTCTCATGATTGTATTAGCAATTTTCACGAAGATAAATAAAGCCGCTGCAACAATAATGAAGTCAATTATCGATTGAATGAATAGACCATATTTAATTCCCCAAAATTCCCAATCTTTAGCAAAGTCAACTGACCCAAAGATTTTACCGATTAAAGGCATAATGATGTAGTTAACTAATGATGTAACGATTTTA
Organism: Staphylococcus petrasii; assembly: GCF_002902565.1. Classification (GTDB taxonomy): domain Bacteria; phylum Bacillota; class Bacilli; order Staphylococcales; family Staphylococcaceae; genus Staphylococcus; species Staphylococcus petrasii. Next base: position 129 of record NZ_PPRC01000107.1, on the reverse strand, counting down.
TTAAAAGCTGCCCCCATAACAACAGCAATAGCTAAATCTAATACATTACCCTTTAAGGCAAATTCCTTAAACTCTTTTAACATAATATAAACTCCTTCCATTCATACAGAATAAAATATATTATACATC
>NZ_PPRC01000106.1 GCF_002902565.1 Staphylococcus petrasii | reverse complement strand
AAATATACGAACATATGTTCTATAATAACGATGAGGTGGTTAAAATGATTCCAGAACAATATAAAAATGAAACAGACTATCGGAAAATTCCTAGAGAATATCTAGACCCCAACATCCCCCAAGGTCGAGGTATGGTGAAGTGGGCGCCGTTTATTATATGTACTAATCTCATAAAAAATCTAATTTAATAGGGTTCAAACATAATTTATATATGTATTATGTTTGAACCCTATATCTATTTATTTTTTACTAATATCATTTAAAATGTCTCGCAATTCTTCAATTTCTTTGTTATTTAATTCTTCATTTTTCGCAAAATTAAGCACTAAACTTTTCATATCCCCTCCATACAATTTATTAAGAAAGGTTTTAGCAGTTTTCATTTTAATATCATCTTCTTTAATAATTGATGAGTAAAAATAAATATTATTATATTTATAGCGTTTTATAATCTCTTTTTTATATAGTCTTGTAATTAATGTTCTAATCGTCTTATCGCTAACTTCTTTATTTTTTTGAATCTCAACTACAATTTCATTAGCTGATACTGATTTTTTATTCCATATTATATTCATAACATCCCATTCAGCCATAGATATTTCAACTTGCTTATTGGCCATTTAAAACACCCATTTCTTTTAATATTTTTTCATTTATGAATTTAGCATTTTCACCAGAGGCTTTTTCATCTGATAAATGTGTAGAAAAATAATACTTATCATGATTTGTAATTACGTAACCTACAAACCACCCATTATTATATTTCCCGTTTACTATACCTGTACCTGTTTTCCCATACAATTCATAATTTTCATTTTTTCTAATCAATAACGAAGAAGATAATTGTTTCTTTTCATTTTTACTAAAATGGTTATTTTGTTCCATCATATTTTTTAAAACTATTACTTGTTCAAGATTAGATATTTTCAAACTATCTTCCAACCAATAGGCTTTATAACTTCCCAAATTTTTATTACCATAATTTAATTGCTTGAGTTGATCAGAAGTATAGTTCTTTGATAATTGATTACTAATACGTTCGAAGTACCAATTAACTGAGTTTTGTATTGCCGTATTTAAATCTTGATCCTTATTCCAAGAATCGAAAGGATAATGATTATGATTCCATGACATACGTGAATTTTTATCACTTATAATATGACGGTCAAGTCCAAACAGTGCTAAATAAATTTTGTAAGTTGAATCAGGAGAATATCTTTTTCTACTTTCTTTTTCATTATAAATATAGTATTTGTCTTTCTTCATGCTGTACATAACGAAAGATCCACTATTTGAACCAAAATTTTTACTTTCATCTAAAATTTGGTAATCGCTTTGTAAGGGCTTTTTATAATTATAATCAGTTAAGGATTGCCCCATTAAAAACTGGCTTTGAATTATCATGATAAAAAAAGTAAAAATACAAATAAAAATTAGAATTAATTTTGACTGCTTCTTCAGATTGCCTTCTTTTATATTAATTAATCTTCTTTTGAGTAATGATTTTTTACCATTAAATGAATGGCTTAATATATTTTTGTTGAAAAATGAGGTTTTTAATACGGAATCCATAATAGCTTCCGCATAAGACTTAAATTCATTTTTGTTAATATTATTAAGGACAAATCTATCGGCTTCTACTTCATTGTCATGAATCATCTTTCTTTTTACAATTTGTATTAGTGGATTATAACTCATAGCAATAGAAAAAATATGAAAGATAATTAAATGCAAAGTATCTCTGTTTTTAGCATGAGCATACTCGTGCAATATTATATATTTTAGTTTTTTGTCATTTATACTTTTAAAATATAAACTGGGAATCAAAATAATATATTTTCCATACCAAAAAGTTATTGGAGAATGAATAGATTCTGCTTTTCGAATCACAATATTTCTTTTATATTGATGATTGAAAAGTATCTTGTTTATTTTATCTTTTTCTTTTTCATTTAGATAAAGTGACTGTTTCTTTAAATACTTAAGATATAATAAAGAATTTAAAAATTTAAAACTTAAAATAATAACTAAAACTATCCAAATAACTGTGCAGATATTATCTATTGAATCCCAATTAAACTTATGGATGTCTGTTGTAAACTCATGAACAGGTTTAGTGGTATTTATGTTAGGATTCAAATTGTGTGAATTACTTTCAACTGTGGGCTCTTGATTATTCAAATTATTAAATTTAAAAAAAGAGAATTTAATAGGGATGAAAGGAATTAATCCTGCAAGAAGAGTTAGATACCAAACTTTATAATTTAACATATAATTAAAATAGCGTTTTAATATGTACCTAAAAAATAATAACAATAGAAATATAAAACAAAAGCTTACTATGCTCATTATTAATAACTTAGCCATTTCAACACCTTCTTTCAAATATTTATAATAAACTATTGACGCGAATATTACAATTGTAATATTATTGATTTATAGAAATTACAACTGTAATATTGGAGGGTATATTTTGAAAAAGTTAATACTTTTAATTGCAATTGCTTTAGTTTTAAGTGCATGTAATTCAACCAGTTCACATGCTAAAGAGTTAAATAATTTAGAAAAGAAATATAATGCTAATATTGGTGTCTATGCATTAGATACTAAAAGTGGTAAGGAAGTAAAATTTAATGCCGATAAGAGATTTGCCTATGCTTCAACTTCAAAAGCGATAAATAGTGCTATTTTGTTAGAACAAGTACCTTATAATAAGTTAAATAAAAAAGTACATATTAACAAAGATGATATAGTTGCTTATTCTCCTATTTTAGAAAAATATGTAGGAAAAGATATCACTTTAAAAGAACTTATTGAGGCTTCAATGAAGTATAGTGATAATACAGCAAACAATAAAATTATAAACGAAATCGGTGGAATCAAAAAAATTAAAAAACGTTTAAAAAAATTGGGAGATAAAGTAACAAATCCAGTTAGATATGAAATAGAATTAAATTACTATTCACCAAAGAGCAAAAAAGATACTTCAACGCCTGCTGCTTTCGGCAAGACTTTAAATAAACTTATCGCAAATGGAAAATTAAGCAAAAAAAATAAAAATTTCTTACTTGATTTAATGTTAAATAATAAAAACGGAGACACTTTAATTAAAGATGGTGTTCCAAAAGACTATAAGGTTGCTGATAAAAGTGGTCAAGCAATAACATATGCTTCTAGAAATGATGTAGCTTTTGTTTATCCTAAGAACCAATCTGAACCTATTATTTTAGTCATTTTTACGAATAAAGACAATAAAAGTGATAAACCTAATGATAAATTGATAAGTGAAACCGCCAAGAATGTAATAAACAAATTTTAATAGTCTAAATGTACTACAAAAACTGATATAATTCTATCTTTCATAAAACTTCATAATATCGAAGAACATATATATTATTTATAATTATATAT
>NZ_PPRC01000105.1 GCF_002902565.1 Staphylococcus petrasii | reverse complement strand
ATTATATGTTATCAATAATTGCAATACATTAATAGTTAGAATATAAGTCGAATTATAAATTCGAGTTTTCTTATATGAATACACAATATATAATAAGAAAACCTTTAAAACATTATAAAATTGATTAAACTGAGGAGGGTTATTATGACATTTTATGATTTCGTTATTGGTTTTATTAATGATGATACGCCTCTTGGAAGTTTAGCAAATTATATCGTGAATGATCACGATTTTCCAAAACACGAACATAATAATAAAGCAATTAGAGCTTATGTTATGTCAAATTATGTCGACCATCAGCTTATTGAAAGCGCTAACCGTGCCATTAGTCTTTATAAATTAATTTGAGTGTGCGTTATACCAGTTTTGCGTATTTAATGCCTTCCACACATCTTTTGTTTTAAAATTAATCTCATTATCTTTTATTGAAAATGGTTGAATAATATCCTTATCCATCCATGAATTGATAAGTTCGCATGGAACTCCATCTAGTAACATATCTGATTTACTTATAATAAAACATTCCCACTCTAATGAGAGCTTGTTAGGATTAACATAACTATACTCATTATGATTGCTCATAATTAACACTCCTTTAGTAATTGTAAATCCTATATTAATTTATACCCGCCATAATAGGACTCAAACTACATAATTATTTTTTTGCCTTATATCATTTTTGAAAATTAAGAAATTAATGTATAATATTATTTAATTATAAAGTTTTAAGATATAGCCAAATTTAACATTAGTGGATTAAATACATTGCACTAATTTAGTTGTAATGTTTTTATTTTCAAAAATAAAAAATTGAGGTGTAGTAAATGTCTAAAACACTTTATTTAATGAGACATGGTCAAACAATGTTTAATTTAAGAGGGAAAGTTCAGGGAGCAAGTGACTCTCCATTAACAAAATTAGGGATTTCACAAGCTCAAATAGCTGGACAATATTTAAAAAATAAAAACATTAAGTTTGATAGTTTGTATTCATCAAGTTCTGAGCGTGCATGTGATACTTTAGAAAATGTAGCGCCTAACACGCCTTATCAACGCTCTAAAGGATTAAAAGAGTGGAGCTTTGGTTTATTTGAAGGTGAAAGTGTAGATTTATTAACGGCGACATGGGATAATAGCGATTTATTTGGTAATCGTTTAGTCGCATTTGAAGGAGATTCAAGAGAAGAAGTAGAAAAACGTTTAAATCGTACGTTAACAGAGATGATGGAAGAGTCAGAGGGTTCAACCGTTTTAGCGGTGAGCCATGGGACTGGCATTCAAGCCTTTTTAAGAACGTGGATTGGAGATGCTGCAGCATCAGAAGTAGCTATAGGAAATTGCCATATTTTAAAATTTGAATATGACAATCATCAATTTAAATACATTGAAAAAATAGATCCAATTGAAGAAGTAAAACATTAGAGTTAAATAGCGTGAGCGTTAAAGTGAAGATGTCTTTGAAAGTATACATACTCACTTTAACGCTCACTTTTTTAGTTTTAAAATCTAAAAAAATATATGCCAAATTTTAGTAATAATTATGAATGCCACTATCAAAATAATAATACTTGATAATTTATTTAAAAGAAGAACAAGCTTGCCAGATTTATCAATTTGACCTACTGTGCGTCCAAGGACAGCTAAAAAGATAAACCATATCCAAGAAATGGAAATTGTCGCTAATGTAAATGCTACCTTTTCAGAACCAAAATAAGCAGAAGCACTGGTACCAATGACTCCAATAGTGTCCATAATCGCATGCGGATTTAATAAGGACACTGACAAAGCAAAGCTAATTTGTTTACGCGGTGAAAAAGTTTGATGCGATACCTCTATTGTTTGAGGGAAGGCGTGCCACAATGTCCAGGTCATATAAAACAAAAATATTAGACCGATGATATAAATAATTAATTGCAACACAGGAATGGTAAGTAAGATGATTGAAACCCCTATAACCGCTAAAAGAATTAAAATTGTATCACATAAACCTGCAGTAATAATCACAGGAATGACTCGTTTTAATTTAGCATGGTTTGCGCCTTGATTGAAAATAAAAATATTTTGCGCGCCTAATGGCAAAATTAAGCCTAAAGCTAATAATAACCCGTGAATTGTTGCCTGAATCAAAAAATCACCCCATATATTACGACGCTAAATAATTAAAATTTTCCAAAAATTTAAAATGTAACATTTATTATAATACATTAATGGAAATTAGCTAGAGTGATTTTTGATATGATGAATGCTTGTTTATATGCATTTTGAAATATTTAATTAATATCATAAATTAGCCAATGAACATCGAAATATTCATCGCCGACTTTGGCGGAATTTTCTTCTAAACCAAGCATTTCAAAGCCGAAAGAAGTAAAGAATATTTTGCCACTAATATTATTAGAAGTGACGCAAGTCATTAATTTTTCAATTCCTTGTTCTTTCGCATAATCAATGACTTCACATACTAAATCTTGAGCGATGACTTCGTCTTCTTTAACTTTCAAGAAGAGGTTTTCAACGATAGCTTTATGCTGTCTTCCAATTTGTCTCATTTGACGCAATGTCACGCAAGCTGCGAGTTCGTTATCTTTAAATATACCGAATATATTCCAATATTTATCATTTGGAGAGAGGATGTTGAGTAGATAATCATCCGAAACATGTTGGTAATAAAATTGATCCCAAGAAAATGTATAGGAATTATTTGCTAATAACACTTTGTAAATTTCTAAATCTTCAGTTTTAAGTATCCGAATATTAGCCATTATATCCTCCTCATATACCATATAAAACGTTTAATAATATAA
>NZ_PPRC01000104.1 GCF_002902565.1 Staphylococcus petrasii | reverse complement strand
AACAACGCAAGAGCCAAGCACAGAAGAAACTAGTAAAGAAGCAACAACACAAGAGCCAAGTACAGAAGAAACTAGTAAAGAAGCAACAACACAAGAGTCAAGTACGGAAAAAACTAGTAAAGAAGCAATAACACAAGAGCCAAGCACAGAAGAAACTAGTAAAGAAGCAACAACACAAGAACCAAGTACAAAAGAGGCTAGTAAAGAAGCAACATTACAAGAGCC
>NZ_PPRC01000103.1 GCF_002902565.1 Staphylococcus petrasii | reverse complement strand
GTCTTTGTGGTTTAATAAAAATTCTAAGTCCTCATTTCGCGTAATAAATAAATTATCTGGTAAAGTTACAAAATTATTTTTCGTTTCTTTAGTATCAATTTGTTTTATTGAATCAAAAAACATTTTTTCCATTAAATTATTAGATTTAGTTGTGTTTATGAAATTTTTCCAGGCTAGATTATTTTTTAAATCAAAAGCTTTACTTATATATAAGGCTATATTAACCTCCCCTTTTTTATCAGAACCATCACTTAATGGTTGAAAAGTAAGAATTCGAGGATGATTAATTGAAGATATTTTATCAAAATCAAAAAGTCTATCTAATAATATATTTTTTTGAGTTTCATCAAGATTCCCTACGCTTTCTACATTTTCATAGATGTTACTTATATCATAGTCTTCTTGATTATATTCAATTTTTAAACCTAAACTATATCTTGCCATACCTCCAATAACTGGCATAAATCCATTTTTAAATTTCGCTCTTTCTTTCTGACGTGTAAAAAAGGGAAGTATATTATAATCAAAGCTTCTATTATATTTAGGAGAACCTTCATCTATTTTTAAATGTTTTATTAATGCATTATTTGCGTTAAAGTCCATTAGTCAACCTCCTCAAGTTGATATCCTAAAAAACCATCATGAATTATATAAGTTTCATTACTAGAAGGTATATTAATAATTGTATTTTCATTTGATTCAAGATTATTTATTATACTATCTACAAATTCAGTGAATACTATTGCTTCAATTTTATCTTTTTCTTTAACAACATAACCAGCTTCTATTTTTTCCAATAAATTAAATAGATTATAGTCAATTTCAATTTCAGCTATATATTCTTGAACCTTAAGTTGAACTATTAAATTATTTTTTTCATTTACACTCACTAAATGAACTTTAGGTTTAAACTCTAAACCAATTTGAATGCTGGTTTCAGGTTTTAAACTTTCATTGTATATATAATTTTTCTTAGGAGACCCTTTCCATTTATAAATTGCTAATATTACTTTATTTAAAATATCTTTTTTCAAAGCATTATTTGTATTTAAATCACTTATCATATTTATAAAACTTATAAAAGTGGTAGGTTCATATTCTGTGTAATCAAACAAATAGTGCAATCTTACTATCATTTCAAATCGTCTTTTATGTTCTAGACCATCTAATAAATACAAATAACTCATTACTTTTTTATAATTATCTTCTCCAAAGAGTTGTTCACACTTTGCTTGTAAATCTAGCGTATTAAATAATTCGATATTAAGCTTATCTAATTTAGCACTTTGGAAGAGAACTGGATCTTGATAATGCATAGATGTTAATAATGAAGATTTACCGCTGCTATTAAAAAGCATATTAACTAAAAATGAATCATTACTTCTTTGATTTATTTCTGGAACTATGATGTCATGTAAGAAATTTAATAATGCTCTAGTCGAGATAATTCTTTTATTTACTATTTGCGTTTTAATAATTAAATATTTAATAGTTCTTTGGACATTATTATCTAACATTAATAAGTAATTTTGATAAATCGGTTCTTTTCTATTAAAACCATCATCTTCAATAAAAGCTTTATAGAATGGATTATCCATATCTTTTGAAAAAATTTTATTAAAAATTGCATCATAAAAATCACTTTTAACTTCACTTTGTTCAATGG
>NZ_PPRC01000102.1 GCF_002902565.1 Staphylococcus petrasii | reverse complement strand
GCATCAACAAGTGAGAGTCTTTCAGACTCAGCAAGTACAAGCACATCAGATAGTGACTCAGCATCAACAAGTGAGAGTGACTCAGACTCAGCAAGTGCAAGCACATCAGATAGTGATTCAGCATCAACAAGTGAGAGTGACTCAGATTCAGCAAGTGTAAGCACATCAGACAGTGAGTCAACATCAACGAGTGAAAGTGATTCAGATTCAGCAAGTGTAAGCACATCAGACAGTGAGTCAACATCAACGAGTGAAAGTGATTCAGATTCAGAAAGTGCAAGCACATCAGATAGTGATTCAGCATCAACGAGTGAAAGTGATTCCGATTCAGTAAGTGCAAGCACATCAGATAGTGATTCAGCATCAACAAGTGAGAGTCTTTCAGACTCAGCA
>NZ_PPRC01000101.1 GCF_002902565.1 Staphylococcus petrasii | reverse complement strand
TCAGCATCAACGAGTGAAAGTGATTCCGATTCAGTAAGTGCAAGCACATCAGATAGTGATTCAGCATCAACAAGTGAGAGTCTTTCAGACTCAGCAAGTACAAGCACATCAGGTAGTGAATCAGTATCAACAAGTGAAAGTGATTCTGATTCAGTAAGTACAAGTACGTCAGATAGTGATTCAGCATCAACAAGTGAGAGTCTTTCAGACTCAGCAAGTACAAGCACATCAGATAGTGACTCAGCATCAAC
>NZ_PPRC01000100.1 GCF_002902565.1 Staphylococcus petrasii | reverse complement strand
ATAATACCATTAGGGGCATGATAATTTTCCATTACAACTTTTTGATTCACATCTAAAATACATGTACAGTTTAAAAACCCCCTAGTATCATAAAGCTCTCTTTTAATTTTTCTTTTATTGCTATCAAAATAATTTATATAAATTAAATTTCTATACTTATCATCATTAAAATGGACATACATAATATATTTATCATTATGAAACACTCTTAAATCATTTGAGTTCTCAATAAAGTGAAGCGTATAGTTACATTCACTTTCCCAGTAATTTAACCAATCAAACTGATTTTCATTTACGTAATCAAAACTCTCTTGAAAGTAGTCATACATCGTAAACACATAATTTTGTATCCCAAATTTTTTAGCATTATTATAAGTGTAACGATTCCAAGTAGTGTACACACAACGTGCTGGTTCATTATTTTTAATAAATAGCTTTAATCTATTTATCTGCGCTTTTTCTACCCCAGTAATTCTACCTTCCAGAATTTCTCCCATAAAGTAGTTCATTATTTCTCTCCGTTTAGTTATTTTTTAAATTCTTTCTGATATTGTACATAGCCTGAAATATAGTGTTCTATATCATCAATACGAACACGATATCCATGATTTTTCATATAAAAACTTCCTAAAATTCTGGCAGGATTTTTAAAATACATTGCAATTTCTGGATAAAAGAATCCTGTTCTCTGATACTTAGCTCTTATATCTATTACATTTAAAAGTTCCTCTTCATCGATTAATTTGTTCACTAATTCCTCATGCCCTGCTTCTTTAGCTTTCTTGATTAATTGATATGAAGCCATTAACATTTCTAAAAATGTTGGAAATGTTTTTTCACGTGTTTTAATATATTCTAAATATGTATTAACATTTTTAATACCAAATTCAAAATATTTTTCTTCAGGTGAGATTTGCACCAATTCGTTTGAGCAATAGCCTAACCAATGATCGTGATGCTGCCAATATTCTTTTTCAATAAAACGATTCATAAGTTTTTTTACAATTTTTAACCACTCATGATTACCATCAATTTGGAATAACCTCAATAGTGCTAAAGCTGCTTCTCCATCATAATAAATAATTCTAAACTTTTCTTTTACTGTTAAATCAGGATAATTCAAAATATGTACAGTGTCATAAGTTTCACTATCTATCATTGAAACAATCCCTTTTGCTACCTTTTGAGCAACTTCTAAGTATGTTTCATTATGATTCACTTTTAAATATTCACATATAGCAAATATAAATGAAGCATTTTGTCCTAATTTTATTTCATTAATATTTTCTGTATCATCATATACATATGCCTTTTCATCTTTTTCGTAAACATAATTATCAATAATATAATCAATAGCTTTAGTTGCGCTATCTAAAGGTCTATTTAAATATGCAAGACCTTCGATTAAGGCATAAGTTGAAGAAGAATGTCTTAATATATTATAAGTATCAATTTCTTTATCAAAATGTGGGAAATAACCATACTTATAACGCCCATTTTCCATCACCATATTTTTTAGGTACTCAACGCTACTAAGAATCAAGTCATCAATTTCTTTTGAAAAGTCATCAATTTCTCGTAATCCTTTTTCAAATCCTGATGATTTAAGTTCATAGATATGATTTTCTTCTAAAAAGTAACTTTTAGTATAAAACTTAATCACGTCCTTATTTTCATAAAATTCATGACTAAATCCCTTATTGTGACTAGTGTACTTTTTTAAATAACTATTAATATTTTGTTCTGATAAGTATTTACCATGACTTTCTTTTTTAGGTATAACAAATGCGTTCACATTAATTTCTTCAGGTAAAAAAGTAGTATTCCAATAATCATCTAATGCTATTCCATATTCAATGTGATTTCTTCTAGTATTAACCATTTCATCTTTTAATTGCTTGAACGGAACTTTTTCGAAATGCGTTACTATATCTAGTTTCACCCATGTTGGATACTCCCCAGATTTTTTTCTGAAATTTTGAGCTTGTTTTAATATATCTCTTTCAAGATATCTAGCTTTTTTTAATAATTTTACAGTTGCTTTAACGTTTGGTTTACCTAGGCTTAAAAACACATAATTTTCAATATCCTCTTTGTTATTTACCTCATCAATTAATTTTTTAATATTATCTTCAAAGTTCATAATTTGCCCCCTCGAATATCTTAATAGTCACTATTAATTATAGCAAAACATTTTAATTTCATATAATTTTATTATTTTTTTATTATTTAAATAGAGCCAGGTCATCATAACCTGGCTCCTTTTAACTTTTAATTAGTAAAGTTTATTTTATTTTTCAATATTATTTTTCTTACGACGTTTACCTAATAATAATGTTCCTAAACCAGCTAATAATGATCCAATTAACAGGCCGTTATTTTGTTCTTCATTACCTGTATCTGGTAATTCTTTTTTATGAGAGTCTGAATCGCTGTCGTTATCTGAGTCTGAATCGCTGTCAGAGTCTGAGTCACTGTCGCTGTCAGAGTCTGAATCGCTATCTGAATCTGAGTCGCTATCTGAGTCTGAATCGCTGTCTGAGTCTGAATCGCTATCTGAGTCTGAATCACTGTCTGAATCTGAGTCACTGTCGCTGTCAGAGTCTGAATCGCTATCTGAATCTGAGTCGCTATCTGAGTCTGAATCGCTATCTGAGTCTGAATCACTGTCTGAATCTGAGTCACTGTCGCTGTCAGAGTCTGAATCGCTATCTGAGTCTGAATCACTGTCAGAGTCTGAATCACTGTCAGAGTCTGAATCGCTGTCTGAATCTGAGTCGCTATCTGAGTCTGAATCGCTATCTGAATCTGAGTCGCTATCTGAATCTGAGTCGCTATCTGAGTCTGAATCGCTGTCAGAGTCTGAATCGCTGTCTGAATCTGAGTCGCTATCTGAGTCTGAATCACTGTCTGAATCACTGTCTGAATCTGAGTCGCTGTCGCTATCTGAGTCTGAATCGCTGTCTGAGTCTGAATCACTGTCAGAGTCTGAATCGCTATCTGAGTCTGAATCGCTATCTGAGTCTGAATCACTGTCTGAATCTGAGTCTGAGTCACTGTCTGAATCTGAGTCGCTATCTGAGTCTGAATCGCTGTCTGAGTCTGAATCGCTGTCTGAGTCTGAATCACTGTCAGAGTCTGAATCGCTGTCTGAATCTGAGTCGCTATCTGAGTCTGAATCGCTATCTGAGTCTGAGTCACTGTCGCTGTCAGAGTCTGAATCGCTATCTGAATCTGAGTCGCTATCTGAGTCTGAATCGCTGTCAGAGTCTGAGTCGCTATCTGAGTCTGAATCACTGTCTGAATCTGAGTCGCTGTCAGAGTCTGAATCGCTGTCTGAATCTGAGTCGCTATCTGAGTCTGAATCACTGTCTGAATCTGAGTCGCTATCTGAGTCTGAATCGCTATCTGAGTCTGAATCGCTGTCAGAGTCTGAATCGCTATCTGAATCCGAGTCGCTATCTGAGTCTGAATCGCTGTCTGAGTCTGAATCGCTATCTGAGTCTGAATCGCTATCTGAGTCTGAATCACTGTCTGAATCTGAGTCGCTGTCAGAGTCTGAATCGCTATCTGAGTCTGAATCACTGTCTGAATCTGAGTCGCTA
>NZ_PPRC01000099.1 GCF_002902565.1 Staphylococcus petrasii | reverse complement strand
TCTGAATCAGAGTCGCTGTCTGAATCAGAGTCGCTATCAGAGTCAGAGTCGCTATCTGAATCAGAGTCGCTATCAGAGTCAGAGTCGCTGTCTGAATCAGAGTCACTATCAGAGTCTGAATCAGAGTCGCTATCAGAGTCAGAGTCGCTGTCTGAATCAGAGTCACTATCAGAGTCTGAATCAGAGTCACTATCAGAGTCAGAGTCGCTATCTGAATCAGAGTCGCTGTCTGAATCAGAGTCACTATCAGAGTCAGAGTCGCTATCTGAATCAGAGTCGCTGTCT
>NZ_PPRC01000009.1 GCF_002902565.1 Staphylococcus petrasii | reverse complement strand
GGATATCTTGAATAGATATCGTTTCGGTATCAAAAACCAGCATAAATTTAACAATTTTTTATTCCATTTATAATCTTGATTACTATGTATAAATGAAATAATCAAACGATAAATTTCTTTGAATTCAGCTTTGTTTTTAATGGTAACTGCTAGACTAATTTTCTTTTCAAAAAGCTTTTCAAAACATCTGTTAAGCAAATTAAAGTTGATTTGTTGGCCAAGAATGTCACTTATATCATTAATTAAGATCGCAGAATTAGGTAAATGAGATAGTTCAATATTATAGAAATCATTAAATACAAATTGAAATAATTCGTTTGTATTTTGAAAATGAATAAACGCTTTCGATGATTTAGTTTGAGTTTGGGTTTGAATATTGTGAATATCTACATAAGTTGTTTCAGTGGTTAAGTGGTCGGTAAATTCAAACTCTGAAATTAAATCTAAATGTTTTTCTTCTATATGATGTCTAAATTTAATTTTAGGCATAGGTGGTAATTCATTTAATTTTGAACGAAATTGTTTAGGATTATAGCCCAGATATTTCTTAAATTGATTTGTAAAATTAGTATGACTACTAAAACCAGATAATTCAGATATCGTAGTGATGGATTGATTTGTAGATAATAATAAATTTAAGGCATGTATAATTTTTAAGCTTGTATAAAAATCTTTAAAGTTCATATTTAAATAGCGAACAAATAAATTTGAACAGTAGGATTCAGAAATAACGGCATATTGAGCTAAATCTTGTAGAGAAATATTATTCGTTATATTTTCATTTATAAATAATAAAATATTCGATAGTATTTGATGATCTACCGACATTTTAGGGATGTAGCTGGTTTCGTTTCTAACCACGGCTTCCTTATAAAGTGTTTGAATAATTTTTGAGATTGCTTCTTCGTCTTGAGGTTCATTGTTTGAAAAGTGAGTAATACTTTGCAAAATGATGGATTTAATGAAGCGGTTAGATTGTAAAAGGTGACGGTCAAAATAACAATTAAAGAACGTATTATCCTCTAAATAAAAGTACGCAACAGGAATTTTAAGTTCTATTAAATTTTTAGCTATTTCTATTTGATATAAATCACCTTGATTAATAATAGCAATGTGATTTTGTAAATCTTTACTTTCTCCATTTATAGAAATAGTTAACTCATTAGTTAGCGAAAAAAGTAAAATCACATAATTAATATTTCGCGTTGGTGCAGAAGTAATATGTTCATGTAAAAGAAGGTTGCTACTCATATATGTGGGTCTCCTGGTCGTTAGTATAGTTTTTAAAAATAATATCGTTCAACATGTTTGAGGATAATAAAAGCTATTATAAATTAAAAGCTAGAAAAAATTAATAGTGAAAAATAAAAACTTTTTATGTATTTTTTAATGAAAGCGTTAAAAATTTCCATCTATACACAATATAAATAAAAATTTAAGAATATAGCGTGATTGATTTGGAAATTTTCAATAGTGTAGGACAACTCTTTTTATTGCATAATAAATATAGATTTCAAAGCAAGCTAAATTTTATTTTGAAGTAAACGTTAATGAAGTTTATTTTAAAAAATGAGTTAACTAGAAATCTATAATTTATGTATTAGTTCTGTCTTAACATCATTGAACAACATCATGAAGAATATGACACATCAAGAAACAAGCGACTAGACTAACAACTAAGAATCAACCACAAGATTATTAAAGTGCTCATCATGTGCATAGGTAAACATCATATCTCAAACGTCTGATTTCATTTCAAACATAAAGACTAACATCTAGATAATCCAACACCCAAGCGAAACTACACGAATCAACTTCTCGTATGGAATGAAAGACATACTCTCAATCACACCAGGCCTAAACAACAATGTAGAGTATGAAACGTTTCTGAGATTAGTCAGACATCACAACTTTGAATCCCTATACACCATAGAATAAGAATATATACTCATGTACATATAGCACGAGGTACTAACAGTAGCCAAACAACGTACATTTAAAACTAGCCTTAATTCCCCGAATAATTTAAATATTTATATAACGTGTTTCAGTTTTACTTATCTATCTAAATGTACGGACCATCAACGCTTTAAACATCAAGAACAATATTCATCTTTAAGAAATAGAATAGAATTAATACGCTGCAGACTGAAGTAAATCTCTACGACGAGAAACTTCAGTCTTTTGTTTTGTTTAATTGCAAGATGCGACTTTCTAATAAATAAGTAACATTATATTTTTGAGCTAATTCTTTTAAAAATGTCAGTAATTGATTTTTAGTAACTACGTCGTTTTGAAAGTCATTTTTTAAATTTTTAGATTGCTCTTTTTCTGCTTTAGTAGCATTATTTTTAAAATATCCCCACATATGGTCATAAGCATTAATGACTGTTCCTTTCGTTGGTTCACAACTCAATGCTTCTTCAATTTTTAATTGTACTTCTTGTAATGAGGGTGAAGATTTAAGTAATTCACGAATTTCATTATAGGATTGTTGGCTGTGTAGTAACACATGATACTTTTCTTCACGCCATAGTTTTTCAATATAGCCACGTTCTTTCATAACACCACTCCTTACTATTAAAATAAATGAGGATTTACAACAACTTCAATATAGTTCTTTTCCCGAAATGAAATGAATACAATCAAATGTATATTTGAATAAAAAGAGTAAAAGTATATTGCTTTCTTAATTGGAACCGATTACAATATAGATAAATAAATGAAACCGGTACCACTCAAGAGGAGGTTGAAGTAATGAGTTATAAGCAATCGGCTGAAGAAATTTTAGAAGCGATTGGAGGCGAAGAAAATTTAGACGCGATGGCACATTGTGCGACGCGCTTACGCCTTGTTCTAAATGATGAAAGTAAAGTAGATGAAGAGAAGTTATCGAAAATGGATGTTGTGAAAGGGACGTTCTCAACAGGCGGGCAATATCAAATCATAATAGGCTCGGGTACAGTCAATAAAGTATTTGCCGAATTAGAAAAAATTACAGGTAAAGAGGCTTCAACGACTGCAGATGTTAAAGATAAGTCGTCCAAGAATATGAACCCATTACAACGTTTCGTAAAAATGTTGTCTGATATTTTTGTACCTATTATACCTGCCATCGTAGCGGGCGGTTTATTAATGGGGATTAACAATCTATTAACTGCCCCAGATTTGTTTTATGATCATAAATCGTTTATAGAAGTACATAGTCAATTTGCTGGGTTAGCAGATATGATTAATATCTTTGCTAATGCGCCATTTACATTATTACCTATACTGATTGGTTTTAGTGCAACGAAGCGGTTTGGAGGCAATCCATATCTTGGTGCAGCATTGGGCATGATTTTGGTACATCCTGCGTTGATGAGTGCTTATGATTTTCCTAAAGCGTTAGAAGCTGGCAAAGCTATTCCTCATTGGGATTTATTTGGCTGGCATATTAATCAAGTAGGGTATCAAGGACAAGTGTTACCTATGTTAGTAGCTGCCTACATACTGGCTACTATTGAAAAGGCTATACGTAAAGTTATTCCAACAGTGTTAGATAATTTGCTTACACCATTATTATCAATTTTAGTTACCGCATTCCTTACATTCTCATTTGTAGGACCAATTACAAGACAATTAGGTTATTGGTTATCAGATGGATTAACTTGGTTATATGAATTTGGTGGAGCGATTGGTGGCTTCATATTTGGTTTATTCTATGCGCCAATCGTTATTACAGGTATGCATCATAGCTTTATTGCTGTTGAAACAACATTAATTGCTGATCAAGCAAAAACAGGCGGTTCATTCATCTTCCCAATTGCTACTATGTCTAACGTAGCACAAGGTGGGGCAGCTTTAGCGGCATTCTTAATTATTAAAAATAATAAAAAATTAAAAGGTGTGGCTTCTGCAGCAGGTATTTCAGCATTATTAGGTATTACAGAACCAGCAATGTTTGGTGTCAATTTAAAACTTAGATATCCATTTATTGGTGCGATTATCGGTTCAGCAATTGGCTCAGCTTATATCTCATTCTTCAAAGTTAAAGCCATTGCGTTAGGTACAGCAGGTCTGCCTGGATTTATTTCAATCAATCCGGCTCATTCTGGTTGGCTCCATTACTTTATAGGAATGTTAATTGCATTTATC
Organism: Staphylococcus petrasii; assembly: GCF_002902565.1. Classification (GTDB taxonomy): domain Bacteria; phylum Bacillota; class Bacilli; order Staphylococcales; family Staphylococcaceae; genus Staphylococcus; species Staphylococcus petrasii. The sequence goes on along the minus strand of NZ_PPRC01000009.1, from coordinate 70,787 downwards.
GTTTCTGTAGTAGTTACTATTGTTTTATCTCGTCGAAATGCGTATAAAGCCGTAGCAGAATAGCAAAAAAAGGTCAAAATCCTAATATTAGGATTTTGACCTTTTTCACTATGTTAAAGTTTCTGTTTACGCCATAAGAAGATACTCACAATCATTACAAGAATGAGTGAAATGCCAACCACAATAACCCATGATAAATAACTCTTATCATCAATAGGGAGTGGCACGTTCATTCCAAAGAAACTAAAGACAAGGGTTGGTAATGTAAGTAATACGGTAAATAACGTCAATGTCTTCATTATATTGTTCATCTCATTAGATAATAATGAAGAGTAGGATGTCGTAATACTTTCTAAGATACTTGTATAAAGTTCGGTTGTTTCAATCGCTTGGTTATTTTCAATCACTAAATCTTCAAGTAAATCTTCATCTTCTTCAAAACGTTTAATCGCAGGTAAACGGAACAATTTTTTAATAATAGTATCGTTACCTTTTAATGCGGCTAAGAAGTAAACTAAACTTTTTTCAACTTCCATTAGTTTATAAAGTTGTCTATTAGTAATATTATTTTTTAATTCACGTTCTATGCGAATTCGTGATTTATTTAAAAGTCGTAAATTTCTGTTGTAGTGGTTAGAAATTGTTAACAGAATATCTAAAGCGAAGCGGCTATGATATTTTAAATTAACATTATCTTGACGTGCGTAATTTTCTAAGAATTCATTTTCAGCATCACAAATAGTTAAAATAATTCCTTTTCCGATGACAATACCTAAAGGAATCGTTACGAATGAAAGTACACGTCGATTCGTAGAGCTAACGATTGGTAAATCGACGATAATTAATGAGTAACCCGTATCCTCATCATATTCAATACGTGCGCTTTCCTCAGAATCTAATGGATCTCGAATAAAGTCTTCAGGAAGATTATATTGTTCCATTAATTCCTCGATTTCTTCTCTATCTGGTTCTACAACATTAATCCATGATGCAGAGCGATCTAATAGCGTTGTTTCAACAATTTCATTAGTCGTTGTATGTTTGTATGCAGTTAGCATGGTTAATGGTTCCTTTCATATTCAATTAATCTAAGTTGTTTGAGTACGGGCATATTGGTTTTCTGCCATAATTCTTAATGGACCGTTATAAACAATTTTGAAAATGTGTTGCGTTAATTCGTCGACTGTAATACGATTCTCATCCTGTACCCAATATTTAATAGTAGAAATTGTGGCACCCGCTACATAACTATGGAAATACATTTCAGGTATACCATCAATTTCATTATTAACACTTATATATTTTTGCATATTTTCTTTTATTAAGAAATAAATTTTATCTTCAAGTTTACTTTTTCTATCTAATTGAAGAATAGTGTGGTAGAAATCCATATTATCAGCAATATGTTGTAAGATCTTCGTTAATGTATTATTTATAAATTCATCTGCAATTTTTTCAGGTGAACTAGCGTTAAAATGATTGAATTGCGTTAATGACCATATTTCAGAAATATATTCATCTTCCATATCTGATAATAACGTATATTTATCTTCATAATGTAAGTAAAATGTACCACGATTAATATCAGCTTGATTTGAAATATCTTGAACAGTAATTTTATCGAGATCTTTTTCTTTTAATAGTTCTATAAAGGCTTTCTTTATTGCTGACTTTGTCTTTCTGATTCGCCTATCTTCTTTCATATTTATCGACCTCCAATACGTTATTAGACAAAAATAACTAATCTGTTCAAAACCATACGCTATTCGCATAATTGATTATTGTTTATTTTTGACTACCTCATTATAATTTACAACGTATTAAATATTCAACACATTGTTCAATAAAAATAGGAGGTATTAGAAAATGCATATTTTCAAAAGTATTTTACTTTGGGCTACACCTTTAGCTGCGATTGCTTTATTAGTAATCTTTTCTTTAGCATTTTATCCAGCATTTAATCCAAAACCTAAAGAAATGCCAATTGCAGTTGTAAATAATGATAAAGGCGTAGATATCCAAGGTCATAAAGTAAATATTGGTAAAAAAATTGAAGATAAATTAATGGATAGTCGTTCTGAAACAATTAAATGGATTAAAGTAGACGACGAATCAGACATCCAAAAAGATATGGAAAATGAAAAATATTATGGGGTTGCTATTTTTAATGAAGACTTCTCAAAAAATGCGATGAGCAAAACGCAAAAAGTAGTCATGGATAGCAAAAAATCAGAAATGCAACAAAAGGTTGAATCAGGAGAGGTTCCACCTCAAGCAGCAAAAGAAATGCAAGAAAAAATGGGAAATCAAAGTGTTGATGTAAAACAAGCTACTTTCAAAACAATTGTTAACAAAGGTGTTAGCATGCAAGCATCACAAATGGTGTCAAAAGTTTTAAGTGGTATGGGCGATAACTTAAATAATCAAATTACAAAACAAAGTATCGATACATTATCTAAACAAGATGTCAAAGTAGACGCATCTGACATTAAAGGTATTACAAACCCTGTTAAAGTTGATAACCAAGATTTACATTCAATTTCTAGCCATCAAGGTGGCGGTAATGCAGCATTCTTAATGTTCATGCCAGTATGGATGGGCTCATTAGTATCATCTGTATTATTATTCTTTGCATTTAGAACAAGTAATAATGTAGAAAGAAAACAACGTATTATTGCTTCATTAGGACAAATTGCTGTAGCAGTCATTACAGCGGTATTAGGAAGCTTTAGCTTCGTTTACTTCATGCATGGCGTATTAGGATTTGACTTCGGTTTAGGTCATATTAATCGTGTAGCATTATTCTTAACTATTTCAATGTTAGGATTTATCGGTTTAATCTTAGGAATTATGGTTTGGTTAGGTATGAAAGCTTTACCAATCTTCATTCTACTTATGTTCTTTAGCATGCAACTTGTTACATTGCCTAAAGAAATGCTTCCAAAAAACTATCAAACTTGGGTATACAGCATTGATCCATTCACTCATTATGCTAATACTTTAAGAAGAATTATTTACATGAATCAACATCTTACAATGAATACAACAACTTGGATGATGGTTGGATTCATGATCTTCGGTGTAATTTCAGTTATCGTATCTGCACTTGTTAGAAAACATAGTACAAAACGTACTGAAGTACCATCATAAGATTAATTTAAATAACCTCAGTTTAGCCGAAATTATGGTTAAACTGAGGTTTAATATTCTAGAATAAAAATCTGAAAATTTAAACTTTAATATATCGGTTGACTATTTTTTGAAAGAGAGTATTATATTCGTTAGATATCTAACTAAATGGAGTGAGGATATGGAAACAACATATCAATACTTAATCAGAATGTTAGCGCATGAAATGAAAAATTATGCTGACAGAAAATTAGACGAGTACAATGTGACACAAGAACAAAGTCATACGCTAGGTTATATCTATCGTCATAAAGACAAAAGCATCACGCAAAATGAATTATTAAAAACGTTTCAACGTAAAGGCTCAACGGTAAGTTCTACTTTAAAAAGTTTAGAGAAAAAAGGTTTGATTTATCGTACTGTTGATCCTAATGATTCAAGACGTAAGAATTTGAAACTTACTGAAGAAGGTAATCGCTTAGTAGAATCGTTTGTTAGTATATTCGATGAAATTGAATTGATCTTAGTTAAAGATTTCGAGAACAGCGAGAAAGAACAATTGAAATCATTTTTCGAGAGAATGTATGAAAATATTAAAAATGCAAATTAGATATTAAAACGGGACAATACCCAATATTTAACTTGAGTAAAGTCCCGATTATTTTTGAATATATAGTTAGATATCTAATTATTAGATATCTAAGATAAAAGGAGATTATGGAAATGAAAGACGAGCAATTATATTATTTTGAAGAATCACCAATATTTAAAGCGATGATGCACTTTTCATTGCCAATGATGATAGGTTCATTATTAAGCGTTATTTATGGTATTTTAAATGTTTACTTTATAGGATTTTTAGACAATAGTCATATGATTTCAGCAATTTCACTTACATTACCTATCTTTGCAGTATTAATGGCTTTTGGTAATTTATTCGGCGTAGGTGGCGGAACGTATATTTCACGTTTACTCGGTGCCAAAGATTACACAAAAAGTCATTATGTAAGTAGCTTTTCAATTTATAGTAGTTTTATTTTTGGTGTTATTATTGCAATCATTGCAACACCGTTCACAGATCAAATTGCTAGCGTGTTAGGTGCTAGTGGCCAAACATTAAAATTCACAAGCGATTATTTAAAAGTTCAATTTCTAAGCACACCATTTGTTATTCTATTCTTTGTCTTAGAACAATTTGCACGTGCTATCGGTAAACCAATTATTTCAATGATTGGCATGATTTCAAGCGTAGTATTAAATATGATTTTAGACCCTATTTTAATCTTTGGTTTCCACTTAGATGTAGTAGGGGCAGCATTAGGTACAGCCATTTCAAATTTAGTAGCCGCTTTATTCTTTATTATCTATATTGAAATCAAAGATGAAACTTTATCTTTAAATATCAAACACGCAAAACCAACTAAAGAAATGGTACAAGAAATCTTTAAAATAGGTATTCCAGCCTTCTTAATGGTTGTCTTAATGGGCGTTACTGGTTTAGTAGTTAACTTATTCTTAGCACATTACGGAAACTATGCCATTGCAAGTTACGGTATTTCATTCAGACTTGTACAATTCCCAGAATTAATTATTATGGGATTATCTGAAGGCGTTATTCCATTAATTGCATATAACTTTGTTTCTAATAAAACGCGTATGAAAGACACAATTAAAGCAGTTATTTTATCTATTGCAGCTATCTTTGCGGTATGTATGACAATCGTATTATTATTCGGTCATTCAATCGTTCAATTATTTAGCACTGATCCACAAATCGTGACATTAGCTACATTTATCTTAAAAGTAACTATGACATCTTTACTATTAAACGGTATTGGTTTCTTATTTACTGGAATGCTTCAAGCAACTGGTCAAGGACGTGGTGCTACAATCATGGCTATTGCTCAAGGTACTGTCATTATCCCAGTACTCTTCGTACTTAACGCTTTATTCGGCTTACCAGGCGTTGTTTGGTCATTATTAATCGCCGAAACAATTTGTGCATTATTAGCTATGTTAATTGTTTACTTATTGAGAAATCAACTTACTGTCGATAAACAAGCGCTAATTGAAGAATAATTATTTTTTGAAAATGAAGAACACAAACTAACGCAAAAACTGAATAATTATTAAAGTGTTAGAAGAGAAAGGCTGGGACAATAATATAATGTCTCAGCCTTCTTTAACATATTGGCAGTAGCTGATTAAATTGAAAACACGCTTGAATCGGGCTTTATTATCAACTACATCTTTTTGGATAAAAAGTGACAAATTAGAATTATTATTGTTAAATAGTAAACATTATTTTATCATTATTAAATGAGCAAAATTTTATAGGAGGATGTCAATAGTGAAAATAAAGCGAAGTTCGAAAGTAGCTTTAGCCATCTTAATGATGTTTCTATTTATGTTGGTTCCCAATTTTCAACATATCGCATCAGCACATGCTACTTTAGAAAAAACCACACCTTCACAGAATGGAGTAGTCTCAAAGCATCCTGATAATATTGAATTAACCTTTAATGAACCAGTTAATGCGGACTATTCTGGTATCACCATTTTCAATGATAAAGGTAAAGAAATTGGTGAAGTCAAACCTTCAACAACGGGTCATTCTCAGACGTTAACTTTTCCTGCAGATAAAGTAGGACATGGGACGCACCAAATAGAATGGCATACGGTGTCAGCTGACGGACACGAAATTAGCGACCGTTTCGACTTCTCAGTAGGGAAACAAACAGCTAATGGCGTAGATACGACTCCAGCATTCTATGAAACGCCTGACTTCTGGTTTGGTGTATTTCGATATATAGCTGAAGGTGCCACAATTATATTAGTAGGTCTTTATTGGCTGAACGGTATTGCACGTCGTAACAACCTGTCGACGTTTGATGTCTTCCCAAGACATATCGCTGTATCTTTAATGATGATGATGGCTTATTTAATGTCGCTAGTATTATATTTAATGACATTATCATCAGACGTATTAGACGATGTATTGTCACTTAATCCAAGTGCACTCGTGCAATTCCCATACATTTTAAGTTCAATTGCACTTATTATATTAAGCGGTCTTTTCGTACTAAGAAATATGGAGAAATCGTGGTATTGGATTGTATCGATTGCGATGATTTTAGCATTAAGTATGTCAGGTCATGTGTGGTCTCAAAGTGTGCCACTATGGTCAATTATTTTAAGAACCCTACATCTTACAGGTATTAGTTTATGGTTAGGTGCACTTATTTATCTACTGACTTCTGTTTTCACTCGAAAAAGGGATGCCGTAGATTTACTACGCGAAATCTTATTTAAAGTTAATGCCGCAGCCGTAGCAGTCATTATTCTGTCAGGTATATTAATGTCTATCGATGAAACGAAGATATTATCAATTTGGCATAATATGCAACCTTGGACAGTGTTCTTAATTATAAAAGTAGTAGGAACATTAATAATGATGGCATGTGGTTTCATGCAAACGACACGTGCATTAAATAAACGTTATAGAGTAAATAAAGTTTCATTAATTATAGAAGTAACCATTGGTGTATTACTTATCGTAGCCGGTGTAATTATGAGTCAAATTAGTATTCCATAGTAAGGAGATAATAAGATGTTTAAAAAATTATTAGCCACGAGTTTAGTGCTTTTCTTTTCAATAGGTTTCTTTAAATTCGCAGATGCTCACGTAACATTAAATCCTAAAGCAGTGGATCCTGAATCTTATGAACGTGTGGATGTGCGTGTACCAGTTGAACAAAAAGATCACACTGAAAAAGTAGAATTAGAAGTGCCAAAAGAGGTACAAGTAGTTAATATTCAACCTGTTGACGAATATAAATATAAATTAGATAAAGATAAAAAAGGTAACATCACTAAAATTACTTGGACAGCTAAAGGTAAAGGTATTGGACCAGATGAATTCATCGACTTACCACTTATCGTAGCAAGTCCTAAAGATGAAGGTAAATATTCATTTAAAGCTATTCAAACTTATGATAATGGCGACAAAGTGAAATGGGTAGGTAAAGAAGATAGCGAACACCCAGCGCCAACATTAGAAGTTAAAAAAGATGCGAATGCTGTAGCAGTGAAAGACGATAAATCTGAAGATGATAAGAAAGCAAGTGAACAACAATCTTCAGGTGGTTCAATTGCATTATGGATTATTTCAATCGTTGCAATAATTCTTTCATTAGTTGCATTATTCAAACACGCTAGAAATAAATAATATTAGATTAACCAAGGACAATTTCTATTTGTAAATAATAGAAGTTGTCCTTTTACCTATATCTTCTTGTATTTTTATTCTTACGTTTATTGTCAATTATTCTTGCTTTAAACTAGAGGATAATCAATTATAATAGTCTTGTGAGGGAGGATTTTGACATGCGTAGATTACTATATGCTTTTTTAGTCTATATGATTATTGGACTATTTAGTGGATTTTACTACAGAGAATTAACAAAAGCGCATCATTTTACGGGCGATACTCAATTAGCTGTAGTCCATACGCATACCTTAATATTAGGTATGTTTATGTTTTTAATATTGCTACCACTTGAGAAAGTGTTTAAATTAAGTAGCTATTATCTATTTAATTGGTTTTTCATCATTTATAATATTGGCGTTGTAGTTACTATAGGTATGATGGTAACTAAAGGAACTTTCCAAGTCACTGGTAAAAGCTTTTCACCTGAAGCATTTGCTGGCTTTGCAGGAATAGGTCATACAGGTATGCTAGCTGGATTATTATTACTATTCTTCTTATTACGCCAAGCTATTTTGAAAGAACCTAGAGATTAATGTATAAGGATTTAGGAGTAGGACAGAATTTAATGTCTTGCTCCTTTTTGTTTTTGAAAATAAATAATAGCGAGGCATTATTACCTATTATAATGTAGGGATTTCTTCAACATTGTTACATCATGTAGTATAATGTACAAGAATTAATGATAACTATTATCATTTAGATGGGAAACGATTTTAGGAGGCAAATACCATGCAAGATGTAACAATCATTGGGGGAGGACCAGCTGGACTCTTTGCGAGTTTTTATTCTGGTTTAAGAGGAATGTCAGTTAGAATCATTGATGTGCAAGATAAATTAGGCGGTAAAATGCAAATCTATCCTGAAAAGATTATTTGGGATATTGGTGGCGTAGCACCAAAACCTTGTTATGAAATAATTAAAGATTTAATTGCGCAAGGGCTACATTTTAACCCTGAAGTTAACTTAAACGAACGTGTTATAGATATTCGCAAAGTAGCGGAAAGACATTTTCAAATTGAAACAGACAAAGGCAATATTTACGAATCTAAAGCTGTGATATTTGCGGTAGGTGGCGGTATTATTAATCCTAAGCCTCTAAATATTAAAGGTGCTGAACGTTATAACATGACTAACTTGCATTATGTGGTTCAGTCATTTTCAAAATTCAAAGATAAAGATATTCTAATTTCAGGTGGAGGCAATACTGCGCTTGATTGGGCACGAGATTTAGCCGGTATCGCGAAGTCAGTAACATTAATTTATAGAAAGCCGGAAATTCGTGGTTATGAAGCGATGGTTAAAGTATTACAAGATTTAAACGTGAAACTGTTGCCTAAAACACAAATTAAAGAATTGATTGGTGATGCTGAAGATAAATGCATTCACGAAGTTAAACTTGAGAATGTTGAAAACCAAGAAGTACAAACTTTATCATTTGATGATGTGATTATTAGCCATGGCTTTGATCATGAGAATCCATTACTGGTTGAATGTTCGTCGAAACTTGATTTATATGATGAATATCGCGTTAAAGGATTAGGGAATACTACTACAAATATCCCTGGTATTTATGCATGTGGCGATGTAGTTCATCATGAAGCGAAAGTGCATTTAATTGCGAGTGCATTTAGTGATGCGGGTAATGCGGCGAACTTAGCTAAGACTTATATTGAACCTGATGCCGCTAATGAAGGATATGTATCAAGTCATAATGATATATTTAAAGAATCTAATAAAGCAGTAATTAATAAATATTTATAAATAATAAAAGGGGATGTACAATGATTCGTTTTTCTACAGAAGTACCTGATGCACAGGCTTATTGTGATTTAAGAGTAAAAGCAGGCATGAGTCCTAAATCTCTGGAAGCGGCACGTAAAGGATTACCTAATGCGTGTTTCACTATTACGATTTATGAGGATGATAAGTTAATCGGTATGGGAAGATTAATTGGTGATGGGGGCACTGCTTTTCAAGTTGTAGATATTGCCGTTGATCCAAATTACCAAGGACAAGGTTATGGCAGACAAATCTTAGAGAAGATTATGGCTTATATTGATTCAGTAGCTGAAAAGGGAACGTATGTAAGTTTGATTGCTGACTATCCAGCAGATAAATTGTATGAGAAGTTTGGCTTTCAATCGACAGAGCCTAAATCAGGTGGCATGTATACTGTATATTAAAAATAAGAGCGAAATTCGAAGTGAAGACACTAGCGAATTTCGCTCTTACTATTTAAATTATCTATTCAGCGTTGAAGTCTATCACAATGCGACCTGTATTTTTATGATGTAATACAGTTTCAATAGATTCAGGTAATTCATCGAATGAAATTGAACGCTTAATTTCTTGTAATTTATCAGCTTTTAAATCTGTAGCTAGACGTCGCCATACGCGTTCACGTAATTTCATAGGAGTAAATACAGAATCGATACCCACAAGACTTGCGCCTCTTAAAATAAATGGGTAAACTGTCGCATTAAATTTAATGCCTCCAGTCATACCGATTAGCGCAACACCGCCGTTATTATCGATACGATTGATAACATAAGGTGTACCTTCGCCACCAATAGGGTCGATGGCCGCTTGCCAAGTACGAGAACCTAATAAAGCATCATCATTTTCAGTAATACGGTCAATGATTTCTTTAGCGCCTAGATCTTCAATCTTTTTAGCAGCTTCTTTATTGCCTGTACTTGCGACGACTTTGTATCCTAAATTAGATAACATAAGTACAGCAAGTGAACCGACACCACCTGAAGCACCACGGACAAGCACTTTACCGCCTTCAAGTGTCATAAAGCCAGCTTTTTCTAACTTTTCAATAGCTAAACCAGCAGTATAACCAGCCGTACCGTAAATCATAGCTTCTTCTAAAGTTAAATTATTTGGTAGTTTTACGACCCATTCAGATTTAACACGTGCGTATTCACTGAAACCACCGTAATGGCTTACGCCTAAGTCATAGCTTGTAACGATGACTTTTTCGCCTTCTTCAATAGTAGGATCACTAGATTCAACTACTGTTCCTGCTAAATCAATACCAGGAACCATTGGATATGATTTGACGATATTATTGTTATCAGTTGTAGCTAATGCGTCTTTATAATTTATACCTGAATAATGGACTTTAATTAATACTTCACCTTCAGGTAAATCATCAGTTGTCATTGTTTTAAAGTCACTCTTCACGTTGCCATCTTTGTCTTTATCAACTAAAAATGCTTTAAATTCAGTACTCATATCTTATGACTCCTTTAAAAGTTATTAATAGATATACATTATTTACCCGTCAAAATAAGATAATATGCTAAGAAAATCTTATTGAATCATTATATTTTAATTATTAGTAATAAGGCAAACGATAAAAATCATGCTAATTAAAATTAAAATAGAATTGTTATTGACACAAAATGTAGACAAACTTATAATTATTCTGATAATGATTATCAATTGAAACTGAAGAAGAGAAAGCTACTATAATAATTGAGATTTTGGGATAACTCATATTTTATAAAATGATTATTATAAATGATAAAAATTAATCAGTGGCGGTTGAATAATTACCTATAAATTATTGAGGTGGACAGTTTATGAAGAAATTACCAACTATCTTATTAGCATCATCATTATTATTAGCAGCATGTGGCAACGATAATAATGGAGACAATGACCAAAGTAAAAAAGATTCTCAGTCACAAAGTTCAAGTAGTAGTAAAAACGATGCGGCTTTAGATAAAGCTACGAAAGAATACAAAAAATACACAGATAAACAATTAGACAAATTCTTAGATGGCACAGAAGAATTTGTAACTGCAATTAAAAATGACAATATGGAAAAAGCAAAAGAGCTTTATCCTAAAGTACGTATGTATTATGAACGTTCAGAACCAGTTGCTGAAGCTTTCGGTGACTTAGATCCTAAGATTGATGCTCGTTTAGCAGATATGAAAGAAGAGAAAAAAGAAGACGAGTGGAGCGGTTATCACAAAATTGAAAAATCACTTTACCAAGACAACAAAATTGATGACACAACTAAAAAAGATGCTGATCAATTATTAAAAGATGCTAAAGAGTTGGACGCTAAAGCTGATACTTTAGATATTACACCTAAATTAATGTTACAAGGTTCAGTTGACTTATTAAATGAAGTATCAACTTCAAAAATAACTGGTGAAGAAGAAATTTATTCACACACTGATTTATATGACTTCAAAGCAAATATTGAAGGTGCTCAAAAAATCTACGAATTATTCAAACCTGAATTAGTGAAGAAAGATAAAAAATTAAGCGATGATATTCAAAAGAACTTTGATAAAGTGAATAGTTTATTAGATAAATACAAAGACGGCGACGGATTTAAAGATTATAGCGCTGTAACTAAAGAAGATAGAAAAGCATTATCTGATGCAGTAAACTCACTTGGTGAACCATTAAGTAAAATGGCTGTGGTTACAGAATGAGTAAAATAGACGATCAACAATCCACACAAGTTTCAAGACGATCATTTTTGAAAATGCTTGGAATTGGTGGAGCAGGTGCAGTGATTGGTGCAAGTGGTGTTGGAAGTATCTTTTCATTTAAATCAATGTTCGATACACCAGAAGATGAGAGTAAAGATGCTTTCGAATTTTATGGACGTGTGCAAGCTGGCGTTACGACACCTACACAGAAGAATTGTACTATTGTAGCTTTAGATTTAAAAAGTAAAGACAAAAGTGCAATTAAAGATATGTTTAAGAAATGGACGGACATGTCTGTCAACATGACAGATGGTGCGCCAGCTGAGAAGGATAGTCAAAATGCGTTATTACCTCCAGTAGACACAGGCGAATCTATTGGTTTAGGTGCAAGTAGATTAACGTTAACGTATGGCGTAAGTAAATCATTTTTGAAAAAACTAGGTATGTCATCTAAAATTCCAAGTGATTTTAAAGATTTACCTCATTTTCCAAATGATCAATTAGAAGACGAATATAGTGATGGAGATATTATGATTCAAGCGTGTTCAAATGATCCACAAGTTTCTTTCCACGCGATTCATAATTTAGTCCGTCCATTTAGAGATATTGTCAAAATGAGATGGTCTCAAAATGGCTTCGTTTCAGGAAAATTAGAAGAAACGCCTAGAAATTTAATGGCATTTAAAGATGGTACTGTTAACCCTACTAAAAGTGATGAACTTAAAAAATATGTATTTATTGATGACGGTTGGGCTAAAAATGGTACATATTGTATCGTAAGACGCATTCAAATTCACATTGAAACGTGGGATCGTACATCTTTAGAAGAACAAGAGGCAACATTTGGACGAAAACGTGATACTGGTGCGCCTTTAACAGGTAAAAAAGAATTTGACCACTTAGATTTAAAAGCAAAAGATGCGAGCGGTAATTACATTATTGATCCGAATGCACATGCACGTTTGGCACGTGAAGCTAATACATCTATTAAACGTCGTGCTTATAACTATAGTGATGGTACTAACGCTAAGACTGGTAACTTAGAAGTAGGTTTAATCTTTACTTGTTTCCAAAAATCAACGCAACAATTTATTGATATTCAAAATAATTTAGGCCATCGCGACAAATTAAACGAATATATTACACATAAAGGTTCTGCATCATTTCTTGTATTACCAGGTGTTCAAAAAGGAGGCTATTTAGGTGAAACACTTTTCGGTTAAACTCCTTTTAGTAGTGGCACTTCTTTTCACAGTGCTAAGAATCACACCAACACCTGTACATGCTGCAGATGACAACTCAATTAGTGACGTTTATGTGGCTATTACGGATGCAAAGTCAACGCTACAAGATAAGGATAAAAGTGATAAAGAGAAACAAAAAGCAGTAGAAGATATTAAATCTAAAGTTAATGATTTAAATATTAAAGATAATAAAGAAGGTAAAGAGGTTAAATCTAAATTAAAAGATTTAGATCATACATCTTCAACCGACAAACAAGCTGATCAACTTTCAGAATTAACTAAATCGCTGATTGCTTATGAAAATGTAGAATCATCATCTGATATTTCAGGAGAAATTAAACAGTTAAAACAACAAGTTGATTCTAAAGATGCTCAAGTTAAAAAAGCGATTAAAACAAAAAACGAGTCTGAATTACAATCAATCAATAATAGTTTGAACCAAATTTGGACAAGTCATGAATCTGCAATTCGTAACTATGATGAAGGTAAATATGGACAAATCGAAGTGAATTTAATGCAACTTCGTGTAGCAACCCAAAAAGAACCTTTAGATACGAAGAAGGTTGAGAATGCTTGGAATACATTTAAATCTAGCATCGATACTGTAGATCAAAAACAATCTAGTGAAGAGTCTGGCCAATACAAGGCTTCACAATTAAATGATGAACTAGATAAAGCTATTAAAGGCATTGATGATAATAATTTAGATCAAGCTGATGAAGCATTATCTAAATTCGTGCAAATCTGGCCATATGTTGAAGGTAAAATTCAAACTAAAAATGGTTCATTATATACAACTATCGAAGATAAGATTCCATATTATCAAAGTATTTTAGATAATAGTAATAAAGATAGAGTGAAAAAAGGTTTACAAGAAATCAATTCAGATATTAAAGATACGATAGGTCAAGAAGGATATTCATTCGTTGATGTAATGATTATCTTCTTACGTGAAGGTCTTGAAGTACTCTTAATTATCATGACATTAACTACAATGACACGTAAAGTGAAAGATACAAAAGGTACTACAAGTGTTGTTGGCGGTGCTATTCTTGGTTTAATCCTAAGTATCACGTTAGCAGTTGTGTTCATTCAAACGTTGGGTAATAATGGTATCTTGCGTGAAGGAATGGAAGCTACACTTGGTATTATTGCCGTTGTTCTTATGTACGTGGTAGGTATTTGGATGCATCGTCGTTCAAGTGCGAAGCGTTGGAATGACATGATTCAAAATATGTATCAAAATGCTATTAGTAATGGGAATCTAGTTCTCTTAGGAACAATTGGTTTAATCTCAGTCTTACGTGAAGGTGTAGAAGTCATTATCTTCTATATGGGTATGATTGGTAGCATTACTACTACAGATTTCGTTATTGGTATCGCATTAGCAATTGTGATTTTAATTATCTTTGCATTGCTATTCAGATTTATTGTAAAACTTATACCAATTTATTATATCTTCAGAGTGCTTTCAATTTTAATCTTTATTATGGCATTCAAGATGCTTGGTGTAAGTATTCAAAAATTACAATTATTAGGTACGGTACCACATCATGGTATTGAAGGTTTACCAACAATTAGTTTCATTGGTTTCTATCCAACGGTTGAAACAATTGTTGCTCAATTAATTTACATTGTGTTGATTATTTTCTTCATTTTCAAAAATAGAAAAGATAAGAAAGAACAAGGTGTAAAATAAGAATTAAATAATATAAAAAATCCTCGAACTTAACATTATGAGAAAGTTCGAGGATTTTTGTATAGTTATGTTTATTTAAATATCAATTTCGTTGTGTAACTTTGGCAATGACCATACTAAATTCAAATAGAATAATTAATGGCAATGTTAACAATAAATTTAATGTTAAATCAGGTGGGGCAACAATACTTGCTGCGACAAAACATCCGAAGTAAACATATTTACGATATGTTTTGAGTTCATTAACATCTATTAAATCTAATTTGGCCAAGCCTAAAAATAGGGTAGGTAATTGGAATAGAACGCCAAAGATTAATAACCATCTTATTAATTCATGTAAATATGCTTGAAATCCTATCACAGGTTGAATACTTAGGACGGTTGAAAGGGTTAGTGAAAAGTTAATAACTAGTGGGAACCCAATGAAAAATGCGAATGCAACTCCAATAATAAATAATACAGCACACCAAATACTGTATTTATAAATAAATCGGCGTTCGTGTGGATGCAAGCCAGGTGCGATAAATGCCCATAAATGATAAAAGATAAATGGCATAATCAAACATAGCGCCACAAAGAAAATAATCATAATATATATTTGAATCATTTCAGTGAATGAAAATGCATGAAGAGTTACATGCGCACGTTTAACATAATGGATAAATGGTTTCATCCACCAATGTGATGAAATATAAACAATGATAGTTGAAATAATAAAAGCAATAAACACTCTGACGATTCGTATTCTTAATTCATCAAAGTGTTCTAGTAATGTCGAATTATTTTGATTGTTCTCGTTGTTGTTTTGACTCTTTACTGGGAGTATCGTGTACGTCATCTGAATCTAAATTTTCAGCAGCAGATTTAAATTCTTTTAATGTGCTACCAATTGCTCTACCAAATTGTGGTAATTTTTTAGGTCCAAAAATAATCAAAGCGATAATACTTATGACGACTAGACTTGTTGGTCCAGTGATACCTACTACAAATAAATCTTGAAACATTTGAAAAAACCTCACTCTAATTTATACTTATAACAACTATACTTTATACTCATTGATAAATATTATCAATAGTAATTTAAGACGTTCACAAATTAATTATAATTAATTGTTTGAAAAACTACTGTGGATGGGGTGAGGGAGTAATACCATGGCTGAACATATTGAAGAGATACAAAAAGATGAGGTAAGTGATTTACGACGTATAGCAGAAACAACATTTTATGAAACGTTTAAAGAAGAGTATTCAGAAGAAAATTTTCAAAAATTCTTTAAAGAAGCTTACAATGAAGAATTATTACTAACTGAATTAGATAATCCTGAGTCATTTCATTATTTTTATAAAATAGATAACGAAATAGCTGGATATTTAAAGTTAAATATCAATGAGGCTCAAACTGAACCTAAAGGTGATGAGTATTTAGAAATCCAACGTATCTACTTTTATAAAGGGCATCAAGGCGGGGGAAGAGGCAATGCTTTTATTAAATTAGCACTTGAGAAAGCGCGTGAACATCATAAATCTAAAATATGGCTAGGTGTATGGGAGTACAATGATAAGGCGTTGGCATTTTATAAACGACATGGCTTCGAAGTTACTGGATCACATGATTTTGTGAATGGCGATATTGTAGATACCGACCTTATTATGGAACGAAATGTGTAAAATTGTTGTTAGTATAAATGAACATATAATTATAAAACCGTTAAGATTCGTAATTTAGAATCTTAACGGTTTTTCATTAATGATTGTCATTTAAAATGTCACGCATAAGTTGTGTTAATTTTTTTAGAGATTGATTATTCTCATTCACTAACGGGTGGTGAGGGATATCAGATAAAGTATAGTTTATTAGATTGTTAAGTAATAAATCTTCATCTGTATACCACACTTTAGATAAACTTTGCATCACATCTTCATAAACGCCACGTTCATCTTCATAAGCTTCATGATTAGGTGTGTACAGACAAACCTTTTTCCCAATCGTTAAAGCATCAAAAATAATTGAAGAATAATCTGTTAAGACTACATCAGCAATTAATAATAAATCTTGAGTTTCAATATGACTAGGCGCCTCAATAACTTCCTCTGGCACTTGAGCTTTACTTTCAACATGACCTTTATAAACCACATCATATTGTTCTAATAGCTCAGGTGTAATTGTTAAAGTAGAATCTTCTCTGTTAGAGGCATGCCATGTAGGCGCATATAACAATACTGGTTTTGTACGTTCTATGCCAAGTTCATCTTTAATCTTTTTGTGATGACTTTGATCATTAAGATTATGTAGTAAGTGACTTATTCTTGGATAGCCATATGGAATAAACTGTATATTTTGATTTGGAAAAGCTGTTTCAAACAAGCCTTGTGAGTTAGCAGAATCTAATAAAAAGTAATCTTGTTGTAACCATTTATTATATTTACGTGCTTTGTAATTATAAATGTTTTTATTTTGATCCGGCTCATGGCTATCTAAAAATAGTTTTTTAATAGGTGTTCCATGCCATAATTGGATAACTGTACCATTTGGTTTATATTCGTCAGGCATATAACTCTCAACGACCACGATTTTAGCACTTTCAATTAATTCTTTATTTCCTTCCGCTTCAGGCGGTAAAAAGTACGGACCACGACGATCGTTTGTTATAAAGTACGCTTCAGTAGTAGGGTTACGTTTAACGAAGTAATTAAATAAATATTTTGAATTTCCTCTGTAACCATAATCAAAGCCTAAGAAAACAATATGATTTTTTACTTGAGATTTATCCTTGTCATAAACATAACTCAAATTACGATGATTTTTAACGGCACGTTGGTGCATTTTTTTATACATCCATTTAGGCAATTTAAATTTAGTAGTAACTAACCAACTTTCAGCAAAACGCATTTCATCTTCTTTACCAGGAAATCTAAATTTATTAAATGGAACTGAATGACCATGTATATAAGCTAATTTATTTAAGTCAAAATGATTAATCAATTTAACTTCACGTGTATCTAATGATTTCCAAAATGCTTTACTTGTTGGCATTTCATTGTTGAAATCAAAAACGACATGGCCGTCTATATCTATTTCATTTTTCAAAGCAGTAATAACCGCTAAGTCCATAATAGAGTGAATGTCGTATTTAGCTAAATGTAAAAGCGTTGCATCGATATTATAAATAAAGTTGGGATAATGATTAATATTTTTCATCCAAGAAATAAACGTAAGTTTATCGTCACCAAAATATCGACAATCGTTTAAATACATACCGTCAATTGTATAATCTACTGCAACGGAGTTATCCGATAAAGCCACGGCTTCAAGCATATCTTGATTGATTTTAATCTCATTAGAATATGGAATAAAATGTGAAAAACCTGCCGATTTCGCTTTATTAAGTTGTAGCTCAAGATGTGCCATATTAGAAATATTTATTTGTTTAATCATCATACATTATCCTTTTGCTCGTAAATTTCATATATATATTTTACCACGTGCATTTAAAAAAATCATAGTTACAAAGACATACAAAAGAGATTGGTTGTTATTCATTTAATACTTTAATCTATGAAAAGTTTAAATTTTATTATATTTGTTAAAAAAATCACAAATTTTTAGTTAAAAACGCTATATAGTATTGTCAATTAAATAAAAAGGTGTTATATTCAACTTGTGAAAAAGTTCACAATATAAAAATTGTGAAATCTAGCATGATTAACTTGTCGACAAAATATTAATTATGTAGTGAACTGTATGAGGTTAAAATGGTCACAGTAGACGTCCGGACCTCTTTCAGCTGAACGCTCTAGATGATTCATTAAAAAAATTAAGGAAAGAAGAGTCAAAATTATGTTAGTTCAAACATTTAATCCCTTCGATAACTTAGTGTTATCTAGCTTAATTGCAGCAATTCCTATTATTCTATTCTTACTATGTTTAACAGTCTTCAAAATGAAAGGTATTTATGCTGCTATTACTACTTTAGTAGTGACATTACTTATTGCTGTGCCATTCTTCAAATTACCAGTGGGTATTGCTTCTGGAGCAGTTGTAGAAGGTTTCTACCAAGGTATCATTCCAATTGGCTATATTGTTATGATGGCCGTACTATTATACAAAATTACTCAAGAATCAGGACAATTTAACACAATTCAAGATAGTATTACTAGCATTTCACAAGACCAACGTATTCAACTTTTACTTATTGGTTTTGCGTTCAACGCATTCTTAGAAGGTGCAGCAGGATTTGGTGTACCAATTGCAATCTGTGCGTTATTATTATCACAACTAGGATTTAGACCATTACAAGCAGCAATGCTTTGCTTAGTTGCCAACGCGGCTTCTGGTGCTTTTGGTGCTATTGGTATCCCAGTAGGCGTAGTTGATACTTTACATTTACCAGGTAGTGTACATGCGATGGGTGTTTCTCAAACATCAACATTAACTTTAGCCATCATTAACTTCTTTATTCCATTCTTATTAATTTTTATTATCGATGGTCTTAAAGGTATTAAAGAAACATTACCAGCTATCTTAGTCGTTTCAGTCACTTACACAGTTTTACAAGGTTTATTAACAGTATTCAGCGGTCCGGAATTAGCTGATATCATTCCACCTTTAGCTACAATGGGAGCTTTAGCTGTATTCTCTAGAAAATTCCAACCAAAAAATATTTATCGTGTACAAAAAGATGTGGAACCTGAACCGGTTAAGCATCATAGCGCAAAAGAAATTATGTATGCATGGAGTCCATTTGTAATTTTAACTGTCATTGTAATGATTTGGAGTGCTCCATTCTTCAAAAAATTATTCTTACCAAATGGCGCACTTTCTTCATTAGTATTCAACTTTAACTTACCAGGTACATTTAGTGAAGTTGCGCATAAACCAATTATCTTAACATTTAACTTTATTGGTCAAACTGGTACTGCTATCTTATTAACTATTATTATTACAGTATTAATGGCTAAAAAAGTAAGCTTTGGTGATGCAGGTCGTTTATTCGGAGTGACATTCAAAGAATTATGGTTACCAGTTCTTACAATTTGTTTCATCTTAGCTATTTCTAAAATTACAACATACGGTGGTTTAAGTGCTGCAATGGGTCAAGGTATTGCCAAAGCAGGAAATGTCTTCCCAGTATTATCACCTATCTTAGGTTGGATTGGTGTATTTATGACAGGATCAGTTGTTAATAACAACTCATTATTTGCTCCAATTCAAGCTTCAGTAGCACAACAAATTGGAACTAGCGGTTCATTACTTGTAGCTTCTAATACAGTTGGTGGGGTAGCTGCTAAATTAATCTCTCCACAATCAATTGCGATTGCGACTGCAGCTGTTAAAGAAGTAGGTAAAGAATCAGAATTACTTAAAATGACTTTACGTTACAGTATTGGATTATTAATCTTTATCTGTATTTGGACTTTCATCCTTTCATTAGTCTTATAAGCATAATAAAAAATTGTAATTTGAGCGATATTGCGCAAATTACAATTTTTTTATGTCTTTATTTAATTTTTTTATGAAATAGCAGATATAAATTTGTCGTATACTTCATCTGATGAATATTGTTCAACCGTATAGTGTCCTTCTTTTATCATATTGTCAGAATCGTCGATATGATTGATGGTAATATCTATATATTTCGCTAGAGAATTAACATCTGCATAATCAGCTAAGTAACCATTAACGCCATGATTAATTAAACTAGCTGGGCCTAAAGTATCTTTAAAGCTGATTACTACATTATCTTGTGCCATTGCTTCTAAGATGACCATGCCAAATCCTTCATTTCTTGAAGGTACAACAGTGATTTTACTTTGTGCTAACTTCTTATTTAACTGTTGAGTAGCAGGGTGGAGCGTAATAATATCGTTAAGTTTATAATTATCAATTAACTGTTGAAGCTTTGTACGTTCTTTCCCATCTCCATATAATTCAACTTTAAAGTTAGAGTTGCGGATAGAACTTTGAATTCGTTGAATACTTTCTATTAGAATATCAAAGCCTTTTTCAAGTTCTAATCTTCCAGCACTCATAATAATATTTTCTTTAGGAATAGAAAGTGCTTGTGCATTAATAATATTAGGCACAGTAAAGACTGGCGTAGTAATAAGCGCTTGATATTTTTGCTGATCATTTGACGTTAAAGTAGTGATAACATCTAATTTGTTATAAGCACTAATAATTTCATGTTGATATGCTTTCGGATATGCTTCTAAATTCATATGTTCCATACCAACAGTAGTAACTTTTGCAGGATGATACTGAGCGATTAAAATATTGAAACTCGCTCTCGTACCAACTAACACATCGGTATTAACTTTCTTAATCGCTTTAATTATCTTACGTTCTATATAGCTTGAAAATTGATTTAAACCTGGCTCATATTTTGATAGGTGAGTTGGCTTGAAAAAAGGTGTATAGCGATTTAAGCGATTCATTACGATTGAACCTATATTTTGAGGTTTTAAACGATAATCGATTAATGTGTTGACATGAATTACGTCATCTAATTCAAAGTAAGGTTTATCTGCAGCTTTAAAGATAGAAATGATTTCTACATGATGACCTTTATTTGATAGTGTGTTAGCAAGTTCAGTCACGGCTTTAACAGTACCGCCTAAAGCATAAATATTATGCATTAAAAAAGTATATGATTTCATGGTTACACCTCAAGTTTCTTAATTTAAAAAAATTATAGCATGTGTGTCTTTATAAGTAATAGAGGTTAAATAGCGCATCACTTAATAAAAGTAAATTTAGTGTAAATAGGATACAGTAACTTAAATAATGTAATAATTAGTATAAACACTTTTTTCAACAAGAAATTATGTATATAATTAAGGTAGTTGTTAAAAAGTCGATTTACGTTTTTACGTAAAATTAATATTAAAAATTTTTATAAGAAAAAGAAAGCGTTTTAATTTATTAGGCCAGGGTCTAAACCTATCGACTAAAGATGTGATTATAAAAGGGGGACTGTGTTGTTATGAGTTCACAACATAGCAAAACAGATGTCATCTTAATTGGTGGCGGAATTATGAGCGCAACATTAGGTACATTATTAAAAGAGTTATCTCCAGACAAAGAAATTAAAATCTTTGAAAAGTTAGAACAATCAGGAGAAGAAAGTTCTAACGTGTGGAATAACGCTGGTACAGGACATTCAGCATTATGCGAATTAAACTATACTAAAGAAGGTAAAGATGGCACTGTAGATATTAATAAAGCAATTAAAATTAATGAACAGTTCCAAGTATCAAAACAGTTTTGGGCACATTTAGTAAGAACAGGCCAATTAGACAACCCAGGTAATTTTATTCAATCTGTGCCACATATGAGCTTCGTAAAAGGTATTTTTAATGTTCAATTTTTGAAAAGACGTGTGGAAGCACTTAAAAAGAACGTTTTATTCGAAAAAATGGATATTACTGAAGATAGAGAAAAAATGAAAGAATGGGTACCGTTAATGATTGAAGGTAGAACATCTAACGTACCGATTGCTTTATCTCGTGATGAATCAGGGACAGACGTTAACTTTGGCGCATTAACTAAAAAGCTAATTTCTAATTTAAAAGAACGCAATGCAGAAGTGCAATATAAACAAGAAGTTGAAAATATTGAAAAGCTAGATAACGGTAACTGGAAAGTCACAGTTAAAGATTTAAAATCTGGTCAACGTCATACGTACGAATCAGAATTTGTCTTTATTGGTGCAGGTGGCGCAAGCTTACCATTATTACAAAAAACAGGTATCAAACAATCTAAACATATTGGTGGTTTCCCAGTAAGTGGATTGTTCTTACGTTGTACAAATAAAGACGTCATTGAACGTCACCACGCGAAAGTTTATGGTAAAGCAGACGTAGGCGCACCGCCAATGTCAGTACCTCACTTAGATACTCGATTTGTAAATGGAGAACGTTCATTATTATTTGGCCCATTTGCAGGCTTTTCACCTAAATTCTTAAAAACAGGATCAAATTTAGACTTAATTCGCTCTGTTAAACCAAATAACGTGATTACAATGTTATCAGCTGGCGTGAAAGAATTTAACTTAACGAAATACTTAGTGTCTCAACTTATGTTAACGCATAAAGAGCGTATGAATGACTTACGTGTCTTCTTACCAAATGCGAAAGATGAGGATTGGGAAGTTATTGTAGCTGGCCAACGTGTACAAGTGATTAAAGATACAGAAGATAGTAAAGGTAACTTACAATTCGGTACAGAAGTAATCACATCAGATGATGGCTCATTAGCTGCGTTACTTGGTGCTTCACCAGGTGCATCAACTGCAGTAGACATCATGTTAGATTTATTACAACGTTGCTATGGTGCAGAATTCAAAGGTTGGATTCCGAAAATTAAGGAAATGGTACCATCATTTGGATTGAAACTAACTGAACATGAAGACGTATATAGAGCAGTTCATAAAGAAGTACAAAAATATTTAAATGTGAAATAACAAATAGAAGCGGATATCTATTAGTGAGATTAAACTTACTAGATAGATATCCGCTTTATTATTAGCGTTCGTTTTTAAATAATTGAACAGTAAAGGTTGTTGTATCATCACTCTTACTTTTAACTGTAATCGTTCCATGGTGTAATTCAATAATTGCTTTCGTAATTGCCAATCCTAAACCATTACTATTTTGTTGCGTATTAAGTTTATAAAAACGTTCGAAGACATGAGATTGCGCTTCCTTAGAAATAGTGCTTCCTTCATTTGTTACTGAAAAAATTATTGTGTCATTTTCACAAGAAAGCATGACGTCAATTGAACTATCAGTTGGCGCATATTTAACTGCATTTTGAATTAAGTTGAAAAAGGCTTGATATAATAGGCGACTATTTCCTCGGAAATAAACATCCTCGATTTCCGATAACAACATTAAATTCTTATCATCAAGCGCAAACTGTTCATGACGAATGATATCAGTAATTAAAGCAGTTAAATGAATCTCATCATTAAATTTTAAATGCTGAGCGTTATCTAGTTCGGAAAGTAACAGTAACTCTCTAGTTAAATCGCTTAAACGTGTTACTTCTGAATGGATATCATTGATATACATATTTCGACTTTGTTCATTTTTAGCTTGTTGCAACTCACTTAACAAACGTTGTATATGTGTTAAAGGTGTTTTGATTTCATGTGAAACGTTTTGCACGAAATGTTGGCGCATATCATCGACTTGTTTCAAAGATTGACGCATATCATCGAAGCGATATTGTAGCGTACCAATTTCATCGTGACGTGTCTGCTTAATTGGAGTATCAAAATCACCATTTATCAAGCGCTCAGTTGCATTTTTTAAAAGTTTTACCGGACGGATAATTGAATATGTTGATAGAATAACAAGCGTGATAGAAATGATAAGCAATAATCCTAAAAGTACACTTAAAAAGATACGAAACTCACTAAAGGTATGACCTATATCTGGTCTCATAAATACAGCGATAGGTTGATGTTGGTGTGTAAATCTTACGCCAACCGTATTATTGGTCTCGTTATCAAAAAAGCCTGTGACAAATAATTCATAAGGCTTATTTTTAATGCCATGAAAGTCTTGGCCTTTCAACACTTTATCTATCGAAGCCTTGCTTAGGTTATCTTTTCGAAAAGGCTGGCCATAAAAAGCTTTATGATGATGTTGGTCCACAGTCATAATTTGATAGTTCATTTGACCTAAATGTTGAAAATACGCATCTAAATCAGAAGAAGCAATATGATCATTATAAGAACGTGCTTCTTTTAGCGTGCGCATAATCTTAGCGTCATTACTTGGTTTTAAATTGAAATGATAATAAACATTGGTGAAAAGGAAACTGACTAAAGCGCTAAACAAGATTACGGTAATAGTATAAATAGCGATTCGGCTATATAACGTCTTAAACATCATAACTCACCTTATAACCTTGGCCTCGGACCGTTTGGATATGTATATTGGCCTGTAATTTAGCCAAACGTTGTCTTAAGCGTTTAATATGAACATCTACTGTGCGCTCATCACCTTCATAATCAAAGCCCCAAATTTTCTCTATTAATACATCTCGCGTAAAAATCTGTTTAGGCTGGCTACATAATAAGAAAAGCAATTGAAATTCTTTCGTAGGTAAATTCATCTTTTTATTATGAACGGCTACTTCCATATATGATTCATTCAACACTATATTTCCAATTTGTATTTCACTTTGTGCATTAATTTGATAACGACGCAACACAGCTTGAATTCGAAACAATAGCTCTTTTACCTCAAAAGGTTTAGTAACATAATCGTCTGTTCCGCTTACGAAGGCATGTTCTTTATCACTTAGTGCATCTCTTGCCGTCAACATAATTACAGGGAGATCAAAATTGTCCTTTAGCGTTTTACAAAGTTTAAAGCCATCTATCCCTGGCATCATAATGTCCACCACAGCAATATCTACTTGATGTGTATTTAAGTAATCAAGTGCCGCTTCTCCACTTGATTGTGTAATCGTATGAATATGATTTGCCTCTAAATGTGTAGAAACATAATGTAATAGCTTTAAATCATCATCTACAATTAAACATTTCACCATGTTTGCTCTTCTCCTTTGTATTTTAGAATCATTATACGAATAACTTATTAAGAAGACAATTCCTCTTATCGTTCATATTCAGTTCATATTCGTCAATTAAGCTATGCACATATCGTAGTGGGGAGGAATTATATATGAACTTAGCATGGAAAGAAATGAGATTCTACAAATTTCGATATGCTTTAATCATGTTAATCATATTTTTATTAGGAATTATGGTGTTATTCATTAGCGGTTTAGCGCAAGGCTTGGCCCGTGAAAATGTCTCATTTTTAGATAATATGAATGCACGCTATTTTATTACAGAAGATATGAAAGAGACTAAAATTGAAAGTTCTCATCTAACAAAGGAGCAGCAAACTCAAATTGAGGATGTGGTTCATCAGCAATCAACCACATTGGGACCACAAACGTTGAAACTTCAACATCAAGACCAAGATGTTTTAACTTATACGACTTCATCTAAGTTGCGTCCAAAACTTGAAACGGGTTCATATCCACATAACAATAATGAAATTGCTATTAATCAAAAATTAACGGGCGAACATATTAAAGTAGGAGATAAAGTATCATTCAAAGGACATGATCAACAATTTAAAGTGAGTGGCATTATCGAGGATACAATGTATGCTCATAGTTCGATGATTTTAATGACCAAAGAAGGGTTTAACCAAATTAATCAACAAGTTTCAACATTTTATCCAATAACCAATTTAAATAAACAACAATTAGATAAAGTTAATTCATTAAAAGGAGTAAAAGTGAGTACACAATCTGAACTAACTGACAATATTGCAAGTTATAAAGCAGAACAATTACCACTTAATCTTATGATTGCAAGTTTATTTATTATTACAGCTATCGTTTTAAGTGCTTTCTTTTATGTAATGACTATTCAGAAGATTTCTCAAATAGGCATTTTAAAAGCAATAGGCATCAAAACACGTCATCTACTGTTATCACTCGTATTGCAAATTGTCATGACCACGTTGATTGGTGTGTTTCTAGCTATTCTTCTAATTGAAGTGTTGCAGCTTCTTATGCCAGTTTCAATGCCATTTTATTTAAATTCGACAAACATTGTAATGATGATAGTGATATTTTTAATCGTTGGTTTTATAGGAACAATTCTTTCATTTATTAAAATTTTGAAAATAGATCCTATCGAAGCTATTGGAGGTGGAGAATAATGACATTACAACTTGAACATGTATCTAAATCATTTGATAAAGGTAGTTCACAAACTACTGTTTTAAAAGATATTAACTTTACTGTTCAACCCGGCGAATTTGTCATTTTAAATGGCGCTTCTGGTTCAGGTAAGTCTACGCTTCTTAATATATTGGGAGGCTTGTTGACTGCTACAGAAGGCGAAATTCTATATCATCACGAGCCTTTATTTTCAAAAAATAAAAATAAAACGATGTTACGTCTTAAAGACATTGGTTTCATCTTCCAATCTTCGCACTTAGTGCCATACCTTACAGTTAAAGAACAATTGACGATTGTGGCAAAAGAAGCGGGTGAATCTACTAAAATAGCTAAACAACGCGCGGAGCAACTACTTAATGAAATAGGATTAAAACATCGATTAGACGCTTATCCGCATATGTTATCGGGTGGGGAAAAACAGCGTGTAGCAATTATGCGTGCGCTCATGAACCAACCTAAACTATTGTTGGCTGATGAACCTACTGCCAGTTTGGATGCCGAGCGTGCTTTAAGTGTGGTAGAAATGATTAGAAATCGCGTCAAAAGTAATAACATTATTGGCATCATGATTACGCATGATCAACGATTATTTGACTATGCTGATCGCATTATTCATCTTGAAGATGGAAAAATAACTTCATAAAAATTGGAACGCCCATAGATGGATTGACGTCATCTATGGGCTTTGCTATGTGAGAATTCATAATTTAAAATATGATTAAAATCGAAATAAAGAATATAATTGCAAAATAAAAGGCAAGAAGTAGTTTATATTGATACATCAAGGCTAAGAAATCACGCACTAAAGCGATATCAAAAAAGTGATAAGGCGTGTGACTGCCAATGCCTTCCATATTCAATCGCACAGAACGTGCAAAATGTAAGCCTCTTAAAATATGAAATTGGCTTGTGACACAAAGCATTTTAGCTGAACGTGAAAAGTAATCAGCGATGATATCTTTCGAAAACACAAAGTTTTCATAAGTACTTGTAGATTGGTCCTCCACCAAAATAGAAGAAGCAGGAACACCATGTTCAACTAAATAACGTTGCATAGCTAAAGCTTCTGTTATGGGCTCATCTGGACCTTTACCGCCACTTACTAAGACCTTGCAATTTGCTGATTGGCTTTCTAATACATGTAACGCGCGCTCTAAGCGATCCGCTAACATAGGAGTGACTTGTTCTGAGAAAATGCCTGCTCCTAAAATCATGATTAAATCATATTGCTTTGTCGTAATCGTACGGCCAAAAGCAGAAGACCATACCATGTAAAGTGTGAAGGAATAACACGCGCTGAAAGCAATCATAGATAACCATAAAAAGATACCATTTACGATTGGAATAGGGATGGTACTAATATAAAATAAAATCGCAATAATTAAGGCGCCATGTATAAGATGTTTAAACATTTTGCGTAAAAATCTAGCACCCTTTTTCAAAGTGAAAAGATGACTATGTTTAATGAACAAGCCAAAAACGTCAATAATTACAATGATAAGTAAACCAAGCGGTAACGTCATTGTGATAAGATCGATTACATTTATAATAAAACATAGGATAATTGTTAAAATAAACGTAGGCAAATTGAGTAAATAATTAATATTAAATAACACACCTAACGTAATGAATAAAACAATGATTGAAAGAATAATCGCAAGCATAATTAGGACCTCGTATATATTTGTCTATTTAAATGTAATTGAAAGCTTTATGTTTTAGCAACTATTATTACTGAAATATAGTTTTCAAGCGTACCGATTATTGATATTATTTAACAGAATATATGGAAATTATTTGAGTTTATCAACAAGGAGCTAGGCCATGAGCAGAATTTCGAAAAATCATATCGAATTTATGAAACGTTTTATTGATGATACGAATACCTTAACTGCTAAACTACTGAAAGATCAGCAAATTAAATACGGTATTTCAATGGAACAATCTAATGTATTGCGACTATTGAGTCATCATCATGCCTTATCTATAACTGAAATTACGGAAAAACAAGGCGTTAATAAAGCGGCGGTTAGTCGTCGTATTAAAAAACTTATTGATGGTGGGTTTGTAGAATTGCAGAAGCCAAATGATAAAATAGATCAGCGTTTAAAAAATGTGATTCTAAGTGACAAAGGTCGTCAATACACTGAAGAGAATAATGAGATTGTGAGTAATATTGTTAATGATATGGTAGAAGACTTATCAAGTCAGGATATTGAAAAAGCATTAAATGTGTTATATGTCATTGATGAACGTTTGAAAAAGTATAATGCGAAAATTTAAAATAAAACAATAGACGCCGCGAATTATATTACAATTTTAGGAAAAATGATTATAATACTTAGATAGAAAATGATTAAGTGGAATAAAAACAACGTATAAGTGTTCCTATATAAACTATCTATATTATAATAAAATTATGATTATGAAATTATTAACATCATGCGAGGGGAAGTTGGTGATTAAATGAAAAAATGTCCTAACTGTGGCCAGAAACTAAAAAGCAAAGATACGCAACAATGTCCAAATTGTGGTAAACAAATTGATGGAAAAGACATCAAGAAACAAGAAAATCAAGCCCCTCAAACAGAATCCTCAAATATTAGGCTTAGGAAATTTATTCCTTGGGCGATTGTTATATTTATTATCATTTTATTGGTTATTGTCTTCTTTTTAGTAAGAAATTATAACTCTCCAGAGGCACAAACAAAAATTCTTGTGAATGCGATTGATAATAATGATTCACAAAAAGTTGCAACGTTATTAAGCACTAAAGAAACGCATGTCGACTCTGAAGAAGCTGATGAGTATATTGCGTACGTAAAAAGTGAAGTGGGTATGAAAAAATTTATTCACGATATTAGAGATAACGTTGAGAAATTGAATAAAAGTGAATCTAAAGAAGCGGCTTATATAAAAACACGAGCTGGAAACAATGTCTTAAGAGTAAGTAAAAACGGCACGCGTTTCTTAATCTTTGATAATATGAGTTTTACTGCACCGACAAAAGAGGCTGTGGTAAAACCTAAATTAGAGACGAAATATGAATTTAGAGCTGGGGGCAAAAATAAAACAGTAGTTGCTGATGCAAATAAAACGACATCTTTAGGCAAATTTATCCCAGGTGTTTATTCTATAGATGCTGAAAAAGAAACAGAATACGGCAAATTCACAGGTCAATTAAAATTCGATTTTAGATATAGCAAAGGTAATACAGTAGAAGTAAACGAGAACTTTAATGAAGCCTTGCTTACAGTGAAATTAAAAGGCAAAAGTGATTTAGACGACGATTCATTGAAAGTAAAAATCAATGATAAAGAAATGAAATATTCAACTTCTAGAGAATATGGCCCTTATCCTCAAAATAAAGACATAGTGGTTTCTGCTTCTGGTAAAGCAAAAGATAAGACATTTAAATCAGAAACAAAAACAATGAAAGCAAAAGATTTAGGAAATATTAATAGCGTCGAATTAGAATTTGATGACGAAGCGATTAGTGATTATGTTGAGAAAAAAGAAAAAGAAGAAAATAGTTTAAAAAATAAATTGAGTAACTTTTTCAGTGCTTATTCATTCTCATTAAACACAGCAATTGCAAATAACAATTTTGATTTAGTAAGTACATTTTTAAAAGATAAATCAGACATGTATAAAAAAATTAAAACTAATTTAGGCTCAACTCCTGGATTAACAGAGCCACAAATACTAAGCGCTTCACAAAAAGGCGATAAAATCGAAACAAAAGTACAAGAATTAAATAACCATGGTCAATTCCAAACCACTGATTATGAATTAACTGAAAATAGTGATGATGGGTCATTACAACTTGTCAAAGCAAAGTAAAGAGTGGAGAAAGAGGTCTGGACAATAGAGTTTAGGATTTGAGCAGAGTATAAACTCTTTATGTCTCAATCTCTATCCCCGCTCTTTTTTTAAAATTACGTATAAATATAATAATATTTACTATTAAATTAAATACGGGGGCTTATATATGAATGAGGAACAGCGACAAAATAAACATTCGCTATTGTTTATTATTATCTTGGGTGCACTAACAGCTATTGGGGCATTATCCATTGATATGTTTTTACCAGGATTACCTGAATTGAAGAAAGATTTTAATACTACAACCTCAAATGCTCAATTAACATTATCGTTATTTATGATTGGGTTAGGATTGGGAAATTTATTTGTAGGGCCAATCTCAGATAGTATCGGACGTAAGAAACCCTTAGTTATTGCTATGATTATCTTCACGTTAGCAAGTTTAGGTATTGTCTTCGTCCATAACATTTGGATTATGGTATTTTTACGCTTTGTTCAAGGTTTCACTGGAGGTGCAGGCGCAGTTATCTCTAGAGCGATTGCCAGTGATATGTACAATGGAAATGAGTTAACTAAATTTTTAGCTCTATTAATGTTAGTGAATGGTGTCGCTCCTGTACTTGCTCCGGCATTAGGTGGATTGATTCTTAGTGTTGCGGTCTGGCGAATGGTCTTTGTTATATTAACAATATTTGGTGTGTTAATGGTCATGGGATCTTTATTCAAAGTACCTGAGTCATTAGCTGTTGAACATAGAGATAGTAGTGGCATAGGTGTTATCTTTAGAAATTTTAAAAGTTTATTTTCTACACCACGCTTTGTTTTACCTATGTTAATACAAGGTGTTACATTTATTATGTTATTTAGTTATATTTCTGCTTCGCCATTCTTAGTTCAGAAGATATATGGCGTCTCAGCTTTACATTTTAGTTGGATGTTTGCTGGCATAGGAATTACATTAATTATTTCAAGTCAATTAGCTGGTAAGTTGGTTGACTATGTTCATCCACAGAAGCTACTACGCGCGATGACATTTATTCAAATTATAGGTGTAGTTATCGTAGCATTAACACTTATCAATCATTGGCACTTTGCAATGTTGGTCATTGGATTTATTGTATTAGTGGCACCAGTAACAGGGGTTGCGACTTTAGGATTCTCAATTGCCATGGAAGAACGTACAACTGGGAGCGGAAGTGCTTCAAGTTTATTAGGATTATTGCAATCATTATTAGGCGGAATAGTCACACCACTTGTAAATCTTAAAGGTGAATATAATAGCACCCCTTACATCATTATTATTTGTATTACTGCTGTAATATTAATTGTTTTACAACTATTGAATATTAAAGTATTTAAAACGAAACCAGAATAATTCACATAATAAAAGGAGCAAGGACTTTTAGTTAAGTCTTTGCTCCTTTTTAACGTTGTAATTTAAGTGTATTTGCTAATAAAGCATTTGCCACAACAGTAGGGCTTTCTTTGCAGCCACCTCTTAACCAACTTAAAACTACGCCGGCTTGACCGCTCATTGTGTAAGTAATAAAGAATGCTTTGTTTTGAATCGTAGTTTCATGTTCACCTAAAATTTTAGAATAATACTTCTTAGTAATATCAAAATAATCTAATACTAATTCCTTATTTGGATGAGAAATAAATATAGCGTGGTAGAACGCTTTCTTCCTATATATATACTTCAATACAATATAGAAGAATTTATGTACTTTCTCAGGATCCTTTTTAATACTTTCGAAATTATTAGCGAATGCGTGTAATAACTTTTCATATTTATTTAGATGATAATTTTGGATTTTATCAAGCAAATCATATTTATCTTGAAAATTGGCATAAAAAGTTGATCGATTGACTTTGCTATTGGCACAAATCATCTTTATTGAAATACTCTCGACTGGATAAGTTTCTAATAAATCGATTAAACTTTTTATAATTCTATACTTTGCTTTTTGCTTCATTATATGTCACCCATATTATTTATACCTTCAACAAACCAACAAATTTTATGTAATTGTTGGTGTTTTTTTCTTTCACATGTCTTTATAATATTAAAAGTAATTTTGAAAAGCAAATAGGAGGAAAAGTTCAATGAAAAAAATGGTGTTAATTAATATTATCACTATCATTGTTATCATTGCTATTGGTATTGTAGGTTTCATGTTATACCACAATGCTACAAGCTATGTAACAACTGATAATGCAAAAGTTGACGGAGATCAAATTCAAATCTCAAGTCCTGCTTCAGGTCAAATCAAATCATTTGATGTGAAACAAGGCGACAAATTGAAAAAAGGTGACAAAGTAGCTGAAGTTAGTGCTCAAGGTCAAGGCGGAGACGCTAAAGACATGGACATTAAAATGCCTCAAAACGGTACTATCGTTAAAACAAGCGGCATGGAAGGTTCAGTTGCACAAGCAGGTTCACCAATTGCTTACGCTTACAATTTAGATGATTTATATATTACAGCAAATATTGACGAAAAAGATGTTAACAGTATCGAAAAAGGCGACAAAGTTGACGTTTCAATTGACGGTCAAGATTCTGATATCGATGGTAAAGTAGAAGAAGTAGGCCAAGCAACTGCAGCAAGCTTCTCATTAATGCCATCATCTAACGCTGACGGTAACTACACTAAAGTTTCTCAAGTAGTACCTGTTAAAATTTCTTTAGATTCTGCACCATCTAAAAACGTTGTTCCTGGAATGAACGCTGAAGTAAAAATCCATAAAGACTAAGGAGGTCATAGAATGACAGCGACCTTCATTATTGGTTATATAGTTGTAGCGATCATTTTAGTTGGTTTGATTAATGTTTTACTTGTTAAATCACGTAAAAAATCAAACCAATCTAAGGGACAACACGTAAATGAAGAATCTAAAAGTCAAAGTAATCCATCTAAATTTAAAATAAGTGACTTAGACCGAGATAAAGCGTCAAACGAAAGAACTTCTTCTCATCATGACGAAGAAGCCCGTCGTCACTTTGAGAACGAAGACAATCATCGCTTCGATAATGACAAACGTAAAGATCATTTCGAAAGCGAACAAGATCAACAAGATTCTGCATCTGAAAAAATTCATCCTGAACAAAAACAAGCATCACATTCCTTACATTATTCCGACGATGCTTCAGAAATGCACAGCGAAGATGCTGTTGGCGAACAAAGAGATGAAGAAGATGTAAATAATCAACATTTACCTAAAGACTCAATTTATGAGCCGATTAATCCGAACTCTCAAGAAGGACGCGTAAATGAGCGTATTAAACACCAAAAAGCTGATTTCGTGTTCGGTAAAAACACTACAAGAGGTATGATTTTAGCGGCAATGTTGTTTGGTATGTTTATTGCCATCTTAAACCAAACATTACTAAACGTTGCCTTACCTAAAATTAATACTGAATTTAATATTTCTGCATCAACTGGTCAATGGTTGATGACAGGTTTCATGTTAGTAAATGGTATCTTAATTCCAATTAGTGCATTCCTATTTAATAAATATTCTTATCGTAGATTATTTATTATTGCGCTTGTATTATTCACACTTGGTTCTTTAGTTTGTGCTATTTCTACAAACTTCCCAATCATGATGACTGGACGTGTGTTACAAGCGATTGGTGCCGGTGTCTTAATGCCTTTAGGTTCTAACGTTATCGTTACTATCTTCCCACCTGAAAAACGTGGGGCAGCAATGGGTACAATGGGTATTGCCATGATTCTTGCGCCAGCAATTGGCCCAACATTATCTGGTTATATCGTTCAAAACTACCATTGGAACGTAATGTTCTATGGTATGACTGTATTAGGTATCCTTGCTATCATCGTTGGTTTCTTCTGGTTCAAACTTTACCAAAAAACAACTAATCCTAGAGCAGACTACCAAGGTATTGTATATAGTACTATTGGTTTTGGTGCTTTATTATATGGATTCAGTGAAGCTGGTAACAAAGGTTGGGGCTCAGGTGAAATCATCGCTATGTTCATTATTGGTACTATCTTCATTATAGCTTTCGTCATTCGTGAGTTATCAATGAGAGCACCAATGTTAAACCTTGAAGTATTAAAATCTTCAACATTTACACTTACTACAATTATTAACATGGTAGTAATGATGAGTTTATTTGGTGGTATGATCTTATTACCAATTTACTTACAAAACTTACGTGGCTTCTCAGCCCTTGATTCAGGTTTACTTCTATTACCTGGTTCATTAATAATGGGTCTTCTTGGACCAATTACTGGTAGATTATTAGATAAGATTGGTTTGAAACCATTAGCGTTATTCGGTATCGCTGTTATGGCATACGGAACTTGGGAACTTACTCGATTAAATATGGACACACCATATTTCCACATCATGAGTATTTATGTAATCCGTTCATTTGGTATGGCGTTCGTAATGATGCCTTTAATGACAGCAGCTATCAACGCTTTACCACCAAGATTAATTTCTCATGGTAATGCATTCTTAAATACAATGAGACAATTAGCCGGTTCTATCGGTACAGCCATTCTTGTTACAGTTATGACAACTCAAACAACTAATCATGTTGCTAACTTTGCGAATGAAATGGATAAAACAAATCCAATGATTATTGATAAAATTCGTCAAATGGCTATGCAATATGGTGGCCAATCAGATGCTATGCAAGCAATTTTAAAATATGTTAATAAACTTGGGTATATCGAAGGTATTAACGATGCATTCTGGATTGCCACAGGATTAGCTGTATTAGCGTTTATTTTAAGTTTATTCTTAAAAGGTAAAAAAGGCGCTGAAGCTGAACACGATAGAATGGTTAAAGCAGAACAAAACCATCAATTAAAATAATTAAAAAATTGTGTTGTGGGGGCATGATTTTTAAAGTATCGGTACACATTATGTGTTATCGATACTTTTTTTATTTTTCCGGAAAAGATAGAACAAAATAAAAAACCATCAAGAAATTTACACCTCTTGATGGTTTTCTTAATAAAATCTATTTAAGTTTAGTTTTTGGACGACGATTTCTAAAGAAGAAGCTGATAATGAGTAATGCTAAACTACATACTAATAAGATAAGCGCATTATGAATCGCATCTGCTTCAGCAACAATTTGAGTTGGCGCTACTTTTAAATAGAAATCTTGTAGTTTGTCAGAAACACGTTGACCAATTAATTGAACTGCATAACCAAAGTAATAAGACATTACTAGTAGAATGGCTATTATGACAAAATTAATTATTTTTAAAATTGTACGATTAAAGAGAATAGTGATAATTGAAATAACCATACTAATGATGCATAAAATGAAAAATATATTAAAGACTATAACTAATTTGTCTGCAATATCTTGAATATTTGCAAGCTGTCCGAAATTAATATTTAATGAACCAATTTGGGTTACTAAATTTTGAAAATCTTTAATACCGTCATAGTTGATAGGTTGGTTTGCAAAGACAATATTAAATATTGGCTGTCTATACATACTATAACCAGTGATACCTACTAATACTAAAACAATAATATGAATAATTAAGCTTACCCAAGAGCGCTTTTTCTTTCCATTTCGATTAGCACGACTAAACTGATTATTATTTGTATAACTATTGTCTTCATAATTATCGTTGCGATAGTTTGACAATTTTTAACCTCCTTTACCCTTATTCATTTGTGTTATAAGATTGACTATTTTATACTGAGTTTAATGTGAAATAACTAGCATATTAATCATACTTAATACTAAATTTACAACATACCTTTCATTATATCGTTTTTTATATTTAACGGAACAGTATTTCAAATATATCTCATAAAAAATAAAAAGGCAGGTTATAAATTATCATGAGATCTCATATGGTAAATAGAATTATAAATAAGTATTTGTTACACAATCGCTCAATATTATTTGATAATGAAGCTGCATTTGATCAATTCATGGAGCGACGTAAAGATGCCAATCAAGCGAAACATAAACAACCTTCAACATTAAACGTTAAAGCTAATCTCGATAAACTTTCTTTAGGAGATATGCAGGTATTTAGATTTAATTTCCGTCATGAAACAAAAAAGAAAATATTGTATATTCATGGTGGTTATAATACATTACAACCTTCACCATTTCACTGGAGATTTATGGACAAGCTTGTGTTAAACACGTTGTATGAAGTAGTATTACCTATTTACCCTAAGACGCCGGAATACCATATAGAAGATACTTTTAAAGCCATTAACGATGTTTATGATTCTCTATTAGAAGAAGTAGACGCACACAATATCGTGATTATGGGGGATGGAACTGGAGGCGCACTTGCGTTAAGCTTTGTTCAACAACTTATCGAACAACAACGTCCTGTGCCTAAAAAGTTATTTTTAATTTCACCTATGTTGGATGCAACGATGACAAATCCTCAAATAACAGATAATTTAATTAATAAAGACCGCTTCGTTAATATTGATGGATTACAACGTATTTTAAATGTATGGAGTCATGGAGATGCGCTCGCAAATCCACGTATTTCTCCACTCTACGGTTCTTTAGAACATTTACCACCGATTGTAATGTTTGGGGGAGGCCGTGAGATTTACTATCCTGACATTCAACAATTAGCTTATAAATTAGAAGAAGCTAACCAAGATATTCAATTCTTTGATTATCCTAAAATGTTTCATGACTTCCCGTTATATCCAATTCGTGAATCACATAAAGTTATTAAACAGATTACTAAGACAATCGACCAATAATTACTGAAAAAGAGGTTTCAGCATCATTCTGAAACCTCTTTAATCATATTATCTACTTGTGTGATGATGTAGCTTTGTCCTAAATAGTGATAATGTTGGTCTAATACTTCTTCAAGTTTAAATTGTGGCTCGCTTATACGATGCATCATTTCTGCCAAATTGCTTAGCTTATCGTTAATGCGTATTTGGTAATCACGTAACTGTTCAACAAGCACAGACTCTTCTTTATTATCTTCGATGATTTTCTGTATCGCTTCAATTGCCTGTTTCTCTCCTTGATAGTAGCTAATATTAAACGCGCGTTTCATTAGTTCTTGGCTTGGGCCGTTCATAAATAATTGCTTGGACTGATTAATTTCAATCAACTTCACTTTTAAATCATCATACATATCGTATACTTTCTCTGTAATTAACTCTCTTAACGTTTGCGTCATATCTATTCATCCTTTTTTGTTGGTATCCCAATTTGATGTCCCAATTGCTTTGGCCATTCCACATCTCCTTGAATACTATAATACTGTTCAACATTCTTTTTATATTTTTCTGGAAAAGGGGCGGAACGACGTTGTTCGCCATCAATACCCATCATCATCACTTCATTAGTGGCAGCTAGCACATCATCTTCAGTGTATAGAGATAAAAAGAAATGAACGCGTTTGTCATCATAATTATAAATATTCACTATAATACGAAACGCCATATCTAAAGACATTTCAGATAAATAAGTAGTATGTTCTTCTAAAGTAAACATCGTATAATTTAGCGCTTCACGTTCTTCTAATGATAAACCGTTAGCATAATTGAATTCATTTACAGCTTCACTGAAGACGGCATTATATTCAGAATCGTGCATGTGATTATTATGATCAATTTGAGATTGTTCTACTTTTTTTCTAACGATAAACGGGTAATTCATAAATAGTTACGTCCTTTCAATTTATATTTATAAATTCATTTTACTAAATTAAAATAACGCATACACGACATTTAATTCATGGTAGAATGTAAGACGTATGGTTCTGTAGGAGGTAACATATAAAATGACGATGATAATTCGGTATCAAACTACGAAACAGTCACTTACTCAAGTTGATTCAGTAAAAGATATTCCACAGGACGCAACCATCGTGTGGTTTGATTTTGAAAAAGCTACATCCGAAGAAAATGATTATTTAATTGAACATTTTAATTTTAACTATTTAGAGTTAGAAGATGCGATAAGTGGTGTGCCACGTGTTAAATACAAAGCGTATAAAGATTATCAATATATGGTATTTCATAGCATGTATAAAGATGATTTTTCTCCTATAGCATTAAACGTCTTTGTAAATGACAAGGTATTAGTGACATATCATGATAAACATTTCGAATCTCTAAATAAAGTAGCTGAAATGAATTCTAATAATCATGAGCCAGATTTAGACTGTGCTGATATAGTGATACATATTTTAGACATGATGGTAGATAAATATTTTGATTTTGTTTATACGATTGAAGAGAAAGTCTATAACTTTGAAGATGCGCACGTAGATGATACGCATAGTAAAAAGGTCATGGACAATGTCTTCAAATTACGTTCAGACTTGATTAAAATTAAACGCGTTTTATTCCCAATGCAAGAATTGGTGAATACGATTAAAACAGAAGGTAATTTAATTGTCGATAGTAAACATTCAATGTATATTCAACATATCGATGACCATTTGATTAAACAGAATAACATTATTCGCACATCGCAAGAAATGACGAATGAGATTAGGGAGAACTTTGAATCGTATTCTTCATTTAGAATGAATAGTATTATGCAAGTGTTGACACTTGTATCCGTTATTTTCTCGCCATTAACATTTATAGCTGGTGTATACGGCATGAACTTTGAATATATGCCCGAATTGAAATGGCATTATAGTTATCCTATATGTATGCTAGTGATGTTAATCATAGCGGTGGCGTTAATTATCTTTTTCAAAAGAAAAAAATGGTTCTAGTACAGAGCATGAACAATATAAATTAAGCAAAGGTAGGTAGTAGCATGAGCGATATGCAAAGAGAACAGAGGAAAAATGAACATGTTGAAATTGCAATGGCACAACATGACGCGCCTCAATCGGACTTTGACCGTGTGAGGTTTGTACATCATTCAATTCCAAATATTAATGTAGATCAAATTGATTTAACAAGTCATACATCAAACTTTGATATGAAATATCCTTTATATATTAATGCAATGACAGGCGGTAGTGATTGGACAAAGAAAATTAATGAAAAACTAGCAGTCGTTGCACGTGAAACAGGTTTAGCTATGGCAGTTGGTTCAACACATGCAGCACTTAGAAATCCTAAAATGGCGGAATCTTTTAGTATCGTACGTCAAACTAATCCAGAAGGCATCGTATTTAGTAATGTCGGTGCCGATGTACCTGTAGATAAAGCAGTAGAAGCGGTTAGTTTATTAGATGCACAAGCTTTACAAATACATGTGAATGCACCTCAAGAACTTGTTATGCCTGAAGGAAATAGAGAATTCTCAACTTGGATTGATAATGTAGCAGCAATTGTACAACGTGTAGACGTGCCAGTCATTATCAAAGAAGTTGGCTTCGGTATGAGTAAAGAATTATATAAAGATTTAATTGATGCAGGCGTAACGTATGTTGATGTGAGTGGTAGAGGCGGTACGAACTTCGTAACGATTGAGAACGAACGTCGCTCTAATAAAGATATGGATTATTTAGCAAACTGGGGTCAATCTACTGTAGAATCTTTACTTGAAAGCGCTGCTTACCAAGATACATTGAATGTATTTGCTAGCGGTGGTGTCCGCACGCCATTAGATGCTGTTAAGAGCTTAGCATTAGGTGCGAAAGCAGTAGGGATGTCACGTCCATTCTTGAATCATGTTGAAAATGGAGGCATCACTAGCACAATTGAATATGTTGAATCATTTATTGAACATATGAAATCAATTATGACAATGTTAAATGCCAAAGACATTAGCGAGCTTAAACATAGTAAGTTAGTATTTGATCAAAAATTAATGTCTTGGATTGAACAACGTGGCTTAGATATTCATAGAGGATAATGAAGTGAAAAAAAGAAGCGTAAAATGGAAAACAACTTTTTCCATTTTACGCTTTGTTTATTGTGAAGGTGTTTGGTTTTCATTTTCAAAGGTTAATTACCAAAGATATTGATGAAGCCCATAACGATAGGTACACCAGCTAAGTCAATAAGGAAGGCACCAACAATAGGAACTACTAGGTAAGACTTAGGTGAGCTACCGTATTTCTTAGTAATAACATCCAAGTTAGCCATAGCGTTTGGTGTCGCACCTAGACCGTGACCAATAAAGCCACCAGCCATTACCGCTGCGTCATAATCTTTACCTAACACTCTAAATAGAATGAAGAAGGCAAAGAGTGAGATGAAGACAACTTGGACTAAAACAATAATAATTAATGGTAAAGCTAATGAATAGACTTGTGTTAATTGAATACTCATTAAAGCAAGTGATAAGAATAAACCAAGTGCGATATCGCCGATTTGGTCATTCAGTTTCAAGTCGATAATATTCCAATTCGTATATTCTGAAATATTACGTATAGCTACTGCGACAAACATAGAACCTACATACATAGGTAAACTTTGTCCAGTAAGGTTAGAGAATTGATCGCCTATAAATGTACCAAGTGACATACAGAACGCAATAATCGTTAATTGAATAAAGAACACTTGCGTTGGTTTATATTTCTTATGTAATTTGGCATTGGCTTCAACCTTACTATAATCTTTGAATGAATCATCGCTATTTTCAGGTTTAAGGTTATAATGCTTAATCATTAATTTTACTAACGGGCCACCAACTAAACCACCAAATACTAGGCCAAGCGTAGCAGCAGCTAGGGCAGCAGTTACTGCAGAATCAATATTGAAACTTTGTTCAAGCGTTTGACCATAAGCAGCCGCATTCCCATGTCCACCTTCCATCGACATAGAACCTGCAGTTAACCCTAATAAAGGTTTGATGTTAAGTAGTTTCGCCAGTGAAATGCCGATAAAGTTTTGACAGATCGCTAAAACGGCACAACAACCGAAATACAGTAATAGCACTTTACCGCCAATTTTAAATAATTTGAACGATGCGCCTAAACCAATTGTGGTGAAGAAGACCATCATAAAGAAATCTTGAATAAATTTTGCGTCTAATGTAATTTTTATAATATTAAAAGTATCTAAAACTGCAACTAATATTGCGAATAATAAACCACCAATGACTGGTGCTGGTATACAAACTCTTTGTAAAAAGGAAACGTGATTAACAATAAATTCGCCTAATAAGTAAAGCAGACAAGCGAGACATAATGTTGTCACTGCATCTAATTCCAATTTATATTCCCCCTTTGTTTACTTCAGCACGCTTATAAAAATGAAAGCGCTATAAATACCCATATTACCCATTATACATATAAAAAATATATATTTCTAGAACGCATAATATCTTTTTGGTATATATAAAGGTTTGGAGTTATTTATATAAATGGAATTAATGCAACTTATATAATAATTTAAAAATCGCTTTTACTGACGTTAAGCTATGGTTCTCGCTATTTCCATGTTTCTTCAGGCATCACACAGTCTGATTTTCTCGCACGTGATACATATGGATTGCCTTTGACTGTGTATCTTAAAGGTTTATGCGTCCATTCACCTTTATTAGGTATGCCAATTCTTGCACTTTCTTCGATGTCTCGTGGATATTTTCTATTTTTTACATCAATTGATAAACGACATTCATTAATAGTAGAGCCATCAATTGCACGGGGAATATTAAAGGCTTTCGTCCATTTTCCAGGGCCATTCGTCACTTCATAACCTTTTTTATTGCGGTTCTTAATCATCGCTTCAATGCCATCTTCTGGTTCCACAGCGCGAATCAATACACCTTCAGGCACGCCTTCCGTACGCGTTACAAAGTTAATTAATAAATGCGTATGCATGACATGGCCATAGATTGTGCCTCCACGCTTATACAGTGATGTCACTTTAGGCGTTTGTTTGCCTCCAAATCCATGTGCAGCTCGATCATCAAATCCTAAGTATGCTTCAGTTTCTACAATATAACCACTATATGTTTGGTTATTATCTTCATAAATAACTTTAACGCCTAATAACGCTTTAGCAGTTTCTGTCGTTGGTTTAGATACGAAATCCACAATTATTCCTTCTTTCTTTCTTTTTGAAAATGAAAAATAAAAATGCACTCCATCAAGATATAAGACTAGAGCGCTATGTTAAATGTGTAGTATTATAGCAATTATAATTGAAGTATTAAAGAAATAAAATGAATTAAAATCAAAAGTGTGACGTCATATATATTTGACAATAGTCAAGGTCAGTCGTTATGCTTTAAATAAATGGGAGCTTGAAAGAAGTGAGGGAAAGTGAATAACGTTAAGAAATATCGAGGAGTAAGTAAAATATCCCAGTTAGAACTTGCACGTTCAGTTGGGGTCTCACGTCAAACAATCAATATGATTGAGAACAATAAATATAATCCTTCATTGAAGTTATGTATTAATATTGCTAAGACATTAGGCGTAACGTTAGACGATTTATTCTGGGAGGGAGAAGATGACAGCGACGGATGAAAGGATAAGTGAACAATATCAAATAATTAAAGCTAAACATGGCATAATTAGTTTGAATTTTTTAGGTGCAATAATGTTCTTTGAAGCAATGAGTGATATTGAAAGATCATTTTTATCTCCATTATTGATTGGAAGTCTATTAATATTAATTGTAATTGTATGTAGAATTGCTATTCATAAAGAAACAGCGGATGACATATATATCTATGTTAAAACGCATGAAGATAAAAGAAAACTGAATCGTCAATCTAAAATTAAACGTTTCTGGTTTTGGTTAACATGGATAATTATTATTATATTGATAGCTAATTTTATCGTTCCAATGATTTATAAAGGCCATATTGAATGGGAGATACAACCAATATTACTTATTTTTATTCCAATTTATTTCATTATTTTTATGTTAAATAATGATAAAAGAATTCAAATAACTGAGCAATATGTCCCAAGCATTGAAGAAAGAGATGCTAATCCTAAAGGGATGCTAAGACTTATTCCTAATTATCGATTTGCTGATGAACAACAAAAACAAACGATTATTAACACTTATGCATCAAATTATATTTGGATAGTTATTTCTCTAACTATCATTGTGATAATTGATTGTGTAGTAGAATTATTTATGCACCATTGGCCTCTTGGTTCAATTATTACAATTTTATTTTTAGTAGTTTCAGGAATGATATTAGCTATTCAATTTTACCGTCTTAAAAAACAATATCGTTAATAAATATAATAAGAAAACGCTATCTACAAAAAATATTTTATAGATAGCGTTTTCATTTTTTAATTTATATAAAATGTATGGAATATTAATAAGAAAAGTGTAACAATATGTATGTGAAAAAGTCAGTGCTTAAAATTAATTAGATAAAGAGCGTTACGAGTTGATACAATACAACTAACAAAGTTCATTGTATCGGAGGATATAGAAATGCTTTATTCCATCTTTATCTTTTTATTAGCAGGTTTCTGTGAAATTGGTGGTGGCTATCTAATTTGGTTGTGGTTAAGGGAAGGGCAATCAGGTTGGTTAGGATTTGTAGGAGGCGTCATACTCATCCTGTATGGTGTCGTCGCTACATTTCAGTCATTTCCAACATTTGGGCGTGTTTATGCAGCTTATGGCGGTGTCTTTATTGTCATGAGCATAGTATAGGCATATGTTATTGATAAACAAGCGCCAGATAAATACGATTTGATTGGCGCGTTAATTTGCATCATAGGTGTACTTGTGATGGTCTTACCGAGCAGAGCCTGATTAAGCGTGTTAAGAGGGAGACGTAAGTAATGAAAGTTGAAGTAGAGAATCAAAATCACGGTATTGACTTAATTAAAATTGACAACGAAGAAACAAATATTGTATTTACGAATTATGGTGCACGCATTGTATCATGGAA
Source organism: Staphylococcus petrasii (assembly GCF_002902565.1). Classification (GTDB taxonomy): domain Bacteria; phylum Bacillota; class Bacilli; order Staphylococcales; family Staphylococcaceae; genus Staphylococcus; species Staphylococcus petrasii. The sequence continues at coordinate 26,592 of NZ_PPRC01000009.1, read as the reverse complement.
ATATCATGATAATAATATCGTATTGGGCAACAGAGTTGAGGCGGATGAATTCTACCCTCAGAACCCTTATAACTTTGGAGCTACAATCGGACGATATGCAGGGCGTATAAGTAATGCATCATTTACATTAAACAATCAAACGTATCAGCTTGAAGCAAATAACGGACCACATCATCTTCATGGAGGTAGTAACGGTCTAGATAAACGTCTATTCGATTATGAAATTAAAGATAATATAACGAATGTTAAGATTATTTTTACTACTCAATTACGATCAGAAGAAGATGGTTATCCAGGGGATATGACAATTAAAGTTATACACACGTATGACATGGAACATAGATGGACGATTGAATATGAAGCTCAATCTAATGAAGATACTTTATTCAATCCAACTAATCATGTGTACTTTAACTTGAATAGAGATAACAATGTCATAGATAATCATAAACTTACAAGTAGTAAATTGAATATGTACCCAATCGATGACACTCATTTAATTTCAAATACGCAAACGATTGATTTAATAGATATTTTCAAGAGCGATAGTATTAACTTTAAAGATATTTATTTATCTGACAATCCATTAATTGCTGAGCAGATAAAAGCTAATAATGGGTTAGATCATCCATTTGAAATTGGCAATCAACAACTTCTTATTGAAAATAATGAATTCGCGCTAGACGTTGAAACGACAATGCCTAACGTGGTTATTTTTACATTTAATCATACATCAGATTGGAAGAGTGATTTCAATATTTATAAAGCCCATTCAGGTGTTGCTTTAGAAACACAATTTTTACCGAATGACATTAATATTGAGAAAGCACAAGCGAAATCAATCTTAAAAGCAAATGAGACGTTTTATTCAAAAACGATTTACCATATTGCAGAAAAGAAAGAACAATAAAACAGAAACTCTGACTAGTTAAGAATGAGAAATTCATTTCCACTTAACTAATCAGAGTTTTTTATTTACGTTTTTTAAGCGCAATGTTACGTATTTTTTCTAACTTTTCAATTCGCTGAGGTGATAAATATGGATTTTGAAGTGCATAGTTTAAACGTTCTAAATTTTTACGGTCATTATAATAAATATCATTAAGTTCTTGGACAGACAATCGTGTATCGGCATCAGCGAACTGAACGAGTTCTAAATTGTCGTCCTCCTTCACAAAGCCTTCTTTAATGACTCGGAAGTAGAATCCCGTCTTTCCAGATGATGACATTCGTTTGACTAAATCTGGTATGCCGTATTTCGTTTGAATCTTCCAACAAGGTTCACGAATTTCTTGACACTTCGATTATTGCTTCCCCTAAACGGTACTGATTGCCAAAATACACCTCAGACTCATCTAAATCTTCTATTGTGAGATTTTCCCCGAACATCGCATAGTCGGGTAAGTGCGTGAGGTCTTCTTTATACATGGCATAATTCGCTTTACTAAAGCTACATACTGCTTTATGAGGCCCGCCGTGATCTTTGTACGCTTGTTCATCTTCTACAAATCCTAATGTAGATAACCACATTTTTCCTGAAAATGGGGCTTTATTCAAAGCAGAAAGCATTTGACGTTTCTGTCCATAATCTAAGTCTTCAATCTTTCCCGTAGAAATCGCATAGATAGGAATCATTTATGTCCCTCCTCGTACTGTTTTAAGCAAAAGTTTACTATAATTCTGTTGAAAAGATAAGCGATTATCATTAATAAATAGCTACAAGTGCTATATATTTCTCAATATGTCATGTAAAATAATGAGTAAGTAAACATGTAAAGGGGTCTCAGTAAACATGAAAGATTCACAAGAGCTTAAACGTATGACAGTTGATGATGCTGTTGCTCAAATTACAGATAATATGATTTTAGGTATTGGAACTGGAAGTACCATTGAATTACTTATTCCTAAAATCGCAGAACGTATAAAAGACGAACAACTAAATATTACAGGTGTCTGCACATCTAATAAAAGTGAATATCTTGCCAAACAATTGAATATGAATATTGTAGATATTAACGATGTTTCGCATGTAGATTTAGCAATTGATGGCGCAGATGAAGTAGACCCTCAGCTTAATTTAGTAAAAGGTGGCGGAGGCGCGCTATTTAGAGAAAAAGTCATCGATGAAATGGCCGCACGCTTTGTTGTCTTAGTCGATGAAGGAAAAATGGTAGACTACTTAGGTCAAAACTTTAAGTTACCTGTCGAAGTAGATAAATTTAATTGGTTACACACTACTAAAAAGATTGAATCATACGGTAAGATTCAAACTGAACGCCGCATGAATGGTGATGTCCCATTTATTACCGACAATGGCAATTATATTATCGATTGCCAATTAAATGAAAAAATAGACCCTTACGAATTCCATGAATTCCTCATTCATTTAACAGGTGTCTTAGAAACAGGTTATTTCTTAGATATCACAGATCAAGTTATAGTAGGCACACAACAAGGCGTACAAATCATAAATAAATAACATATATTAAGAAAATAAGACACTTCGATAACACTCATTAACTCATACGAAGCGTCTTATTTTTATATGTAAAATTAGATAATTATGTATTTAATTAAAGAACAAAGATAAATTGTAATTTGCCACACATTTATAATAAACATAAGTGCTAAGGCACTTATGTAAGAAATTCTAAGGATGAACTGCGAATGACGTTGTGTGACGCCTGAGGGGCCTGAGGAATGAGTTATTGATGAACGTAAGTGTTCACACACTTACGTAAGTAGTTCTAAGATGAATAACGAATGATGTTGCGCGACTCTTGGCGGAAAAGAAAGAGCTTAAGACTACAGGCTTGAGCCTTTCCCGCAAGAAAGCGTCGCAACAAAAATGAGTAAATGTTCATCTAAGAATTTCTTTACAACCCAGCACCCTAGGCAAGCATCTCAACTTAAGTGCAATGACAATCCATTTAAAAACTACATAATTAATAAAGCCACTTCATAACGATTAATGAAGTGGCTTTTAAAGAACTATTTACTTGTTTTTAGTACTGTCAATTTTATCTTTAGCGCTATCCACTACTGATGAATGTCTATCATTCTCGTAAGAAGCACTTTCTTTTAAATCCTCTTTAACGCTTGAAGTACTATCAGTTGAATTCACTGTTTTATCAGTGCTAGATAAATGATTATCCTTTTCATGATGCGTAACTGAGTCTTCATTTTCAGAAGCAACATCGTCATCGTCATTCATATGATCTAAGTAATTATTTGGTTCAACTTCACCTAAAGATTGGTTGGTATTTCTATAGAAAATGAAGTGAACAATTAAACTTAGTAAGTAAAAGACAACCGCAACAATTGTTGTACTTAAAGCAATTATTTTCATTGAGAAGACATCGCCAAGCTCTTCACTAAATAAGAACACTTGCGCAAATGTCATCGCTGCATGGAAGATAACTGCAATATAAATTGTACGGCCTCGTGTAGCACGAATAAGTTCACCAACAATCATAGAGAACATAAACGTGTAAAGGAAATGGTATGCAGCGTATTCAGTACCATACGTCGTATTCGCCGTCCATACAGAATACATTAAACCAACGATGATAGAAGCGAAAAATGTATTTACTTTAGTTTCCGTGATATTTTGAATGTAAGAACGGAAACCAAATTCGGCGAATAATGCCATAATGATATGACCAATTAAAATAGTAAATACTGAAACTGATAAGTCAGAAGATTGAAGTAGGATGAAGCTGTCCGCAAATGCATTAAAACTGAACATACCAATAATGAAGATAATTAAAGGTAAAATTAATGCAAGTAACATACGTTCCACTACTCTGACATCAACTGATAATTTTAAACCAGCAAGTTGTACAGGTTTATTTTTAAAAGCCACGATACAAATCACTGCAGCTATAGCAGGTGCTAAATTTTTAATATCAAAAACGAAACGTTTAATACCGATTGTAGCTTGAAAATCTCGTAGGATAATAGATAGCGTCATTGTTACAACGAAAAACACGAAGATTGTTAACGCCCATTGAAATCCTGAAATACGATTAGTCTTCATTTATGTAACCTCCATTAGGGTAACCGTATAAAACTCTTTCTTTAACATTATACATATTACTTGAGTATAAATAAATTGTCCATTTCAAATATCATTAAAATGTAATAGTCTTGAATTATTTTTATCTTATTGAAAACAATTTTTAATGTCTTAAAATGATTTGAAATGGGTATCAGACATAATACAAGGCTATAATGACATAATTAAATTAAATATTGTATGATTTAAATATAACATTTATTTTATAGGGGGCATCTCAATGTATACACTAGGTAATCCAAAACTATGGACAGGCAGAATTGACAGTGAAACAGATCCAAAACAATTTAGACATTTTCAAACAGTAAAATTTGCGAATTTAGAAAAAATGGATATGAACGATGATAAATCAGGCGTTGGTTTATTAGGGTATGCCGTTGATAAAGGGATTGAATTGAATAAAGGCAGAGTAGGTGCAAAAAAGGGACCAGATGCAGTAAAACGAGAATTTGCTAAATTGCCCGATTTAAGTGAATGTGAAGCGTTAATTGATTACGGAAATGTCGAGTATGAAGATGGTGAACTTAGTGAAACGCAACAGGAAATGGCTAAATTATCAGCGCAAGTGATTAAAAATCATAATCAAACTTTCTTAATTGGTGGCGGACACGATATTGCCTATGCACAATATTTAGCTACCAGAGAAGTTTATCCTGATGCCTCTATCGGTATCATAAATATTGATGCACACTTTGATACACGCCCGGATGAAGCACCAACGTCAGGAACGATGTTTAGACAAATATTAGATGAAGATGAACATGCGGATTACTTAGTGCTTGGATTAGCGCAAGGTGGTAATACATGTGCGTTATATGATTATGCAGATGAAAAAGGAATTATATACGTGTATGCAGATGAACTATTGCATCAAGTTTCTCCAACGATTAAAGATAAAATTGAACGATTTATGCATGACCATGATACGATTATGTTTACGATTTGTATGGATGTGGTGGATAGTGCCTTTGCGCCAGGTGTGAGTTCACCGAGTGTCTTAGGTTTATATCCGCATTCTGTATTTGATATTGGAAAACGTGTAATTTTAAGTGAGAAAGTTTCTTCTATTAGTATTGCGGAAACTAATCCTGATTATGATGTGGATGATCGTACGTCAAGATTAGCTGCTAATTTAATTCATCACTTTCTTGTGTAATGCATTATTTGAAATTCTTAGATGAACATTCACTCATTTTTGTTACAATGCTTGGTTTTGAAAAGTAGTTCTTAGATGAAGGTTACTCATTTTGTTGCGACGCTTTCTTGCGGGAAAGGCTTAAGCCTGTAGTCTTAAGCTCTTTCTTTTCCGCCAAGAGTCGCGCAACATCATTCGTTATTCATCTTAGAACTACTTACGTAAGTGTTTGAACATTTAGGTACTTTACATTTTTGCTTCGTTATAACTCTAGATAACTCTAGCTAAAATATTATTTATTATATTTAATTTCAGTCGCTCTTATGTGGAAGGGTGACTTTTTTAATATCAGCGTAATGCAAGCAGTAATTGTGAGAAAAGTTTGACAATTATGGTAAGATACTAGTGAAAAGGGAGTGGGGGACTATGTCATTTAAAACTCATAATTATATACAACAATGGAATCAAGACATATCGCAGAATATTATGGTAGGTATATTAATGGGTCTAGCCTTACTTCCTACAACTATCGCATTTTCTTTTATCGTTCATGTAAGTCCGACTATCGGTATCATGAGCTGTGGGTTAATGCTATTTTTTATTAGTTTTTTAGGTGTACGTTTGAGTATGGTATCTGGGCCAAGTAGTGGCATTTCAATTGTAGGTGCACCTTTAGTTGAACACTATAATGTGCATTACCTAATTGCCGCAACTATTGTAATGGGGATAATACTTTTTATATTTGGATTATGTCACATAGATAAAGTATTAAAGTTGATACCGGACACTGTAGTTATGGGATTTATGAATGCTTTAGGTATTTTATTATTAACGACACAAATTAAGTACATATTTGGTATTTCTGTGGCAACTTACATCGTCGCTATTGCTACGTTTGCAATTATCTTTTTATCTTCTAAACTTATTCGGGGTATTCCAGCGCCGTTAATTGCAATCATTCTTGTATCGGTAGGCAGTTATATAATTAAGCCTCATGTTCAGTTGGTACATGACTTAGCAGATATCCATATTGCTATACCGAAGTTTGCTTTACCCACTGAGTTATTTCATTTTCATGCGTTAAGCGTCATCATCTTATACGCTTTGACTATGGCTATTATTTCAGTAGTTCAAACCAATTTAACGAATGAAATGATGAATGTGATTACCCAAAGTCCTACCGATAAAGATAAGGAAGTTGTTGCCCAAGGAATAGCAAACGTGTTAGTTGGTCTGTTTGGCGGGTATGGTGGTAGTGCACTTGTAGGTCAATCGAAGTTTAATCACAGAATGGGTGCAACTACGCGTTTAGCAACTTTAATCACAGGTTTACTCTTGCTATCTTGTATTTTTATTTTAGCGCCTATTGTCGGGTTGATTCCTATGGCGGTACTAGCTTCCGTCTTAATCACCATTTCACTTAACACCTTTGATCGCCGGACATTCAAGCATTTGCGCGAAGCACCTATCACGCGCACCTTCGTGATGTTATTTACAATTATTTTAATTCTTAGCACGCATAACTTAGCAATTGGTGTTGTAGCAGGCACTATCGTTTACTATATTGTTCAATTTATTTTGAGAAAAGGAGGACGAAGCACGGTATGACTGAATATAAAGATTTCGTTAAATGGCGTCGTTTATTTCATCAATATCCGGAAGTATCTAATAATGAATTTGAAACAACAAAACGCTTAAAAGAAATATTAAAGGAATACGATATTAAAATTATTGATATCCCACTTGAAACAGGGTTTGTAGCAGAAATGGGTGAAGGTGAACCTTGTATTGCAGTGCGTACAGATATAGATGCGCTACCTATCAATGAACAAGTAGACCATGATTTTACATCTTCAAATGAGGGTGCTATGCATGCTTGTGGTCATGATATTCATATGGCAAGTATTTTAGCAGTAGCGACAAAGTTAAAAGCACAAGAATCTGATTTAAAAGGGCGAGTGAAATTCTTATTCCAACCTGCTGAAGAAGTAGGTACGGGAGCATTAGCTATGGCGGAAACTAATGTATTAGATGATGTGAAAGCGATTGTCGGTTTCCATAATTATCCTACTTTAGATATAGGGGAATTTGCGATTAAATCAGGTCCTATTACGTCAGCGGTAGACCGTTTTGAATTTAAGATTCGTGGAAAAGGAGCGCATGCTGCGAAACCAGAACAAGGTAATGATCCAGTTATGGTATTAGGACAACTGATTACTAGTTTACAAACGATAGTGAGTCGTAATTTATCGGCTTTCGATAGTGCCGTTGTGACGATTGGCGAAGTATCATCAGGTAATACGTGGAATGTCATTGCTGATAATGCATACGTTCAAGGTACAGTGCGTTCATTCAAACCTGAAATTCAAAAACAAATTAAACAACGTATGACTGATATTGCGAAAGGACTTGAACAAGTATTCAATGTAGAGATTGAGTTAGTTTATACGCATTTACCTCAGGCAGTGATTAATGATGAAGAATTAACTGAACAGGCGAAAGAAGCGGCTAAGAAGGTCGGTTACAACGTCATTGAATTAGATACGCCTTATACTATTGGTGAAGATTTTTCAGGATTATTGGCTAATCATCCTGGTGTTTTTGCGTTTATTGGCTCTAATAGTGAGTATGACTTACATCATCCTAAATATGATCCTGATGAACGTATTTTGGAAAAGGTGCCTGAGTACTTTATTATGTTGATTCATCAATTACTTGCTGAGTATGCATAAGAGGTGTGTATTGGTATAGAATAATACGTTTTCGAGGGCTGTTTGGTTCTGCATTTTCAAAAAGAATGATTAACAGTGCTATGAAGTTGGGTAAATAGTGAGTGATTATTCTATAGGAGATGATTTAACATGGGTGCACAAGATCCAAGAAATAAATTCAAGACGTCAGACTTTGAGAAACAGGAACAAGAGGTGCCAGGTTTACAATCTGAGCTAACTCCGCAACCTGATTGTGGCGAGGAATCTTATGTAGGTCACGGTCGTTTACAAGATTATAAGATGCTTGTGACAGGCGGTGATTCAGCGATTGGACGTGCAGCTGCGATTGCGTACGCGAAAGAGGGCGCTGATGTAGCAATTAATTATCTTCCTAGTGAGGAACAAGATGCTCAGGAAGTTAAGGCAGTGATTGAGAAAGCAGGCCGTAAAGCGGTGCTTATTCCTGGTGATGTACGTGATGAACAATTTAACTATGATTTAGTGGAACAAGCTTACAATGAGCTTGGCGGATTAGATAATGTGACGTTAGTAGCGGGACATCAAATCTATCACGATGATTTAAAAGACTTTGATACTGAATCATTTAAAGAAACATTTGAAACAAATGTGTATCCAGTCTTCTGGACAGTACAAAAAGCGTTGGATTATTTACAACCAGGTGCTTCAATTACGACAACGTCATCTGTGCAAGGATATAATCCAAATCCACTTATTCATGATTATGCGGCATCTAAAGCTGCGATTATTTCATTAACGAAAAGTTTCTCTGAACAATTAGGAGAGAAAGGTATTCGTGTGAATTGTGTAGCGCCAGGTCCATTCTGGTCACCATTACAAATTATTGGTGGTCAACCGCAGTCTGCTATTCCTAAATTTGGTCAAGATACACCATTAGGTAGAGCAGGTCAACCTGTTGAATTATCTGGTACGTATGTATTGCTTGCTTCTGAAGATTCAAGTTATACAACTGGCCAAGTATTTGGTGTGACAGGCGGTATTCAAATCGACTAATTAATATAGTTTAAGTTAACGCGAGAGTGGTTTAGACTCTCGCTTTTTTAAATTAAAAAGACTGAGCGAAGCTATTTGGTGGGCAATTCGCTTTTCTCCGTGCTAATACATACATAACGCTATTATTTGAGGCTAATTTATGTAATTTTCATGAAAATAGGTTGACGTAAATTTAGTATTCTTGTAATTTTAAAGTTAAATTGATGTCAGATTATAGAAAGTAGGTCAAATATGGAAGATAGGAAGAAAGGCAATGCCTGGGCATTACTTCCTTTGGTATTATTTATAGCTTTATTCTTAGGCGTAGGTACTATTACAGGTGATTTTACAAGTATGCCTCTTAACGTGGCGATAACGATTACGGTTATTGTTGCTTTATTAATGAATAGAAAAGAAAAATTTGTAGACAAGGTTGAGATTTTCACGAAAGGGGCAGGCCATTCTAATATCATTTTAATGGTATTTATATTTATTCTTGCCGGCGCCTTTTCAACGACCACTGAAAAAATGGGTGGCGTAACGTCTACAGTTAATTTAGGTTTATCCCTAATTCCTCAAAATTTAATCATTGTAGGATTATTTATTATATGTATGTTTGTTTCTATCTCAATGGGAACTTCTGTTGGTACCGTAGCAGCCATCGCTCCTGTTGGTTTTGGCTTTGCGCAAGCGACTGATATTTCTGCTGCGTTAGCGATGGGTACTGTAGTAGGTGGCGCGATGTTCGGCGATAACTTATCAATGATTTCAGATACAACGATTGCGGCAGTCCGCACGCAAAAAACTAAAATGAGCGATAAGTTTAAGGTGAATTTCTGGATTGTGTTACCAGGTGCTATTTTAACAATTATTGTGCTTTTCTTCTTAACGAATGGTATAACCATTGATCACTCAAAAAGCTATGACTACAATTTAGTGAAAGTCATTCCTTACGTTTTAGTCTTAATCTTAGCGCTAGTAGGCGTTAATGTTATCATTGTATTAATTGGTGGTACATTACTGTCAGGTATTATCGGACTTATAGACGGTTCGTTTGGTTGGCAAGGTTTATTAAAAGCAGTGTCTGAAGGTCTTATGAGTATGGAAGACATTGCGATTATTGCTTTACTTATTGGCGGCCTAGTTGGTATTATTCAACATAATGGGGGCGTTGACTGGTTACTTAACTTTGTAAGATCGAAAGTTAAGTCTAAACGTGGCGCTGAGTTCGGTATCGCTGGCTTAGTAAGTGCAGCGGACATTGCGACAGCAAATAATACGATTTCGATTATTATGGCTGGTCCATTAGCGAAGAATATTGCTGATGAATACGATGTTGACCCTCGTAAATCGGCTAGTTTACTTGATATCTTTGCAGGCTGTTTCCAAGGTTTCTTACCTTACAGTCCTCAAGTCATTGCCGCTGCTGCCGTAGCAAGTGTGTCGCCATTTAGTGTGATGCCTTATTGTATTTATTCAATTATGTTAGGCGTATGTGGTGTCGTTGCTATTATTGTGCGCTATCCAAGAGTTAAACCTAAAGCTTAACGTAATTATTATGGCGAGCTGGTTTATTTTTTAATTTTCGAAAATGAAAAACAAATAATTTACACATTTCAATAGTTGAAAGTTTGGTACTATTTATAAATGCGTTAAAATAAGAATAAGAGTGAAAGTAGGTGAAGCAAGTGGCAAAGTATAACGTGGAAAACGAACATGTTGAAATTCATATTGAACGCTTATTAAAATATTCACCAGAATTAGTATATAAAGCATGGACGGATGTGGATTTATTAAAACAATGGTTTATGACATCTCAACGAAATAATAAAGCGTTTGATGTGGAAATGCATGAAGGCGGTTCGTACCGTATTGTAGATGCACGTAATGGTAAACAAAATATTATTCAAGGTACTTATCAAGAATTAGTGGACAATGAGTACATTAAAATGACAATTGGTATGCCAGAACTTAGTGACCATGAAGACGTCATTGAAGTGGAGTTTGAAGAACGTGAATCTGGCGGTACGCAAATGTTCTTCTTCTATCAATCTTTAGTGGAAAAAGAAAGACGCCTTACAACATTAGAATACAAACAAAAGAAAAAAGAATATCACGATGCAACTGTACATGGTCTAGAACTTATGTTTGATAAAATGCATGAAGTTCTACATCAGTACGTTGAAGATAATGAACTATTATAATTGTAATCAATAAGCGCCGAATAGAATAGCTATTCGACGCTTTTTTTATGTAGTGGGCGAGTTTAGTTTACGCTAGTTCGCCTTTCTCTTTGCGTTCATTATATTTACGTAATAGTGTTTCAAAGAAGATATGATAATTGATGAAACTAGAATAATCTGTGCCATCGTATAAATAGAATGTATTACTTGCGACATAAACATTATAATTGGCATGTTGTGCAAGCGTGTTATCTTTCATAGTAGTCACAGAAATGAAATATTTTTGACGAAGTTGAAGTAAATTCGTTACGTCAGTAAGCTGAGATGTTTCACCAGATAAAGAAATGATAAAGAACAAATCTTCATCTACTGAACGGTTAAGCACCATTTTAATTTCATGTTCATCGTGTAACACGATAATATTTTTGTGCATCGTTAATAAAATTCGTTGTGCTTCTTCAGCGACATTTTTCTGAGCGCGCCCCGTGCCATATAAATAAACAGTAGAGGCGTGATTAATTTTATCTGTTAACAATTTAAAATCAACGCGATCTAAATAATTAAATGTGGTTTCAATTTCTTGTTTAAACGCATCCATAGAATCCGTTGGCAATTGGCTCAACGATTCACTTTCAAATTTTAAATACGATTTGAAATCACTATAGCCATCGAAACCGAGTTTACGCGTAAAACGATGAATCGTAGCATTGGATGCATGCGTATATTGAGAAAGTTCATGAATTTTTAAAGTCTTACATTTATTGATATTGGTATTAACGAAATGTGCAATTTGGAGGTCATTATCATTTAGTTTATCGAAATTAGCATTTACTCTTTCATCTAATAGCACAATCACACCTCTAATTCTTTCTGAAAATATTTTCACTCATAGAAAACATAAACTGATTATACAAAAATATTTCAAAATCAGTCAACGGCGTTGTATATATGAAAGCGTTTACTATAATATTAAACTAAGTTATTAAGAAAACGCTTTACATATTAATTAGTTAAACAACATAGATTGGAAAGATATGGGGGTAAAAATATGAATGCTATTAAACGTTTTGGGAGCGCAATGATCGTTCCAGTATTAATGTTTGCATTTTTTGGGATTGTATTAGGATTTGCAACATTATTTAAAAACCCAACAATTATGGGTGGATTAGCTGATCAACATACATTCTGGTTCAAATTCTGGTCAGTGATTGAATCAGGTGGTTGGGTCATCTTCAATCACATGGAAATCGTCTTTGTAGTTGGTTTACCATTATCACTAGCTAAAAAAGCACCAGGACATGCGGCGTTAGCAGCATTAATGGGATACTTAATGTTCAATACATTTATCAACGCGATTTTAACTCAATGGCCACATACATTTGGGGCTAACTTAGAAAAAGGCGTTGAAAATGTAACTGGGTTAAAAGCAATTGCTGGTATTCCAACATTAGATACAAATATCTTAGGTGGTATCATTATTTCAGCGATTGTGACTTGGATACATAATAGATATTACAGTAAAAAATTACCTGAAATGTTAGGCGTATTCCAAGGTTTAACATTTGTAGTAACGATTTCATTCTTTGTAATGTTACCAATTGCTGCAATTACTTGTATTGTATGGCCAACAATTCAAAGTGGTATTGAATCAATGCAACACTTTATCATCGCATCAGGTTATATTGGCGTATGGTTATATCACTTCTTAGAACGTGTATTAATTCCAACTGGATTACATCACTTTATTTATGCACCAATTGAGGTTGGACCAGTTGTAGCTAAAGATGGCTTAAAAGCAGAATGGTTCAGACACTTAAATCAATTTGCTGAAAGTAGCAAACCATTAAAAGATCAATTCCATTACGGATTCATGTTACAAGGTAACGGTAAAGTATTCGGTGCTATTGGTATTGCTTTAGCAATGTACTCAACAACACCTAAAGAGAATCGTAAAAAAGTGGCAGCATTATTAGTACCAGCAACTTTAACTGCTGTAGTAGTAGGTATCACTGAACCTTTAGAATTTACATTCTTATTCATCGCACCATATTTATTTGTTATCCATGCTTTATTAGCAGCAACAATGGATACAATTATGTATGGCTTTGGTGTGGTAGGTAACATGGGTGGCGGTTTACTAGATTTCATCGCTACTAACTGGATTCCATTAGGTCAAAATCATTGGATGACTTATGTCGCACAAGTTGTTATTGGTTTAATCTTCTCAGCCATTTACTTCTTCGTATTTAGATTCTTAATCTTGAAATTTGACATTCCATTACCGGGTCGTCGTGCTGAAGAAGAAGTTAAACTATTCTCTAAGAAAGATTACAAAGAGAAAAAAGGTGAAGGAAATACTGATAATTCAGGTTTCACGCCAAGCAATGAATATGAAGCGAAAGCACACTACTATTTAGAAGGTTTAGGCGGAAAAGAAAACATTAAAGACGTGACTAACTGTACAACACGTCTACGCTTAACAGTAAATGATGAATCTAAAGTTGAAGATAGTGGTTACTTTACTCATGATCAAATGGCACATGGTTTAGTGAAAAGTGGTAAAAACGTACAAGTTGTAGTAGGTATGACAGTACCTCAAGTACGTGAAGCATTTGAACATCTTGTTTATGATGAAAATGATAAAAAATAAGTCAAAGTATTTTAAATAGAAAAATAGCCAGTAAATGATTTTATAAGTTCATTTACTGGCTATTTAATTTATAATTACTTCGTATCTAAAGTAGTTCTTAGATGGATTGTTATAGCATTTAAGTTGAGATGCTTGCCTAGGGGGCTGGGGCGAGCCTTGGTCTTGTAAAGCAGTTCTTAGATAGATGCTTACTCGTTTTAGTTGTTTCGCTTTCCAGGGGTGCTGTCTCAGCCTGTAGTCTTCGACTAGCACTGCTCCCCTAGGAGTCTTCACAACTACACTTCGTAATCTATCTTAGAACTTATTTATGTTCATTAATAAATATCATAAGAGTCTCGCCAAAATATAATTTATTCATTTGTAAGTTTACATTTGAAATTAAAAAAAGACAATTTCTATATCATTTAATAGAAATTGTCTTTTCAATTTAATCAATTACTTTATGCCATGGTCATGTACGCTTTTTAGTGTGTTTCTTTTATTACGAAATGTTTGCTTTATGCATCACATGTGTTTTATACGTAGCTGATAAAATATCAATATTGCGGCAAGCAATAGTTTGTAATAATTTAGTGAAAACTTCAGGCGGGCAACATACACTTGCGCAGTTATTGTTCAATGTATATTTAATATCGAAGTGATTTGAGAAATAAGTCATAATATCAATTACTTTATCTTTAATAAATGCATCTTGGAGGCCATCAATAGCGACATCAAATCGTTTAGAAGATTGATAAGATTGCTCTGAATCTAATAGCGTATTTAAACGCTTAGGTGAAAGAATTTGGTAAATTGAGAATTGATAAAAACTTAAAAAGCTAATGAAGTAGGGAAGCTGTTGTTTAGGCAAGCTTACTTCTAAAGCTGGGATATTATTGTGTTTAATAATAGAGTATTGGAAAGAGTCGCAAAACTTAACATCTTTGCAAACTTTGATTAAATTTTTTCTAGTTGATCTAGATTTCAAACCTACAATGTTGATAATGTAAGTTTCGAATTTATCTAACAACATGCAATGACCTCCTGATTTTTTTATTATATGTAGAACGCATTTAGCTATAAAGACTTAAATAATCGTACGCCGTTCATTAATACACACTGATTGTATCACTCTTTTTGAATATTATCACTAGGACTTTCGAACGAACTTTAATTTAATTCTTTTGTAATATAATCTTAACCATATTTAAACGTTTAAGTATAATTACACAACAATTATTTAAATTTTCAGATTTTTAATAATCTTAAGTTTTGTTTTTTAATTTTCGGAAAATGAAGCATGAACTGGCTAATTGCATATGTTAAACTTAATTATAATTGTAAAGTTTAAAGGAGCAATCATATGTATAAAGCAGTCGTATTCGATTTCGATGGCACCATTATTGATACAGAAAAACACTTATTTGAAATCATTAATAAACATTTAAACCATCATCAAGTTGAACCTGTGACATTAGAATTTTATCGTAGTCATATTGGTGGGCATGCACAGGGATTGCATGATTATCTTGAAACACAAATAGGACAAGATAATAAACAAAAAATTTACGATGAACACAATCAAACAAGTCATGAACTTGAAATGATAGAAACCATCGCTAAGTTAATGGCGTATTTAAAACAACGTCATATTCCTATGGCGATAGCGACAAGCAGTTATAAAAAAGATATTTTGCCTACTGTGCAAAAGTTAGGATTAGATGAGTATATTGATGTAATTGTTGGACGTGAAGATGTAGAAGCGGTGAAACCAGATCCAGAATTATATTTAACTGCAGTCCAACAGCTTAATTATTCACCAGCGCATTGTTTAGCTATCGAAGATTCAGCTAATGGTGCCACAGGGGCTACAAATGCAGGTCTTGATGTGATTATTAATACAAATGAAATGACTGAAGCGCAAGATTTTTCATCTATTCCATATGTGGGTAAAGATTTAAATTTTGATGAAATTATTTCTCGCTTTTTTGAAAAGGATAAGGAGTAAGGATATATGTCTTGGCAAATTATCTTATTCTTCTTAGCCGGACCCATTATTATTGGTATTGGTAATTTAGTGTTAGGACCTATATTTAGTAAGCATATTCCGTTTAAAGTACAACTTCGTTCATTTATAGTTGGTACTATTATTTATTTGATTTTAGCAACGATAGGTTATTTTCTGCTATTACAAGGTAGAATTTAAAAGATAAGCCTTAACATCATTTCGTACACATATGAAATGACGTTAAGGCTTTTAATATTTGGTTTAAATAATTAATTTTAAAATAATAGTGACTACTAATAGTACAATCAGTATTAAATCAACACCTACCATTATAGTAAAACGTGTACTTTTTACTCCTTGAGATTGAGCTTGTTTCATTGCTTTATAGTTTGGAATTAAACTAAGCAATAATAACACTATGATTAAAACGATACCTATCATAACCGACATTAATGCATACCTCCATTTCTTTTTTCAATGAACTCCCATATAAATCCAGCAATAAGACCTACAATTAATCCGATTATCACACCAATTTGAATAGTGAAAAATAATGCACCAATAATTAAGAAAATGACTATTGAAATAGGTATTGTTATTCCAAACTTAATCTTGCACGCATCAGAATTAAAAATTGAAAAAACAATAATATATAGTACAAAAAAAGTTAACGTTGCTAATAATGTTCTAATAAGCAAAGGACTTATTGTATCATGTTTAGCTGAAAAATAATTTAATAAGAAAAATATAATACCAAAGAATACTGATAATGTAGCACTCTTTTTTACTAATGTTTGCATTTTAATATGCTCCCTTAATTAATCTATGAAGAGTATAACATATTCTATTTTAACGAAATCGATATATCTAATTGTTAAAAAAATTAACATTAAATTTAACTAAGCAATAGTAATATTTTAAAAAAGTGAAATTTTCCAATAAAAAAATATGTAAAAAGTAACTCGCTTTAAAGCGTTAAAAAGGCGTAAAATCAACGTTTTTGAAAATTTGCAAACACTAATCATGATAGGAATGGAAGCGATTTCAAAAATTTGTAAAATTTTTGTTTTAATTTTGTCAAATTATAGTATAATATCTTCAATAAGGTAAAGGATGTTTTTTTAGGGAAAGAGGGAAAGCAAAAATAAGGTTTTCTGAAAAATAAAACTATTCCACCTTAGATTAAATAGAGATGGGGTTATTTTATATGGATAACAATGAATTACATAGGGGGCTAAGTGCACGTCAAATTAGAATGATAGCGCTTGGTGGGACTATCGGTGTTGGTTTATTTATGGGAGCAACTAGTACAATTAAGTGGACTGGTCCCTCAGTTATCTTTGCGTATTTAATCGCAGGTATCTTTTTATTTTTAATCATGAGAGCAATGGGGGAAATGATTTACTTAAATCCAACTACTGGATCTTTCGCAACGTTCGCAAGTGATTATATCCATCCAGCAGCTGGTTACATGACAGCATGGAGTAATATATTCCAGTGGATTGTAGTAGGTATGAGTGAAGTTATTGCCGTTGGTGAATACATGAACTATTGGTTCCCACATTTACCAGGTTGGATTCCAGGTGTTATTGCAGTATTACTTTTATTAGCAGCAAACTTAACATCTGTTAAAGCATTCGGTGAATTTGAATTCTGGTTTGCAATGATTAAAGTAGTAACAATCTTATTAATGATTATTGCAGGTTTTGGTTTAATCTTCTTTGGTATTGGTAACGGTGGCCATCCAATTGGTATTTCTAATTTATGGTCTCACGGTGGTTTCATGCCAAACGGTTTTGTAGGATTCTTCTTTGCATTATCAATCGTTATTGGTTCATACCAAGGTGTTGAATTAATCGGTATTACTGCAGGGGAAACTAAAGATCCTCAAAAGAATATTAAAAGTGCGGTTAACGGTGTTATCTGGCGTATTTTAATCTTCTATATTGGTGCTATTTTTGTAATTGTTTCTATCTACCCATGGGATCAATTAGGAAACATTGGTAGCCCATTCGTAGCAACATTTGCTAAAATTGGTATCACTTTCGCAGCAGGTTTAATCAACTTTGTAGTATTAACAGCTGCATTATCAGGCTGTAACTCAGGTATCTTCAGTGCGAGCCGTATGATTTATACATTAGCTCAAAAAGGTCAAATGCCTAAAATCTTCACTCGCGTTATGAAAAATGGTGTACCATTCTACCCGGTATTAGCCATTGCAATTGGTATCTTAATTGGAGCATTATTAAATGTTATTCTTCCTTTATTCATTAAAGGTGCAGACAGCATTTTCGTATATGTATACAGTGCTTCAATTTTACCAGGTATGATTCCTTGGTTTATGATTTTAATCAGTCATATTCGTTTCAGACAGTTACACCCTGAAAAAGTTGAAGGACATCCATTCAAAATGCCTGGTGGTATTCCAGCAAGTATTATTACAATTATTTTCTTATTAGTAGTACTTGTAGGTATGTTATTCAACAAAGAAACTGTAGCATCTGTAATTATCGGTATCATTTTCTTAGCTGGCGTAACGGTTTACTATTTCATCCGTGGACACCACAAAAATGATCCATCACGTAAAGTTAAATAAAAAAACTGAAAATATAAATAAACTATAAACAACACATTATTCAAGAAAGGCGGTGAACAAGAGTTCACCGCCTTTCAGACTGTAGACAAACTTTTTCACTCTTTGTCGGCTTATACGTGCCTTAAAGCACCACTTCTTCTTTAGAAGTTAGTGGTACTTACACATGAGCTTTAGCTCAGGTGTTCCTATTAGTCAGTAGTAAACTCCCGTCGTTACGTATTTCGCCTCCTCGATTGACAAAGGTTTTCTTTCAGTCTGATTTAAAATAGTTATTTATCTAATAATCAAAGGCGGTGAATCTTATTCACCGCCTTTTTATACTTTCTTAATGTTTAAATTCTATATTTGATAAATGTTTTCGATAATTATCTAATGCCATTTTTGATTGAGTAATATAATCTAATGAAGATTGATAATTCAACGCGACGTAGCGATAAAATAGTACATCAATTGTAAACATTTGTGCGAATAAAGATGTTGTTGCACCCATGCGTAAATCATTTTCATCAGAGTGGCCGTAAGTTAACACAAGGTCAGACTGACGTGCTACTGGATTATTATCAGAACTTGTAATTGCAATAATAGGGATATGATAGTCAGAAACGACTTTCGCCATTGCTTGCAATTCGCTTTGTTCACCATTATTAGTAATAAAGACTACACAATCTTTATCGCTGTGCGTCGATAACATCGTTGTAAACAGATGTGTCTCTTGAATAAGTTGAATGTTTAAACCTACACGTGATAATTTTTGATACAAATCAGTGGCACAAACGTAAGAAGCGCCGTATCCAAAGATAAAAACCGTTTCTGATTGATTAAATTTTTCGCAAATCTTATCAATGGTACTATCGTCTGTAAATCTCGCACTTTTCTTTAATGCTTCTTCTGCACGTGCGCTTAGTTTCTTTTTCAATGTCTCGACAGGTTCGTTGTTCACAAGTTCTATATTATAAGGTGTGACTTGTTTTGGGAATAAAGTTTTTAATTCATCTCTAAGCACTTGAAAGCTTGCATTCATCAATTTCTGACTAAATCGGTTCAATGTTGACACACTAATGTTTAGCTCTTCAGCGACCTCTTGATTGGACATTCGTAAGAGGGCATGTGGTGAATTTAATATGAAGCGTGATAATTTTTTCTCATTTTTGGAAAATGAACTATAATTCTCATCAATGATATATAAAATATTTGTCATCTAATCACCTAATTTGTCTAAGTTTCTCATTTCTTTAGTCGTACCGAAGAAATATGTGAACACAAATCCTCCAATATAGGCAGAGATTAAGCCAATAATATAGCCAAGATATTTTTGATGTGCGATTAAAGGTAATAAAGAGATACCACTAGGTCCAATAGCTGTAGCACCAATGTGACCGATACCTCCAATCACCGCTCCTCCAATACCGCCACCAATACATGCCGTAATAAATGGACGTCCTAAAGGAAGGGTAACCCCATAAATAAGTGGTTCACCAATACCTAAGAAGCCGACTGGTAAAGCACCTTTAATAGCATTACGTAAAGTTGTATTCTTTTTACATCTTACCCAAAGTGCAAGGGCAGCACCTACTTGTCCAGCACCAGCCATCGCTGCTATAGGTAATAAATATGTAGCGCCTGATTGATTAATCAATTCAATGTGGATCGGGGTGAAAATATGATGCAATCCTAACATGACGAGTGGTAGGAAGAAAGCACCAATGATAAAGCCACTAAATGGTCCACCTACGCCGATGACCCAATTGACAACGCCCACTAAACCATCTGAAATAAAGCCAGCAATAGGCATAATAACAAATATAGTTAATAGACCGATTATTAATAGTGAAATAGTAGGAGTTACGATTATATCAATTGAATTTGGTACCACTTTGTGTAATCTTTTTTCAATCAAGCTTAGTAACCATACTGCTAGGATAACCCCGATAATACCGCCTTGGCCTGCAAGTAAAGGGTCACCCGTAAAAATATTTTTAATCGGATGTTCTGGAGTAATTCCTGTTAGTAATGTGGTACCCCCGATAACGCCACCTAAACCTGGTGTAGCCCCGAAGACTTTGGCAGCATTAAAGCCAGTAAAGATAGCTAAGTATGCTAACATTCCATCTTTAATTACATTTAATACCGCAACCAATTGTTTTACCCAGTCAGCAGATATCGTACCAGCAGTGATGAAGTTATTAAGAACAGCAGCAATACCGCCGATTAAACCAGCACCAATAAATGCTGGGATTAAAGGAATGAAAATATTAGCAATCGTTTTTAAAACTTGGTTCATTTTGCTTTGTTTACGTTTATTAGTATAAGAAGCTTTATTTTCTTGAGCTTGTTGTTCAATACGTTGCTTGTGGTTTTGTTCGTGAGAGATATCTTCACCTAATTGAGTGCCGCTCACTTTAGCCATCTCTTGTGCAACTTTATTGACAGTTCCAGGGCCGACGACGACTTGAAGACGTTCATCTTTCACAACGCCAAGTACGCCATCGGTCTTTTTTAACTCAGTGTAATCAATTTTATTATCATCAATAATTTTTAAACGCACACGTGTCATACAATGAATAATATTACTAACGTTTTCAATTCCGCCCACAGCATCCAAAATGTCATGGGCGAGTCGTTGTTCTTTGTTCATACGCAGTGCCTCCTTAAGATTTGATAGCTTGTTTAATCACTCCGTTGTGATTTAATAATCTTAATTTAGCGTCTTCTTTAGTGGTATCACATAAGTTCATTACAATGGCAACTTTTAAATTAGAATCAGATTGTTCATATAAATCTAAAGCTTCTTCATAACTCAAGCCACAAATATCTTCAATAATATGAATAGAACGTTGCTCTAATTTATAATTTGTTGGTTTTACATCAACCATTAAGTTATCATACACTTTTCCAATGCCAATCATAGTTAATGTAGAAATCATATTTAGAACGAGCTTTTGAGCGGTACCAGATTTCAATCGAGTTGAGCCAGCTAATACTTCAGGACCCACTGGTACTTCAAGAGGGAACTGTGCTAATTTGCTAATCTCACTATTAGTGTTACATGATAATGCGACTGTCATTGCATTTAATGAATTCGCATATTCAAGTGCACCTTTAACGTAAGGCGTACGACCGCTCGCTGAAATACCGATTACTATATCTTTTTCAGTTAAATGAATATCTTGTAAATCATGAGCACCCATTTCAGTGTTATCTTCCGCACCTTCTATCGCTTCAGTCATCGCTTGTTGTCCGCCTGCAATAATACCCACAACTTCTGTAGGTTGAGTATTAAATGTAGGAACACACTCTGCAGCGTCCAATACGCCCAGGCGACCACTTGTACCTGCACCGATATAAATAAGGCGACCGTGACTACGGAAACGTTGGATTGTTTGTTCAATAACGTCGCGTAATTGTGGCAAGGTTTGTGCTACAGCTTGCGCCACTTGTTGATCCTCTTGATTCATTGTATTTAGTGCTTCTGCGATAGACATTTCGTCTAAATGCATAGTATGCTGATTTCTGCTTTCAGTTGTTAAGTGTTCCATAGACAGTCCTCCTTTTCAGAAATAATCTCAAATGTGTCGCCAGGTTGAATCAAATCAAGAATATATAAATCTTCAGATGAAACAGTAGCAACATGATTAATGTTGGGATGACTAGGCAACTCTGATTTAATAATTTGAAGTTCGCCTTCATAGCGCTGATTTAAAAGGTTATCGATTGTAATGGTACCTCTCTGGCGCACGCGGTCATGGTGATGATCTGGTTCAATAGTAAGATGGTTGATCGCTCTCGAATCTTTGGATCGAATAAGATGCTCCGGAGCATCAATGCGCGATGTATGTGTTCTAAATATGAGTTCTGCATAGGCAGAAGAATAAGATGAAACCCTAATAACGAAATGGCGATGAAGTATCATTTGTGCTAAGGCATTAGCTTTATCATCGCTAATAGCTAAATCGCCAATCATAATGTGATGGATACCGATTGTAAGTAATGAATGTGCAGCTACTAATGTAGGTGTTGATCTATGATGTTCTATAGTAGGTAAACCTTTGAATAAAGGTCCTCTTAGTGTAGTACCTGGAATAAAAGCAAGAATCTGCGCATCTTTATCATATTGAGTAATTAATTGATTACGTTCTTTTACACTACTCAGTGATAGGCCAGTATCTGGTCTCGGATAATAATTATGGCAGTATAATATTTCAGGTAAATGTTCTTGAGTGTAGATTGATTTAAGTATATCTGAAGTCATTGTGCTAGCATTAAAACAACATTTTAAATTATGTGTGTAAAGTTCATGCATTAGAGCCATATTTAAATGGTCATCTATTCTGATTGCAAAATCCCCATTTGGATACTGTTGTAAAAAACTGTAAAGTTGTTGATTAAGTAAAGAAGGATTGAGATCAATAATGTAGGTTACAGGCGTGTCCTGTAATAATTGGCATAATTCTCTCAAATATGTCAATTTCGTTTCTTCATTCTCCTCAGGAATTTGTAAAGATGTAAATATATAACGGTAACCTTTGCCTATCATTTTTAAAATATATTCTTTATTTAACGGCTCACCTAAGTACACTGAGAAACCCAACATAATGCTGCCTCCTAAGTTACATTAATCTAGCCTCATTATATCGTGTTGCCAGTGTAAAGACAATTTACGTTAGGGGATGGCTCCTTTTCAAAAATAGACTGATGTTTATAATTCGTTAAACATGCTTTGAATAGTGATATAAGTTTGATAGATACGACGATGACGTTCATGTAAATCATAGAGCAATTCGCCTTGTTGAAAGTGGTGAAGAGGTTGTTGGTGTAGTGAATGAAGTAAGTTTTGATAAGTAGTAAAGGGAGAAGCGGAAGATAGAGGCATAGTGGGATTAGCATTATGTTCTTGCTGTTGTATAGTTGCTTCTGAATAATATGCGTCCACAGTTATATTAAATTGTTCAA
This sequence comes from Staphylococcus petrasii, assembly GCF_002902565.1. Lineage (GTDB taxonomy): Bacteria > Bacillota > Bacilli > Staphylococcales > Staphylococcaceae > Staphylococcus > Staphylococcus petrasii. The sequence goes on along the minus strand of NZ_PPRC01000009.1, from coordinate 3,291 downwards.
TAGCTTGAATGAGTAGTTTTGGTTCCATGAAATAGTAGTATTTTATTTTTTCAATAAGTGTCAGTAATTCTATTAAATTATGTTGATAGTTAATAGGTAGTTGAGAGTTTGTCATTGCGTTGCTCCTTTTAGGAAAATGAGGGAAGTGAAGCGGGGAGATGAAGAATAGGCCAATCGAGTAAGAAAAACGCATTATGAAAAATTACTGTTCTTCCTCCTCGACTGGATTTAAAAATTCAGCATAGTTATCAATAGTAATATCGTAAGTTTTAATCGTTTTTTCAAAAGAATAAGAAATATCATATATATCAAGTACCGGTAATTCGCGCGTGCGACCAGAACCTATTTCATAAATGATAGCTAACCATGTACCATTGCGACAAAGTAAGCCTATAAAAATAATATTCTCAGCGATAAATTTATCCTCTTCTTGAAAATCAATTAGCATGACGTGACGTTCATTACTATAAATTAAAATGTCAGCGAATAATTTAGGCAATGTAATATCCTGAGTATCTTCAAATTTGATGAAATCATTCATGTGTCTTAATGAATGGCGAAGTCGAACATTAGACAAATTGAGACATTGGTTGATAATGGTTTCAATTGAGTCAGTATAAGGCAACGTTGAATAAGATCTACTTTCAATTAAAGTTAAAAATAAGGCAATGATTTGTTGTTCATTTAAGTTAAGTTGAATACTTTCTTCGGCATTATGAATCGCATAGCCTCCACGTTTGCCTTTAGAAGTGTAAAGTTGAACACCTTTTGCCTCTAATTCAGCCATATCTCGAGTGATTGTACGCACTGAGACATTAAATTGTTGCGCTAATTCTGAAGCTTTAACTTTATGTCCTTGTTGTATAGCTAAAATAATTTGATTTTGTCTTTCTTGTTTATTCAATATTTTCACCGCCCGCAGACATTACATATTACATTAATTATAACATAAGACTGAGATGTAAGACATTTAATGCCTATTAGTAGATTTTAGGTGTAAAAATAAACATATTTTATTTGGAAAACGCTTACATATATAGTACTTTTATGCTAATATAATATTTGTAACAGGGGAGAACGAATTCAAACAAAGGGGTAGAAGCTATATAACAGATAGCTTATTGTGAATCGTTCGGGTTACATCGAAACATCTTCAATATTTATTACTTACTTTCCTTTCTATTTGTCGGCTAGCAGATGACTAGCCGATTTTTTTATTTCTACAGTTAAATCTATAAAGAAATATGATTTTGAGATAAAATAAAATGAAATAATATAAATGAGGTGCAAGAGATGGAACTAAACCAACTTCAACATATCGATCAACACATTGCACAATGGCTTGAACATTTAGACAATGTGATACCTAATTTAATTGCTGAAATGACTACAGACACTAAAGTGGACCGCTTTGATTTAGTAACAAATGTTGATAAACAATTGCAACAACAATTTGAGGAATATCTTAATGAACATTTTCCTGGTCATCAATTGTTAGGCGAAGAAAAAAATAATGATTCGATTAAGCCATATGAAGGCCACTTATGGATTATGGATCCGATTGACGGTACAGCTAACTTAGTTAAACAACAGGAAGATTATTGTATTATTTTAGCTTATTTTGAAAATGGAGAACCACAACTTTCCTATATATATGATTATCCACATAGAAAACTTTATAAAGCGATTAAAGGTCAAGGCGCTTACATGAACGACCAACCTTTACAACCACCAAAAGAAGTAAAATTAGAAGACGCAGTTATTTCTTTTGGCTCTGAATATATTAATGATCGTGCCAATAAAGCACTATATGATGCGGCATTTGGTGTGAGATATATCGGTTCATGTGGTTTAGATTCAATACGAGTTATTAAAGGTCAATTTGGCGCACACTTTAATACGGATCCTAAGCCATGGGATATTTCGGTACAATTCTTATTTGCTAAACAACTAGGCTTGAAGATAACTCGCCTTGACGGAGGACCATTAGACTATGCTAAAGGTGGACCATTTATTATCAGTAATAAAGGTTGCTATGAAGAAATGTTATCTATTTTAAATGAAGGAAGCGGTTATTTAAAATAGCACACAGTTTATCTTATTTTTGTGAAAATTACAACTTGAGATGTATAGAAAATAAATAATTTTAATATATAATGATATAGATATATATTTCACAAAATAAGATAGGAGTGGTAGGATGCGTAGCACTCGAAATAAAATGAGCCTGCCCGTAAAGATTCTACTATGGCTAATTGGAATTTTAGTTGTATTAGCCGTTGCAGCAGTTATATTCATAGGAGCCAGTATTTACATTACTGGGGACAAAATTCATAACCCTTTAAATCGTCAACACTCAGAATTACGTTCTAAAAATGTCAACTTAAATAACGGCGATCCATTTACAATCGCATTATTTGGTGTCGATTCAGACGCCCAACGTAAAAGTGCAAATGATGGGGAACGTAGTGACACAATTATGTTGTTATCGATAAATCCAGCGAAAAAGACGACAGAAATTGTAAGTATCCCGCGTGATACACAAGCACAAATTGTAGGACATAATACTACAGAAAAGATTAATCATGCCTACGCTTATGGCGGACCAACAATGGCGGTTAAATCTATAGAGAAATTAATGAATGTACCCGTGGACCATTACGCTACTGTTGATATGGACGGACTACATGAGATGATTGATGCTTTAGGTGGCGTAGATGTAGTAAGTAACGATACATTTACTGTAAACGGTACACAGTTTACTAAAGGTCAAAAAACGCATGTCGATGGTAAAACGGCTATGGAATTCATCAGAAGTCGTAAAGAAGAAGGGGCAGGCGGAGACTTCGGTCGTCAAGAACGTCAACAGCTTGTATTACAAGCGATGGCTAATAAAATGACTAGTGCTTCTGCATTGACACATTTCCCTTCATTAATAGGAGAAATTCAAAAGAATGTAACTACAGACTTAACTTTAAGTGATATGAATGCAATTAGAAGTAATTATAAAGATGCCAATAATACTGTAAATCGTCATCAATTAGAAGGCCAAGGCGGTATTCAAAGTGATGGCCTATGGTACTTTATTCCAAATGATTCTTCTAAACAGCAAGCTTCAGATATATTAAATAGTAATTTAGATAACTAACCAGTTAACTTCATAAACGCGTTTACTCTAACTTTCCTTATAGACATAGAGTAGGCGTGTTTATTTTTTAACTTTTTTTGAAAATGTAGTTTGTAATTCTGCAAAAAAAGAACAATACAATAAGTTATTAAACATACTTATTC
>NZ_PPRC01000001.1 GCF_002902565.1 Staphylococcus petrasii | reverse complement strand
TGATTAGCTCATAAAACTAAATAGTGTTTGTAACTTAAAGTTACATTTATTGGAATTAACGTTGACATATTGTCATTCAGTTTTCAATGTTCATTTCTTTACCACAAGAATTAATTATACTCGCTATCGACTAGAAAGTCAACAACTTTTTTTATTTAATTTTTGAAGTAATTTTAATGTTCGTTGATTTGTTCCGCTCAACAGATATATATACTATACAGGCTTTTCGAGCATTTCACAACGGTAAAAATTACACCTTCCCGATTAAGGATGGTCGTTTTTACCTTAATAACCGAACTTTAATTATTAGATATAACATAAAAGTACGTTTAACATGTTTAATAACATATATAATACCCTATTATCCGCGTTTAAATCACTATAAATACAAACTTTAAAAAATTTACAATTTCTATAAATAAATTTTAAAAAACCACTATTTTTTAGAAGGACGGCTCATTTCATTAGTATTAGCACTAACTTGAAACAGTTTCTTCTATAAATAGTGGCTCAATTCTTCTTACATTTCTGTTCTACCTGCGATAGCTTTTGAAAGTGTAACTTCATCAGCATACTCTAAGTCTCCACCTACTGAGAGTCCTTGCGCTAGTCTCGTAACTTTTATACCAATAGGTTTAACTAACCTTGAAATATACATAGCTGTTGACTCGCCTTCAAGGTTTGGATTCATAGCTAGAATAAGTTCTTTTACTTCTTCATCTTTTAGTCTATCTATTAAAGTAGGAATATTGATGTCTTCAGGGCCAATACCATCCATTGGTGAAATTGATCCATGTAATACATGATAAAGTCCTTTATATTCTCTCATTTTTTCCATAGCAATGACGTCTTTATCATCTTCAACTACACAAATAACTGAACGGTCTCTTTGTTTATCTTCACAAATGTAGCAAGGGTCATTTTCAGTGATATGACCACATACGCTACAATAAGTAAGTTCTCGTTTAACATCTACTAAGGCTTTAGCAAATTGGACAACATCGTCTTCTTTCATATCTAAAGTATGAAATGCCAGACGTTGAGCCGTCTTGGGACCAATGCCTGGCAGTTTCATAAAACTATCTATTAATTTAGATATGGGTTCTGGATAATGCATCTATTCTTACATTCCTGGAATATTTAAGCCTTGAGTATGTTTGCCTAAACGTTCTTGTGTTAAATCGTCCGCTTTGTTCATAGCCTCGTTTGTAGCTGCTAAAACTAAATCTTGTAGCATTTCGATATCGTCTGGATCTACTGCTTCTTCTTTAATTTCTACATCTACAACTTCTTTATGTCCAGTAACTGTTACAGCAACCATGCCGCCACCAGCAGTACCTACAATACGTTCTTCTTTAAGTTTTTCTTGTTCTTGAGCCATTTTCTTTTGCATTTTTTGCATTTGTTTCATCATTTGTTGCATATTTCCGCCGCCGCGCATAATATCATTTCCTCCTTAAATATATGAATATTTACTTTTGATTTATAATTTATTATACATGCGTTTATTATCATTGTCATGTATCACTATTTATCCACTCTAACGTCCATCATTATTACTTTTAGACACTTCTGTCTTTAAAAATACAGTTTATTCATCTATTAAATTAACTGTTTCTTCGCCAAATAAATCGCGTGCTTTTTGAGCCACATCTATTTCTTTTTCTTCATTCTTATTAGCTTCTTTACTTTCTTCACTGTCATTATTTCTTCGATTGTTAAGGTATTCTGAACGTACGCGCATCCATTGATCAGATGGCACGCCCACTACCTCTACGTCTTTATTGATAATATTTCTAACTACATTTTCAATGTTACTACGTTTTTCTTCATCTCTATTAACAATCTCGCAATGAATTTCTTCATCAAACTGAACTAAAACACGTTTAGCACTCGCTGCAACTGGCACAGAATTCTGTAATAAGCTAACTAATGATTTTTTATCGTTACTTTTAGCGTAATCAATAACTTCTTGCCAATGTTTTTTTAATAATTGAATATCTTCTTTATTAGCCTCATCTAAAACTTTAGCGATTTGAGTCATAGAGAAAGGATTTTTATTTGCACGTTTTCCTCTATTATTCGCTTGAGTTGAGTTAGTTTTATTACTAGGTTGTGTGATACCTTGCGCTTTTAACGTTTTTAATTCATTTTCAAGTTGTTCCATTCTTTGTAATAACACTTCATTATGAGGTTCTGCAGCTACTTGGGTTGTAGCTACGTTTTGGACATTTTCTGGTTGATTTTTTATCATTTCAGCAATTTTCACCAATAAAACCTCAAAATGCACATTCTGGTTAACACTAAAGCGAATTGAGACTAACGTGTCATTAATGATATCAATTAAATGGTATAACGTTTCTAAATCGAAACGAATTAAGGCATCATATTCTGTTTCACCTTCAACCGTTTTATTCATAATCGTATCACGCACGAAATAAATCATATCATTAATTAGACGATTAACCTCTTTACCTTCTGCGATAAAGCGATGATAACGCGCGAAGGCTTCTTTCACATTACCATCAACCACTTCTTTAAATAAGTCGTTTAATGCCGCTTCATCAACGCTACCTGTTACGTCTAATACGTCCTGCAATGTTAGGTGCTCATCACCGAATGCGATAGCCTGGTCCATAATACTTAATGCATCACGCATACCGCCTTCAGACGCTTTCGCAATAAATTCAAGGGCAGCATCATCATATTGTAATTCCTGTTCCTCAGCCACAAAACGTAATCGCTCTATAATTTGATCTGTGCCTATCGCTTTAAAATCAAAACGTTGTGCACGTGAAATGATAGTGGGAGGAATTTTATGTGGTTCAGTTGTTGCTAATATAAAAATCGCATGTGCAGGAGGTTCTTCAAGCGTTTTTAGTAATGCATTGAAGGCTCCTGTCGTAAGCATATGAACCTCGTCAATAATATATACTTTATATTTTGATTCACTAGGCGCGTATTTTACTTTATCTCTAATATTTCTAATCTCGTCTACACCGTTATTACTGGCCGCATCAATTTCGATAACGTCTCCATTTGTGCCTTGGGTAATCCCTTTACAGATAGCACACTCATTACACGGCTCTCCATCATGAGGGTTCAAACAGTTAATCGCTTTAGCAAATACTTTGGCAATACTTGTTTTACCTGTACCTCTTGGACCGCTAAATATATAGGCATGAGATTGTTTTCCTTTTGAAATAGCATTACGTAACGTTTTCGTTACATGTTCTTGACCTACAACGTCTTCGAAACTTTGAGGTCTAAACATTCGATATAAAGCTTGATAATTCACATTCGCACCTCCGTTAACAATTACGTTATATTATATCATGCCTTACTTTCTTAGACTTAACTCAATTTTATATTATATCTGCATTACGCACTGTACCATGGGGATAATCATTTAACTGATCCCATAAGAATTTCACACGTAATTTATCTTCATTTGTTTCTTTTGAGAAAATATGATGCACATCTGCACGTTCATATCCTATCTTTTCAAAATAATCTGGACTACATCCCACTATGATTGTAGTGTAATGCTGCGATTTAGCGCGTTCTTCAATGGCTTGAACTAACGCTTTGCCTAATCCTTGATTCTGTATACGTTCGTCTACAATAAGAGACACGAGTTCTAAAGCTTTATATTTATTATCCTCTGTAACAAGGTTAACTTCACTTAACATGATGTGACCGATGATTTCTCCATTTTCATTTTTAGCAATCACTTCTAGCTCATAGTTATAAGTTTCCGCTTGTCGTAAACGCGCTACAAGCTGACGTTGTGACGCACCATTTTGATTTGCGTGTTGATTATAGCTTTCTTCAATTTTATCTAATGTCGCAGCATAGTCCGTTTCAGTTAAAGTGCTTAAATAGATTTGCATCCATTATCCCCCTATTCGTATATCTTTAACGCTTCTCTATTTTGAAAAGGCCCCAATGTTGATAAAACTCCATGCCTCTTTATTTCACATATAAATATTATACTTCTTTATTCTATACAAAAAAGAGGTGACTTTAAATTAAAGTCACCTCAGACTGAAAACAAACCCTTTCGTTTATCATCAAATAAGGGTTGATTATCTAGTTATCTATGTATAAGTTGTGCATTTTAAATATAAAAAAACCGCGCACCTTCGAATCGAGTGTGTATCATAAACGTTACCGAAGTCGATAGCTAAATCTCGGCTACCCTACGGCACATATGAGGATCCACTTAATGCTGCTTCCGTCAGGACCTGACATGGTTCATGGGTTCATATTGCATAGGACCGAAATCTTCAAACACCTCGTGCTTCGGGCAGACTTCACAAAGACACACCCTCAACGAAGGAATTAAGTCTCGCATAAAGCGGATTTCGAGTACAGGGAACCGCTACCTCCCCACCTAGCACGGTAAGTTTAATAATACTATAAATAATCGACTAAATGCAAGCATAATGTTACGAAGAATCCTGAGCTATTGATATATGCCTTTCGTGCTCTTCTATAACGCCTTTTATTTCGTATGTCTTCTTGAAAATTCATTAAATTTAAATTCTGTTGCTAAGTGTTTAGACACATTGTATTGGAATTGTGTTGTATCTTTTAAATAAACAATACTTCTTACCGTCGCCGTGTATGGGGGCTGCACTTTTCCAAAAACATCGTATTCACACTCAGTAAATGGCTCGAATGTAATCGCTTTATTGGAATAACTAATTTCTAAACCTAATTCCGCTTCCAAATAATGATAGATTGAGTCTTTCGCTACTTGATCAGTAATAGATGGGACTATCGAAGTTAAGAAATAATCTTCATCTAGAATCTTTACTATGCCATTCACGCTACGGCTTCTTATAATATGAATAAGCGGTTGATTCTGCGTTAAATTAAGGTGCTTCTTAACGTGAGGCACTGCATCCGCTTCAATCACTTCATTAAGAAGGACATTCGTCGTATGTTTCAAGCCTAATTCTTCTTTCACTTCTTTGAAACTAATTAAATTCGAGAAAGGAAATTCCGTCATACCTTGGTCAATGACGATGGAACCTTTGCCTCTAATCTTTTGAATCATCCCATCATTCGCTAACAGTTCCAGTGCCTTCCTCACTGTTTCACGCGAAGCATGATATTTCTCAACTAATTCATGCTCAGAAGGTAATTGATCACCATAGCTGTAAGTACCATCGAAGATACCTTGTTTTAATTCATCGTAAATCGTTATAAATTTTTGTTGTGCCATCTTTTCTCCACCAGTCTGCTTAGCCAATGATTATGAATGCTCAATCACAATTGCGCCAAATGGTGATATTTCACCGTTTTCCACTGTGCCATTTTGAATCACAATATCCCCATTTGTATCGATTTCATCTGGAAGTTTAACTGCTTCTTTTGAAAAGTTAGCAATTACTAACCAAGATTGATTTTGATAGTTACGTCGATAAATAAATAATTGAGGGTGTTCCATATACATTGGCTCAATATCGCCATAAGTAATAATATCATGTTCATGACGTAGAGCGATAAGTTGGCGATACGTTTGTAAAATAGAATGTTCATCTTCCATAGCGTCTTCTACATTTATTTTATTAATATTATTTGGTATATCAATCCATGGTGTACCCGTTGTGAAGCCAGCTTGTTCGTTTGAAGTCCATTGAATTGGTGTACGTGAATTATCACGTGATTTTTGACCTAAAATCGTTAAAATTTCCTCTTCGTCTATGCCTTTATGTTTTAAATTTTCATAAGCATTTAAAGACTCAACATCGCGATATTGCTGAATAGAATCAAAGTGCGGATCGGTCATACCAATTTCTTCACCTTGATAAATATAAGGCGTACCTTGCAACATATGAAGCGCAATTGCTAACATCTTAGCACTCGCTTGGCGGTTCTCCTCAGTTGAATCATCTCCGAAACGTGATACTACACGAGGTTGGTCGTGGTTGCACCAGAAGATAGCGTTCCAGCCGCCATCTTTATTAATCCCTACTTGCCATTCCATAAGAATTTCTTTTAATTTTAGAAAATCAAATTTCGCATTCGTCCATTTTTCTCCATCTACGTAATCCACTTTTAAATGATGGAAATTAAATACACTACTTAATTCCTGGCGCTCAGGCTGCGTGTATTTAATACAATTATCAATCGTTGTAGATGACATTTCTCCTACTGTCATCATATCTTTATCTCCAAATGTGTTGCGATTTAGTTCATGAAGATACTCATGGACACGTGGGCCATCTGTGTAAAATTCTTTACCTATCTTAGGTGAATCTTTAAATTCGCCTTTAGATATTAAGTTAATGACATCAAATCGGAAACCATCTACGCCAAAGTCAATCCAATGATTAACAACATCGTATAATGCTTTGCGGACAGTTTCATTATCCCAATTCAAATCTGCTTGTGTGACGTCAAACAAATGTAAGTAATATTCTTCTGTGTGTTCATCATATTGCCAAGCATTACCACCAAATTTAGACTCCCAATTCGTCGATGGTCCATCTTGAGATGGTCTAAAGAAATAAAAATCACGATATGGATTATCTTTTGAGCTAATCGCTTCTTTAAACCATTGATGTTCTGTAGACGTATGATTAATAACAATGTCCATCATTACTTTTAAATCACGTTGATGGGCTTCTTTAACTAACGTTTCGAAATCTTCTATCGTGCCAAACTGTTCATTTATTTTAAAATAATTACTAATATCATAGCCGTTATCATTCATAGGTGATTCGTAAATTGGCGTTAACCAAATGTAATCTACACCTAGATATTGTAGGTAGTCTAATTTTTCAATAATACCGTTTAAATCCCCTTGGCCGTTGCCAGTGGTATCATTAAATGATTTAGGATAAATTTGATAAACTACTGATTTTTTCCAGTCTTGTTGAGCCATTTTCATTCCACCTTTATATATAGTAAATATGATTAAAACGAAAAGACGTCCAAGTACTTGTAAAATAATACGTGAACGTCTTTATTGTTGTGCATTACCCTTATTTTGTTTCGTCAGGATTTTCAACCATTTTCTTAGCTTTAATCGTAGTAAATCTTGAGAAAATGATTGTTAAGATTGCTGGTACTATAACAGCAAGCAATGTGATTGGAATATAAATAAACCAATATTCACTCTTAATTGAAATAAATGCTGGAACACCACCAACGCCTACATTACCTAATACTCTATTTGCACCGATAATTGCGCCTAAAACGCCAGAAGTACAAATTGCAGCGAAGAAAGGTACTTTGAGTGGTAAGTTCACACCAAACATTGCGGGTTCTGTTACGCCTAAAAATGCTGAAACACTTGAAGTTAATGCTAAACCTTCTTCTTTCGCCATTTTACGACGTCTATAAATAAACCATGCGCCAAATGCAGCTGAACCTTGGCAAATATTAGAGATAGCAACGATTGGCCATAAGTATGTACCGCCTAATTTACTTCCCATTAATTGGAAATCAACTGCTAAGAACATATGATGTAAACCTGTGATAACAAGTGGTGCATAGAAGAAACCATAAATTGCGCCACCTAACCATCCAGCATGTTCAAAGACGAATTGAATCGCACCAGTGATGGCAGTTCCAATTGCTAAAGCAACCGGTCCAATAATGATGAACGCTAAGAATCCTGTAATTAATAACGCTACTGGACCTACTACGAGCATTTTAATAGAATCATGCACGACCTTGTTAAGCGCTTTTTCAATGAGTGAAAGTACATAAGCTGCAATTAATACTGGTAAGACTTGTCCTTGATAGTTTAACTGTTTAATTTCTAAACCGAAAAGGTTCCAAGTTGGGATATGCCCTTTCGCAATATCATATTGTGATACTAATTGTGGATGCATTAAAATCAAGCCAAGTACCAAACCTAAGATAGGACTACCGCCGAAGACTTTCATACTACTCCAACCAATTAAAGCTGGTAAGAAGATAAACGCGGTACTCGCTATAACATTAATGATATTTGAGATATCCCCTAATTGTGGGAACTGTTCTACTAGTGGCTTAGGTCCAAATAGATTTTCCATTGTTAAAAGGTTATTAATCCCCATTAGAAGCCCGGCAGTAACTAAAGCAGGTAAGATAGGAATAAAGATGTCTCCTAATAATTTAATCAATCTTTGTACTGGGTTACCTTTTTTAGCTGCAGCTGCTTTTGCTTCATCTTTCGAGGCTTCTTCAGCACCTGTTTCTTTTATAAATTGTTTATATACTTCGTCTACTGTTCCTGGACCAATTACAATTTGGTATTGATTATCCGCTTTAAATTGGCCTTTTACTAACGTATTGTCATCTAAAGCTTCTTTATTAACTTTATTATCGTCTTTTAATACTAAACGCAAACGAGTTACACAATGGGTTGCAGTATCAACATTTTCTTTGCCACCAATTGCTTTAACGATGTCTTGTACATCTTGTCTTTTGACAGCCACGCCTTTCACTCCCTTATCTTTAATACATAAAGTATAACTTGTCTAGACAAGTTTTGTAAAGGCTTACATTTAGTTTTATATATTTGGGTGAAAAAAGATGATATTTGTGCTTATGCGGTCCCATGAAGCAAAAAAAGACAAGTACTCAATCTACATTGAGTACTTGTCTTTTTATATTTATTAGTCTTGGATTTTAATTATAATGGCGGAGGAAGAGGGATTCGAACCCCCGCGGCCCGTTAAGGCCCTGTCGGTTTTCAAGACCGATCCCTTCAGCCGGACTTGGGTATTCCTCCAATGAACACAATAACTATCTTATAACATGGTTCATTGGAAGTCAAACATTTTCTTTACTGTATTAAAACTTTTTTAATCATTTCTTTACAAATGAAGTCAGTAGCATGCTGAAAAGCAGTACTTACACTAGCACTTTCTGTTGTAAATAACTATCGACTGACTTAGCAACGGCACGTCCTTCTTTAATTGCCCAGACAACTAAACTTTGACCTCGACGCGCATCCCCTGCTGCGAAAAACTTTTCTTGGTTGGTATGATAGTCTTTGTCATTCGCTACAATTCTATTAAATTTAGTAGCAATATCAAATTCTCTTGGTACTGTAGGCTCAATACCTTCAAATCCAATTGAAAGTAAGACTAAGTCGGCTGGCCAATGTCTTTCAGTACCATCGACTACTACCATGCCTTCAGGTGTTTCTTCTAAGATTTGAGTATAAACTCCACGAATATTTCCAATATGGTCAACATCATAGCGCATAGTTTGAACGCCATAAGCACGTGGTTCTCTTCCGAAACGTGTTTCATATTCTTTATGCGCATAATCCATTTTGAAGACAGGTAAAGGAAGCGGCCATGATGTATTAGTTTTAAACGTAATTTCTTCTGGTGCTTTAGTATACTTGTTAAATTGTACAATCGACTTACAATTTTCACGTAATGCGGTCGCTACACAATCGGCACCTGTGTCCCCTGCACCAATAATAATGACATTTTTATCTTTTGCCGTAATGGTAGCTTCGTCAATTTCACCGTTGAGAAGTTGTGTTTGTTCTGTCAGATAATCCATCGCAAAATGGATACCTTGGCCCATACGTCCTTCTAAAGGTAAATCGCGTGCTTTTTGAGCTCCGGTACATAAGATAATCGCATCAAATCGCGCTTCTAATTCCTCTTTTGATACGTCTACCCCTATGTTCACATTCGTTTTAAATATTATGCCCGCTTCTTCCATTAAGGCAATACGTCGACGTACCACATCTTTGTCTAACTTCATGTTAGGGATCCCGTACATGAGTAATCCACCTGGTTCAGCTGCTTTTTCAAATACTGTAACTTGATAGCCTATATAATTAAGTTCTTCAGCGGCTGCTAGTCCAGCTGGTCCGCTTCCTACGATGGCTACTTTTTGGGTTTTACGTACTTTTGGAAGTTTGGGTTTGACCCATCCATTTTCAAAAGCTTCATCTATAATCGTACGTTCAATACCTTTAATCGCTATGGAATCACGGTTAATCTTCATTACACATGAGTTCTCACATGGTGCTGGGCAAACGCGTCCAGTAAAATCAGGAAAATTATTAGTTTCACTTAAACGTTCGTAGGCCCCTTTGAAATCTTGATGATACACCAAATCATTCCACTCCGGAATATAGTTGCCAATTGGACATCCAATTGTTTCCCGGCCAAAAGGAAGACCCGTTTGACAAAAAGGCGTACCACAATCCATACAACGTGCGCCTTGTATAGAGGCTTCCTCACGTGAAAAGCGCTGTTGAAATGCATCGTGATTTTTTAATCGATCAACAAGCGACAATTCGGATAACGACTGTTTCTCATACTTCATAAACCCTTTAAACTCGCCCATAATTGCTCTTCCTCTCTTTAATAAATAACTGCCGGTTGTAAGTTTTGATCAATTGAAGTACCTTCATCGTAGAATGCCGCTAATTTCGCTTCCTCTTGTGGCAAACGACGACGTTGTAACTCGATTTTTTGCATCATTAATTCGTAATCCTTCGGAATAACTTTGACTACTTTATCAGCTACATGGTCAAAATCTTGTAAAATAGCCGCTGCTTTAGTGCTTTGAGTAAAGTGATAATGTTCTTTCAATAAATTTCGTTCTTCGTCATGACTTACTTTCTTAAAGGCTAATGTCGGCAAAGCGTTAACGCGTTTAAATGTCTCAATATCACTTGGGAAAATGTAGCAGACGCCACCACTCATACCTTGTCCGAAGTTCTTACCAACGTCGCCTAGTATGATGACGTGGCCTCCAGTCATGTATTCCAAACCATGGTCACCAATACCTTCAACTACAACGTCTACACCACTATTACGGATACAGAAACGTTCACCAGCTTTACCATTAATATAGGCTTTACCTTGTGAAGCACCATAGAAACTTACATTTCCTGCGATAATTTCGTTCTCTCGTGCTTTATTAGGTGCTTTTACAACAACGGTACCGCCTGATAACCCTTTACCTACATAGTCGTTGGCATCACCAGTGTGATGAATCAATAATCCTTTAGGCGCAAAGGCTGCTAAGCTTTGACCTGCATGGCCCGTTGTTTCACCAATAATTGTATGTTCCGGTAAACCTTCACTACCATGCTGTTGTGTAATATAACTACCTGTTATAACTCCCACATCACGTTGTTCATTATTTACAACGTAATACCCCTTGAATGTTTCTCCATTTTCAATACTTTGTTTAGCGTCTTTATATAGATAATTTAAATCGAAACCAATATTTAAATGATGGTCTTGAGAAATTTGTTTTGTGTTTGGTCCGTCTACTAAATGTAATAATTTAGTGACATCAAGTGATGCGGCTTTAGATTTAAAATTAATATCACTAGAACGTTGTAATAAATCTGTTCGTCCCACTAAATCTTCCACCTTTTTCAAACCAAGTGAAGCTAAAACCTCTCTAAGTTCTTCAGCAATAAAATGCATAAAGTTAACTACATGATCAGCTTTACCTCTGAATAAGGCTCTCAAGTCTTGGTTTTGAGTGGCAATACCTACTGGACATGTGTCGTTATGACAGACGCGCATCATGATACAACCTAAAACGACAAGCGGTGCAGTCGCGAAGCCAAATTCTTCTGCGCCTAATGCACAAGCTAAGGCCACATCTCTACCTGTTAATAATTTACCGTCTGTTTCTAAACGTACACGACTACGTAAATGATTTAATTTCAATGTTTGATGTGTTTCAGCTAACCCTAGCTCCCATGGTAATCCAGCATGTTGAATACTTGTCTTAGGAGACGCACCTGTTCCACCATCGTATCCACTTACAACAATTTTATCTGCGAATGCTTTAGCTACCCCTGAAGCAATAGTACCGATGCCTGATTTAGATACAAGTTTTACGGCAATATTCGCTTCTTTGTTCGCATTCTTCAAATCGTGAATTAATTGTGCTAAGTCTTCAATTGAATAAATATCATGATGTGGCGGTGGTGAAATTAAGCCAATACCTGGTGTTGATCCACGTGTCTCAGCAATCCACGGGTAGACTTTAGTACCTGGTAATTGTCCACCTTCCCCTGGTTTAGCGCCTTGAGCTACTTTAATTTGTAATTCTTTCGCATGTTGCAGGTAATTACTTGTCACACCGAAACGTCCAGAGGCTACTTGTTTAATCGCGCTTGATAAATAACTGCCGTCCTCTTGGATTTCATAGCGTTTAGGGTTCTCTCCACCTTCACCACTATTACTTTTTCCGCCTAATCGGTTCATAGCTTTCGCTAATGTTTGATGTGCTTCTTCAGAAATTGAACCATAACTCATTGCCCCAGTGTTAAAACGTTTAACGATAGATTCTACAGATTCCACTTCGCTAATAGGAATAGAGCGTTGTGGTTTAAATTCTAATAAGTCACGTAAGTGGTCCTTTCTGTTGTCATGGACTGCATTTGAAAAAGCTTTAAATTGTTCATAATCATTTTCACGACACGCATGTTGTAATAAATGAATCGTTGTCGGATTAAATACATGATGTTGGCCTTGTTGGCGCCATTGGAAAAGACTTCCTGGTTCTAAATATTCACTATGACTACTTTGACGTGCTTTGTTTTCTTCATCAATTTGTTCAATGCTTAAGCCTGATAGTTTAGATTGCATACCTGTGAAATAAGCATCAATGACTTCTTGAGAAAGTCCCACTGCTTCAAAGATTTGGGCACCCTGATAACTTTGAACAGTGGAAATACCCATTTTAGCCATAACTTTAATGACACCTTCAGATAAAACATTTGTATAGGTTTCTACATTTTCAGAAATAGAACCTTTAAGATGTCCATCCTCTGCTAAGTGCGCAATCGTTTGTTGTGCTAAATATGGAATAACCGCGTTGGCACCATAACCTAGTAAACAAGCGACATGATGAACTTCGCGTGTTTCACCAGATAAAGCGACTAGACTCGTGTTCATACGTAAATCTTCTCTAATCAATAACTGATGAATATGACTGATTGCTAACAACATTGGAATCGCATAACGTTGACTCTCGTCCGCTTCTGCTTTAATCTCACTTTCAATGAGTGAACTATCATCAAGCACTAAAATCGTATAGCCTTCACGTGTAGCTTGAATCGCCGCTTTCCCTAAGTGTTGTAACGCTTCTTCAAGACTGCCACGATATAACGTTGATAAATGTTTCACGTCAAACTTACTTTGTTTAATCGTCTCTAATTGACTCAACGTCAACACAGGTTTAGATAATTGAATACGATTTAGCACAGAAGGGTTCGGTTGTAATAAGTTTCCTTCTCCCCCTAAATAAGAAAGTTCACTTGTTACAATCTTCTCACGATACGCATCAATCGGTGGATTGGTTACTTGCGCAAATAATTGCTTAAAGTAATTAAATAATGACTCAGGTCGCTCATTTAAAACTGCAAGTGGTGAATCATAACCCATAGCACCAATTGGATCTTTCTTGACTGCAACTAAAGCAGTCATATATTTATAAATATCTTCTTTGGTATAACCAAATTGCTTTTGTAATCTAAATAACGTTGATGGTTCTAATAAACGACGGTTATACTTTACGTCATCTAAACCTAAATCAACTTTATGCTTTTCAAGCCATGTTTGATACGGATGTTGACTGGCAATACGTGCTTTTAACTCATTATTATCAATGACTTTATTAGCTTTGAAGTCTACCAGTAATAATTTCCCTGGATTTAATTGCCCTTTAAAAGCAACGTTTTCCTCAGGGACATCGATGACACCCACTTCAGATGAAAACACAATAAAGTTATCTTTAGTAATTGTATAACGACCAGGACGTAAGCCGTTACGGTCAGTTAGCGCACCAATTTTGTCACCATTACAGAATGAGATCATCGTCGGTCCATCCCATGGCTCCATTAAATAACTATAGAATTCATAAAATGCACGTACATTTTCATCATTTGATTTGTTATATAACCATGGTTCAGGAATTAACAACATTGCCACTTCCTCAGGCTCCATCGCTAATGTTAAGAATTCTAACGCGTTATCTACAATTGCTGAGTCACTACCATCCTCATCCACAATCTTTTAAATTTTATAACTTTCTTCTCCAAACAATGTATGAATTAATTTGCGCTGACGTGCACGCATCCAATTGACATTGCCTTTTATCGTATTAATTTCTCCGTTATGCATCAACATTCGGTTCGGATGGGCACGTTTCCAACTCGGAAATGTATTCGTACTAAATCTTGAATGAACTAAACCTAGCTTAGACTGATAATCTTCATTATTTAAATCTAAATATAATTTTTTAATTTGGTCTGAACGTAGCCATCCTTTATATACAATCGTTTTATGAGATAAACTTGTGAAATAAAGCTCCAACTCTTGCGATTCTGCGTACTTTTCAATTTGCTTTCTTGCTAGGAAAAGCTGTTTCACAGCTGTTTTATGTGAATTTAAATTAATAAAGATTTGTTGAATATAAGGCATAGTTGCCACAACGTGTGGCGCAATAGCTTGTGTATCAACAGGTACATCTCTATAGCCGATAACGCTTAAACCTTCTTGCTCAATAATTTGATTAAACGTCGTTTCATGTAATGTGCCAGCAATTTTTTGATTAGAGAAAAAAAGACCTACCGCATATTCCCCTTCATTAGGTAAGTCAAATCCGCTATATTTTTTGAAAAATTCAAACGGAATTTCTGTCATAATACCTGCACCATCTCCAGTAATTCCGTCTGCCCCAACGCCCCCACGATGGTCTAATCGTCGCAACATTTCTAAAGATTTTTCAATAATGTCATGAGACCTTACATTATTCATATTGGCGTAAAAACCGATACCACATGCATCATGTTCCTCACGGAAATCATACAACCCTCTTTTTAAACTATGTTCAAACACGATGCCCACTCCTTTTGAGAATTTTCAGAAAATTTACTGTTAATAATAATTAATATAATGTAAAATATTTATCTGAACAATATATTAAATAGATGATACCGTTCTAAAAAATAGATGAATAACACCATGATAATTAGCACAACTGAAAGCGAGGGAACGTATTGGAGATTAAACAACTTAAATATTTCGTTGAAGTCGCAAAACGTGAACATATTTCTGAAGCAGCATTAGAATTGAATATTGCTCAGTCTGCCATAAGTAGGCAAATCACCTTGTTAGAACAAGAGTTACAAGTGACATTATTTAATAGACAAGGACGTAATATTCATCTAACCTCTCAGGGCAAAGCTTTATTAACCCAAGCCACTCAAATTTTAGGACAATTAGATGAAACAGTTGCCCTTTTCCAAAAAGAAAAACTTAAAAATGCACATATTATTAATGTCGGATTTGAAGAAAGTTATATCTCGAAGATGATTACGTCTCTCATTCAATCTTTTGAACAGAATTATGAGAGCACGGTAATGCCAACATTAATGACAACGCCAGAGATTATTGAAAAGATTCATACCGGAGCGTTAGATATAGGATTAGTTGAGATAACGCCAGAATTACAACAAGATAAACACTTATCACTAAAACCTTTATTTGAAGAAACTTATCATATATATGTGCCAAAAGATGATGCGGTGGCTTTAGCAACGCAACCGCCACTCTCTCAATTTGAGAAACAAATGTTATATACACTGACACCACTTGCTCCTAGCATAGAACGTAAATTAAAAAGCGCTCTAAAAACTTCTACTAATATTGTAGGAACAGAATTATTAGCGAAATACTTATTAAAACAGCAACGAGGATATGTCATTGTGCCTGACTATGTAACGTTTAATAATGTTGATCAACAAATATATGATATTTCGCTAGCACATACGGAGCTAAAACGTTCATTTTGCGCTATCGCAAAAAAAGACAATAAAAAAATAGACGTACTTAATTTATTGAATTTAATACAACAACTATTGAGTAAAGTGTCGACTTATCATTAGAAATCAGTGACAAATAAGGATATTTTAAGTGGCCATCCCGGGTTTAAAATCCGTAAATCAAAATAGTTACTATTTGAATAATCAATTGTGGAGGCGTATAATCACCCCTGTCATAATAAAGGGCAGAAATAGAAAGTTAAAGAGGTTTATGATTAATGAATATAAAGAAACAAACACCATTACAACGACGTATCCTTAATTGGATAACGCTTATTATCACTATTGTAATGATAGCTTTATTTGTCTTTACATTTTTTAATGCATCTTTTTATCGAACACCTATCGGTAAAATCACGCAAGTTGAAACAACCAAAGCACAAAAAGTAACAGACGAACAACATAACTCTGACTTAAAGTATAAACAGCACTTAACATTAACAATACTTAATGGCCAATTTAAAGGTGCTACCACAACTATTGATAATACTTATGTAAAATCTCAAGCAGATACTGAATATTTTGGTAAAAATGACAAAGTATTATTACATATTCAAAAAAGTCCTAAAGATGCGACCATTTTAGAGAAAAAGCGTGATAGTCTGACTGTGGCTATTGTGGGCGTCTTTATTGTAACGTTACTTCTAGTAGGAAGACACGTTGGGCTTCAATCCATCTTATCGTTAATATTTAATACCATTGCGATTATTTCAGCGATAGCAATTCATAACCAACTGCCATCCACAAATTTATTTTTACTAATGAGTATAGCGGTTGTTCTTTCTTCGATCGTTACATTACTATTGGTAACGGGTTGGCACATGCGCACATGGATTACGGCGCTTAGCACGTTATTAGGCACATTTTTATGTATCGGCATTACAGAATTAGTCATTCAACTCACAGGTGGGTCGGGCATAAAATATGAAACCATGAGCTTTTTAACCTTACCGCCTAAAGATGTATTTATGGCTTCCGTATTAATCGGTTCATTAGGCGCTGTTATGGACGTAGCGATTACCATTTCTAGTGGTATGTATGAAATTGTTCAACGCACGCCTGACATCACTACGTCTCGTTTAGCATTAGCTGGTCGTAATATCGGTCAAGATATTATGGGTACAATGACCAATATTTTACTTTTCTCTTATTTATCCGGCAGTTTAGCTATGTTTTTAATTTATTTAAAAAATGCTAATACGTTTACCTATACGATTTCAATGAATTGGTCGTTGGAAATAGTCCGTGCACTAACTGGTGGGATTGGTATAGTACTAACAATTCCAATCACTATCGGCCTCATGGTGCTATGGGTTAAAAGAAGGGGTGTTATGACACGATGAATGCAATTTTTATACTCGCACTTATTTTATTTGCTTTAATGATTATTTTTGGAGATAAAAAAGGGTTAGTTTCTTATTTAACGCTATTTTTAAACTTTATTATTTTAATCATTAGTATTGTTTTCATTATGTTTGGAACGCCTATTTATTTAGTTTCACTCATTTTTTGCTTTATCATAGCAGCTTGCAATCTATTTATTTTAAATAGTTATAACACTAAGACGAAAGCTGCATTTATAGGTACCATTGCTACCACTATTATTTTAATTATAGGCATCTATTTATCGGTTAAATTAGGTCATTTACAAGGGTTTGCGACTGAGCAACAAGATGAAACTTACATTTTCTCTATGAATATTGGTATCGACATGGTGCAATTTTCTGTATTCACTATCATTCTTGCCGTGATTGCTGCGGTCATCGATTTAACGATTACCATCAGCTCGCCTATCTACGAACTCAATGCTGCTAACCCTAACTTAACGCGCAAAGAATTATTTCAATCAGGCATGCGTGTAGGTCGAGAAATTCTCGCCACTTCGGCAAACACGATTTATTTGGCATTCTTTGGTGGTCAGTTGACTTTATTCTTCTGGTTCTTCCAGCTCCATTATTCGTTTGGACATATTATTAACTCGAAGATTTTCGCCCAAGAATTTATTTCCATTCTATTAGGTGGCATTGCCGTAGCCCTAAGCATTCCGGTAACAGCATGGATTACCGCGATGCTGATTAAACACCCTAAATTTAATCATTCAACAACTTCTGATACCTCTTCTCTTGAAAATGAAGCATCAATTAAACGTGACCAAGATAGATAAAATATAAGCGTCCTGCAATTATCGAACATTGTAGCGACGCTTACTTTTTATTTAATTGTATAGCTCATGATATAAACTGGCCTACCTTCTAAAGAAGCGTCCCCAGTATAATTGTATCTTGCGTTCTCATACAACCTAATAGCTTTATGATTATCAGTGTTTACTGTAAGTACAATTTCGTTTACATTTGGAAATTCCTGTTCGATGAAGTGAGGTAATGCTTCAATAATGGATTTGCCAATACCTTGCCCCCTATGTTTCGCATCTACACTAAATGAACGAAAGAACATAGCCTTAGGATTGTCACTATAGGGTACAACGCCACTGCCTTCATGTAGAGTGAAATATGCCACGCATCTGTTATTTTGTATTACAATAATCGGATATCTTTCACTATCCTCTTGAGCTAATTCAATATTATGTAATGGAGTTCTCGTAAATTTGCGATCTTCCTTAAGCACTTTAAATGATTCAATCAACTTAAGATCTTTATTTGTAAAACGTCGAATCTGCATATTTCTCCTACTCTCTCGTCGAAAATGTTTCAATCCATTTAATTACAGCGGGCGCTATTAATGAAGTATCTTTCTTATCAAACCACTTCATATCAGTAATCTCATTATCAATCGACACTTTATCCCAATCAATGTCTACATTAACTTTGAACCCATTCAATTCAGTTAACATATCTGGTTGAGGATAAGCTTTTCCAACCACTGTGCCTATATAAGTGAAATCACTTTGTGCTAGGTCTAAACTTAGTTCTTCCCTAACCTCTCTTTGAATCGCATCAAGTAAGGTTTCGCCTTCATCAATCTTGCCTCCAGGAAAATAATACTTCTCTCTGTGGCGTACTTGCACCAATAATATTTTGTCATCAGTTTCTTCAACTAAACACACACATTTAATCATAGAATATTATTCCTCCATTTGTGGCTTTACACTTCAAAAAAATAACTCAATTTAGTATGATGTTAACATATAATAGTAAAGAAGGTCGGGACAAAAGCGCTTAGGATTTGAGCAGAACCGAACGATGAGCAAAATTGTTTCTCAAATTTTGTCGAATCGTGAGAGTGTCTGCCGAAAATTCTGCTTTTGGGACGCCGTTAAGCGATTTCCCAGAGCCTAAATGCTTTTATCCAGATTCTTACGTTTCGGAGGGTATTATTCATGGCAAAAAAATCAAAAACTGCACGTTTATCTAGCTTAGTCAGCACAGCTAGCTTTATCGTTGATGGTTATAACGGCATTAAATTTAATGCTAAAAATAAAAACTTAGTTTATTTATCTTTAGGATTAAGTGCATTCGGTACTTTACTTGATTTCATCGTTTCAATGAGATCACCATATAAATTCCGCAAAATAACAGCATTTGGTTCATTCATTATTAATGTTACACGTTTAGCTTCAAGCTTCAGAAAAGCTAAAGAAGACTATAATTTCCAATAAAAGTAATAAAAGGCTAGTCATACAAAAGTTCAAAAACGAACTAGAGTATGACTAGCCTTTCTATTTTTATATTAATGAATAAATTTATAATTACGTACTTGATATGCTGGAATTGTACGATATGTAGCAATTCCTGGGCTTGCACTGTAGTTCATTTCTGATACTAAAATGCTACCATCACTATTTACTCTTTCAACAAATGCCACGTGTCCATAGTAACCAGCATCTGATTGGGCAATCGCACCTACTGCTGGACTATAATCAACTCTATATCCATCTCTTGCTGCTGCATTATCCCAATTATTAGCATTCCACCAATATGTACTAATACCTCTACCTACAGCTGCACGACGATTAAACACATGCCATGTACATTGACCCCAATCATATAAATTACTGTGACTGAATGTTGGAGAATAATAATTTGATTGTGACGTTGTTACGCTTCTAGTGCTTGTAGTTTGCGTATGTACTGGTGCCGTACCACTTACTTTTAATTGTTGACCTGGATAAATGAAGAAATTATTTAATCCATTTAATTGCATAATATGTTGGTACGTTGTGTTATAACGTGATGCAATTAATGATAATGAATCTCCATAATGAACTGTATAAGTACTTGTTGATCCAGTAGAATTTGAAGATGAATTGTTATTTTGTGTATATGTATGAGTTGTAGCCGAACCTGAAACTTTTAACTTTTGCCCAGGGAATATTAAGAAACTATTAAGACCATTTAAGTCCATAATATGACGATAAGTTGTGCCGTAACGACTAGCAATTAATGATAAACTATCCCCTGCTCTTACAGTATATGTATTACCTGAATTACTTTGATATGAGTGGCTTGAATAATGATTTGTAGATGCAGAACCTGAAACTTTTAATACTTGGTTTGGAAAAATTAAGTTTGAAGATAAACCATTTAGTGATTTTAGTTTAGCTATTGTAATACCATAACGATGTGAAATAGACCATACTGATTCCCCACTACGAACTGTATGTGTTGTCGATGCTTCAGCTTGATGTCCGAAGAACGTTGAGCTTAGAGCTCCTGTACCTATAATAGCTGTCGCAAGATATTTTTTATTCATGAAATAGTGCCTCCTTAACCATACGTGAGTTATTTATTCATTAATATTTCGAAACCGAATTAAAAGCTTTTTATATTTAATGTGTAAATCATTTTAATCCGAACGAGTAGTATACGTATATTAAATTAATACAAATTGATATAATATTCCATTTCATTTTGATTACATATGTATGAATTTTTAGTGCGATATATATATAATGTAAATTTTATATATTGTTATATGTTTTTAGATTTACATTTATACAACAATGTAAAAGACCAATTAAGTATATGAATACTCAATTGGCCTTCTCACTTTATTATTTTTATTTAGTTAAGCTATCTTCAATTTCTTTAATTTCTTTTTGTGATAAATCAACGGCTTTTTCTCCGTCTTTAGTATCTTTTTTCAATGCTTCTTGCGCTTCTTTGCCATGGTATAAGTCTACAATTTTCTTAATTGTTTTATTGTCTTTATCTTTAGAGTTAACCGCAACAATGTTGATGTATGGCTTTACTGCGTCTGAAGAAGATTTTTCTAAGTAGATTGGATCTTTCTTAGCATCTAATCCCGCTTTAGTTGCTACCCCATTATTGATAACTGAAATATCTACATCATCTAATGCACGTGCAGTTTGTTGCGCGTCTACTGCTTTAATTTTTAAATGTTTAGGATTGTCTTTAATATCTTTTGTTGTACCACTTAAACCAAAGTTATCTTTAAGTTTTAATAATCCAGCTGATTCTAATAATTTTAATGCGCGAGCTTGGTTAGACACATCATTTGGAATAGTGACTTCTGCGCCATCTTTAACATCTTTAATATCTTTAACTTTTTTAGAGTAAACGCCTAATGGTGCTAACACTGTTGTACTAATTGCTTCAATTTTTGAATCTTTGTGTGCTTTTTTATATTCATTTAAGAATGCGAAATGTTGGAATGCGTTCATATCGATGTCCCCATCACTTAATGCTTTGTTAGGCACATTGTAGTCTGAAAAATGCTTGATTTCGACATCAATACCATCTTTTTTAGCTAATTCTTTTACCTTTTCCCAAGCAGCAGTGTCATTCGAAGCAACCCCAATTGTTACTTTCTTATCGTTGCCGCCTCCGCCACATGCCGCTAAGACAATTAACGACGCTAATAATAATCCGATAATTTTTTCATCTGAAAATGCCTCCCTAATTAAGAAAATATATATTTAAATAACTAATTTCTTCGAATCACTCTAGAAATAAAGTTACCTAATGACTGAATAATTTGAACGATAATAACTAAAACCACCACTGTAATAATGATGACAAGTGTATCGAAACGTTGATAACCGTAAACTAAAGCTAAGTCACCAATACCGCCACCACCGACAGCACCAGCCATCGCAGTACTACCAATTAATCCAATAATGGCAGTAGTAATTGCTAAAACGAGTGAACCTAATGCTTCAGGCAATAAGAAGTAACGAATAATTTGTAACGGTGAAGCCCCCATTGCTTTTGCTGCTTCAATAATACCGTCATCTACTTCTAATAATGAATTCTCAACTAATCGTGCTATGTAAGGTGCAACGTATACTGTTAGCGGAACAATTGCTGCAGTCGTCCCAATCGATGTACCTACTAATAATTTAGTAAATGGTACAATCGCGATTAATAAAATAATAAATGGAATAGATCTTAAAATATTAATAACTGGATTAAGAATTTGGTGAATAATCACATTTGGCCATATCCCATTTTTTCGAGTAACAACTAATAAAATACCTAATGGAATACCAATTAACGCCCCTATAATTAATGCGACCGTCACCATATATAACGTTTCGTATAGTGCTTGAAGTAATTGAGATGAATCTATACTTGAACCAAACATCTAATGCACCTCCTCAAATTGAATGTGATGTGCATTAAAGTAATCTTCAACCTTATTCCGTTGAAAATGTTGGTCATGTTCAAAACGTAACCATAAATAACACACCGTTTCATCTTGAATATCCGACATAGATGAAAATAAAATCGTTACATTGACTTGATATTGACGAATGAGTTCATTCACTAAAGGCTGTTCAATTTGTTGTTTATCTAGGAACAATTGATAATCTGTGTAATTATTATCTGCACGTTTAAATGATTCGCGTAACGCTATCGATGGCTCAGTACTAATCACTGTAGAGACAAAGCTCTTAGCCGTCTTCGTTTTAGGATGGCTAAATACATCTTTAACTGTGCCAAGCTCTACTACTTTACCTTGTTCCATCACAGCAACACGGTTACAAATTTTTTGAATAACACTCATTTCATGAGTAATCATCATAATTGTGACACCGAAAGTTTGATTTACATTTTTTAATAATTGGAGAATTGAACTTGTAGTTGCAGGGTCTAACGCACTTGTTGCTTCATCGCACAATAAAATTTTAGGATTTGTGACGAGCGCTCTCGCAATAGCTACACGTTGTTTTTGACCACCTGAAAGTTCATCGGGGAATTGATTCTTTTTATCGGCTAAACCAACGAACTCTAACATTTCTTCTACTTTTGCTTTAATTTCCGCACTGCTTTTATGACTTAAAATAAGTGGCATTGCAACATTTTTAAAGACTGTTTTAGAATTTAATAAATTAAAGTGTTGGAATATCATACCGATATCTTTTTTTACTTTACGAAGATCTTTTTCACTATATGTATTAATTTCATGACCATCTACAATCACTTGGCCATCTGTAGTATGTTCGAGTTGGTTCACTAATCGAACAAGCGTACTTTTACCAGCGCCACTGTATCCAATAACGCCAAATATGTCATTTTTATTTATTTTGAAAGACACATCTTTCAAAGCATGTATTGTTTCTCGCTTTTTCCGAAAAACTTTATTCACATTTCGAAATTCAATCAATCGTATTCCCCCTCATCTATTTCTGATTAAACATATAAGAATAAGTGAATTATATGCGATACTCAATTAAGCGTCAATATAATTTTTTAAAAAATTTAAAATTTCTGAATTTTATAGTGTTTATTTACTTATATAGTATTTTTTAACAACTTTCAATATCAATTTATAAAAAAATAGCGAATGCCCTTTAGTGGAGCATCCGCTATTTCTTATACAATCAATTATATTTAATTAATTACGCGTTTAAAGTATCAATGGCTTGTTTTAAATCTTCAACTAAATCATCTGTATCTTCAATACCGATAGATAAACGTACTAAGCCATCTGTAATACCTTCTTTAGCACGTACATCAGCTGGGATTGACGCATGTGTCATTAAAGCTGGTACAGAAATTAAACTTTCAACGGCACCAAGACTTTCCGCTAATGTGAAGTAAGTTGTTTTATGAATTAATTGTTTCGCAGCTTCTGTATCTTTCACTTCAAATGCGATAACACCAGTATGACCACTTGCTTGTGCTGCATGAATATCATGATTTAAGTGATCTTTAATGCTTGGGTGGAACACTTGTTGTACGGCTGGATGATTTTGTAACATTTCAACAATAGCTTCAACGTTACGGTTAATTTGATCCATACGTAAACCTAATGTTTTAATACCACGAATTAATAAATAACTGTCTTGTGGTCCAAGCACGCCGCCAGTTGAATTAGAAATAAACGCTAAACGTTCGCCTAACTCATCGTCAGCAGTAGCAACTAAACCAGCTACAACATCACTGTGTCCACCTAAATATTTAGTTGCTGAATGTAACACGATATCAATACCAAAGTCTAATGGGTTTTGGTAATACGGTGTCATAAATGTATTATCCACAACAGAAATTAAATTATGTTCTTTCGCAATTTCTGCAGTACGTTTAATATCAGTCACACGTAATAATGGATTTGAAGGTGTTTCTATATATAACATTTTAGTTTCTGGTTTAATGTAGTCTTTAACCGTTTCAATGTGAGTCGTATCAATAAAATCTACGTCGATACCAAAGCGTGTAAATACTTTTGTTAACGCACGGTAAGTACCACCATATACATCAGAATTTAAAATAATGTGATCGCCTTTATCTAATAACATAATAACTGCACTAACCGCTGCCATACCTGAACCAAATGCGAAACCATATTTACCGTTCTCTAAATTCGCAATTAAACTTTCTAATGAAGAACGCGTAGGATTCGCAGTACGAGAATATTCATAACCTTGTCTTAAATCGCCAATATCATCTTGTAAATACGTACTTGTTTGATAAATTGGCGTAGTTACTGCGCCAGTATAGTCATCTGTCGTATGTCCACCATGAATCATTTGTGTTTTTTTCTTCATTTTATTTATCTCCTTTGTATTCAAATATTTTTTTCGACATATAGCGATCGCTTCCATCTGGGAAAATGGTTACAATAACACCTTTATCGATTTGATTTTTAATTTCTAAAGCACCTTGTAGTGCAGCACCTGAAGAACTTCCTACAAGTAAGCCTTCTTGTTTCGCCAACAATTTCACATTTTCAAAGCCAGCTTTATCACTCACGGTAATAATGTCATCCACTAATGATTTATCTAAGAAGATAGGCCATTTCTCAGAGCCAATACCTTCAATATCATGTGCATGCGCTTCACCGCCGTTAAGCACCGAGCCTTCAGGTTCAACGATGACATTCTTCACATCGAACTGTTTCATATGTTGCGCGACACCAGTGAACGTCCCACCTGAGCCAGCGCCTGCCACGAAGTAATCGATGTGTGGCAACGCATCTGTAAGTTGTTTGCCTAGCGTATGCGTATAAGCAGCCGGATTATGTTCTGTTTCGAACTGGTTCATATAGACAGCGCCAGTGTCTTCTGCGTAAGCTCGCGCCTCTTGTTGCGCACCAATCATTCCGTTTTTTCTCGGCGTACGCTTAATGTCTGCACCAAGCGCGCGCATAATTGAAATCTTCTCTTCTGAAAAGCCTTCCGGAGCAAAAATGACGCATGTTAAATTGTAACGATTAGCCGCAATCGCTAATCCAATGCCTGTGTTTCCTGCTGTTGCCTCTACAATCGTATCGCCTTTATGAAGCCTTCCTTCCTTCATAGCTGTTTCTACTAAATATTTACCTAAGCGATCTTTCACGCTGCCACCAGGATTAAATTGTTCCAATTTAGCATAAATTTGAACGTTGTCATCACTAAAACTTTCTAATAATACTAGTGGTGTTTGTCCTATTAAATCATATGCAATCATGTTGAGTATCCAGTACGTTAATTACCGTCTGAATATAACCTACTTTCTTTTATTAATATTCATTTCCAAAATGTGTATAATTTACAATTCTTACTTAACCACTATGGATTATACGCTATCCTTAGCATTAATGCAAAAAGCTAAATTATTTATTAACTAAAAAATTAGACTATTAACTATTACTAATTAATAACTATCGTTCAGATTAATAATCGTGTTACGATTAATGTATTAAACACACAAAGAGCGCATGTTTTATAACTAATATGACACAAAGGAGAACAAACTTATGCCTTCAAAAGCAGATTTATCTTTATCCGTATTTTCAAATGAAAATTATAAAAAATTAAATTATACGAATAGTAATTTTAGAAATGCTATGTATGATGAATTAGAAGTAAACAAAAGTCGCTTTAAAAATTGTAATTTTAGCGAAGGTATCTTTAAAAATATCAATACTATTTCTAATTCTAAATTTATAAATTGTGACTTTAGTAGCAGTATCTTTGTAAACACTAACTTTTTCAAAACATTACTTAATAAATCAAACTATAGCGTGACTACATTTGACGATAGTCAATTCAACGCTTTAACAATAGAACAATCTTACTTCAAGGACTGTAGTTTACGTAATGTAACCTTTAAGGATGTTGTTTTTAAAAAAGTATATTTTGAGAATGTCGCATTAGATTTATGTCATTTAGACAATGTAAAAATGAAAGATTGTACCTTTATCAATGTAACAATTAATAATTCTGCTATTCCTGAAAAAGTGATGAATGAGTTGCGCAAACAAGATGTCACTTTTGAAAATATGTAATAGCTTATTTTTTGAAAATAGGTACAACTCCCTCTCAAAATGTTTTAAATATATAAATTAAAGGAATAAAGATTTAGATATTTAAAACGAGGAGGAATCACTATGCCAGCACATGCAGATGAACATTATAAAGAATTTGAACCTAGTGGGATATCTAGAGATGAATTAATGGAACTAGATGAACTAAAAGAACTAGTGGAAAAATTTAAAAATAATAGTGACGATCAACAATTAAATGAACGCATTGATGATGAATTTAGTAAATGGAAAATGTACGTCAAAGACCAATACAAACCTGAAGACGAAACTGATAAAGAAAGACTTTCTAATATAGCTGACAAAGTCCATGGCGATATTAAGTCAGGTTTTGAATATAATGATGGCGAAAAAGTTTATGACTTCTTAGAAGCGTCTTATCAAAGAGGTAAAGAAGATTTAGTGTATGGACGTACGCTTATCCTTTTCTCAGAAGAAAAAGCACTTCATCGTGCAATGACATTCTTTGATTCTAAAGAAGAAAACCACAAATTAGTATTATTTATTAACTCTAAAAATATTGAAATTAGTAAAGAAATCATGTCTGATGAGTATGTACGCGGTTTAGAAATTGAACGTGACTACTTAGACGCTTTATTCAAATAAAAAATGAGGTTGAATCCTATAAATTGATAGGAATTCAACCTCATTTTTCTTTACATACTAAAATAATTGCACGATAAATACTAGGATGATGACGACTGGCATGATGTATTTAATTAAGAAATACCATGGCGCAAAGAATTTGAATTTATCTTTTCCGAAACTTTCTTTTAAAGCATCTTTATCTAGTAATTGCCCAACTACAAGTGTTGTACCTAAAGCACCTAATGGCATTAATATATTTGATACTAGAAAATCCATATTATCAAAAATAGTACCTGCGCCAAACTTAAATCCGCTTAAACTACCGAATGAAAGTGTCGCTGGAATACTTATAATAAACACTAAAATACTTGCGACAAATGCGACTGATTTACGCTTAGTATTATCATTTTTAGTAAAGTTAGAAACATTAAGTTCTAATAATGAAATAGATGATGTTAATGCTGCAAATAAAAATAGGATTAAAAAGATAAAGTAAAATACAATTCCGAAGCCCATTTGACTAAATACTAAAGGTAACACTTTAAATAATAACCCTGGCCCTTCTTGAGGCGCATAGCCAAATGTTTTTAACGCTGGGAAAATTGCTAATCCTGCTAATACAGATACTAGAATATTCATAATAACAATTGAAATGGCAGACGATTTAATTGTCATTTCTTTAGGCGCATAACTCGCATATGTAATCATTCCTGTCGTACCTAAAGATAACGTGAAGAACGATTGGCCTAGTGCGAAAAGTACGCCTTTCATAGGAATATCTTCCATTCTAGGTTGTAAGATATAGCGCACGCCGTCTAGCGCTCCGTCTAAAGTCAAAGATTTTGCTACTACAATGATTAAAAAGATAAATAATAGCGGCATCATCACTTTTGACGCTTTTTCTAAACCTTTTTCAACACCCATCATAACAATAACCATAGTCAACAGAATAAAAATACCTTGTCCCAATACGGTTAACCAAGGATTACTGATAATCTTTTCAAAGTTAATTTGAGTAAGTGATGCTTTTTCAATAGATAGCATTTGTAGGATGACATTACCAATATAAATAATGATCCAGCCACCGATAAC
The DNA here is from genome assembly GCF_002902565.1 of Staphylococcus petrasii. Taxonomy (GTDB): domain Bacteria; phylum Bacillota; class Bacilli; order Staphylococcales; family Staphylococcaceae; genus Staphylococcus; species Staphylococcus petrasii. The sequence goes on along the minus strand of NZ_PPRC01000001.1, from coordinate 22,672 downwards.
GCTATAAAATCCGAATAAAATAAATACAGCTAAATTACCGTTCCAACCGATAATATTTAGCCATTTTTTACCAGTTAATTTGCTATATATTTGAGTAGTATAAGTTCTTCCCATCTTACCTACTGTAAATTCCATAATTAATAGTGGTAACCCTACAAATATCGTAAATAATAAGAATAAGAGTAGAAAAGCTCCACCACCGTATATCCCTGCCATATAAGGAAACTTCCACATTGCGCCTAGCCCGATTGCTGATCCAGCGCTTGCTAAAATAAATCCAGTTGAAGTTTTCCATTGCGATTGGCTACTCATTTTACCAACTCCCTTTAACGCGTTAAAGCGTTTATGCACTTAAGTACTACTCTATCACGTCTAGTTAAAGAGTGCAATATACATATATTTTTTATTTATTACTCTATATAGTAACATTTGTATAAAAGAGCCTATAAAGGAGGATTATTTATGTCTTTACTTCATGAAAAAATTAAAGCTAATTATTGGAAAAGAAAAGAGGCCGTTGGTGGTCATGTATTATTTGAGGACAATGGTTTCAAATTTACTGCGCACGCTTTGAATATTCAAAAAGACCCAGTATTTGTGTCTTATGACAATATAAAAGAAGTAAAACCATATAGAAGCCTAGGTATTATTCCTAACGGGGTAAAAGTAATTGATAAAAATGATAATGAACATAAATTAGTAGTCTACCAACAAAAACATGTTATTCAATTTCTTAACGAGATGAAAGCTTAATATACTTAAGAGTGGGACAGAATTCATTACGAACTTATTGTCCCACTCTCTTATTCCTAAAGACAGAAGTATTTAACTCATACATCTTTATACCTTCTACTACTTTTTATCCATTAAAATCGTACGCGATGTCTTGTCCATCCTGTACTTCTTGAATACTTAAACTTTCAATATGATCGACATTAATATAGTGCACCTGTGTACCATCTTTTAGAAATAAATAGGCAAGTTCGTCGAATTCATCAATCAGACGTTGCACACATGTGTCACAATCTGGCCCATTTTGAAAAGTTTTAAATTCAGTATATGATTTTCCAGAAACTGTTGTATATGTTAATAGAAAAGTACGTTTCATTTTATTCCTCCATTACTTTATGCATTAAAGAATTCAATGATATCAGATTCTACTTTGTCCCTGCCATCTCCGTGGGTCATCAAATGTTTACATAATGGGTGACGCACTAATTCTTTATCCTCACTCTTAATGTGTTGATAAATGTATTTGGCGCTATCTTGATAAGATTGTTCATCTTTACCACCGTATAAAATTCTTGCCGGTGTTTCAATATCGCTCAAGTTTTCAGTTATGCCTGCAATAAAGTTTTTAAATGTCGTAATATGAGGTTGATATGTTTGGATATTCTCTAATTGTTGTTGTGATGTTTCTTCATCGAAATTCAATAATTCGTTCATACGTTGGCCATAGCGTTCCATACGCCATGCAATGCCCGCTTCTTCTTTTTCACTTGGTGCAGACATCACCGCGATTTTATCAACTTTAACCGTTTCAGCTAATTTCAATGTAAATAAACCGCCTAATGATACGCCAGTTACATAAATCGTTTCAAAGCCCTCATTCTTTAAAAATTGGTACGCTTCTTGCACATCGTTCCACCAATCGTTAATCGTAAATTGAGTAAACTCATTTAAAGGTAACCCATGCCCACGGTAATTTGGCGCATAGCACGTGTAACCTTCCTCATTAAGTACTGTCGCCAAATGTTTAACATCACGAATCGTGCCTGTAAACGAATGTAATAACAATACTGCTTCATCTCGTGTCCCTTTCAGATGAACAGGACGTGGTGATTTAACATTCATTCTAACTCCCCCTAGTTAAATGCAAATTATGATTTATTAACACTGCCCGCAGGCTTAAATCTAAAAATTTGTTAGTGTATCCATTCCTTATAATTATCTCGAATCTTTTGAGCCAGTGCTTGCCCTTGTTTATAACCAGCATTGCCAATATTCAAGATATTGTTTGGATTATAAATGTTATCTCCAATTTCTGCTTGGCTATCACTATCAGGACTTATCACTAAGACATTGCTGTGCTTGCTTAACTTTTCAGCATCATCAAACGCACTTGGCATCATTCCTAAGCCATCAGCTAACGGCGCTAGAATAATAATCGACTTAGCCCCTTCCGCTAGCATCGCATTGGTAGGTGAAACCATGCCGCCATCAATCCAGTCACTCTCATTTAAACGGATATGTGGCCAAATACCAGGGACAGCCCCACTCGCTGTGACCGCTTCTTCAAGCGTCACACCACTTTGTGAATTAAATGTACCAGTTACTCCCGTTTTAGCATTAATTGCAGTAATTTCTAAATTATCTTTCCACTCAACATCACCTAAACGTTGGCGAATCGCTTGTTTACGCTCATTTAAATCTACTTTAGACGGACGCGTATACACAATATCGCCCATCATTTGTCCGACTTTCTCAGCATCATCGCGTCCTACGATAAAGGCATTTTGCCATAAACGATAAATATCAGACGACATAGAAGCGCGATCATTCTCATCACGTCGCTCATCTAATTCATAATAATAATCTTTCATATCATAACCATTCGCCAGCACAGCTCCTACAAATGAGCCAGCTGACGTACCTATTATCTTATCCGCTTCATTCAATTTGATACCATTATCTATTAATCCTGCTAACACACCAGCTTCCCAAGCGATACCCGTAATACCGCCTCCGCCTAATACTAATGTACGTTCATTTGTCATTGTTATCTCTCCTTTATTTAACGACGTTGAACAGCTTTTCTTTTAGCTCTTGGAAAATTAAGATAAAACAATGGAACAACCATTAAAAACAACGCTATCCATAGTACACCTAACGACAGACCGCCCACGACATCCGTAATATAATGCGCATGGAAATAAAGTCGACAACCTAAAACACCTATCCATATTATGATAGTAAGCGCACTGCTTATGATTCTTATTGCCATAACTTTAATCATAGGTATGATAACGATAAGCAACGCTAAAGCTAATAAGGTACTCGCATTTGAGTGTCCACTTGGAAACGAATAGCCATGATCACGCATTAAATGATTATATGGACGTGGTCTTTCTATAAGTTGCTTAATTAAATAGTTCATTAACGTTCCTGTATAGATACTCAATATGAGCCATATCGACACTTTATAATTTTTAAATAATAAAATAAGCGCTAAAAATGCAGTTATGTACATGATCGATTTCACTTCGCCAATTTCAGCGCAAAAAGTCATAAAGTCCTGCCAAAGATTGCCTCCAAAATGTCTTTGAGGTGCTCCAAATTGTTCAGTTAGCCAATGTAGTGAGCCTAAGTCAATATTTTGAACAAACAATGCATTCATGCTCACATTAATCGCTAAAAATATAAAAATAATTAACCCAATCATGAACATAGGTACCGTTATCGCAGATGTAAATTCTCTCTTTTGTTTCATACCACTTTCACCAGTTCCTAATTTCATATATCTCCTTTGTGTAAATTGTACACTAATTCGTTCTATTTAGCTTATAAAACAAACAAAGAACAGGCTAGAAATCAATCTCATTTCGAAAGATTCCTAGCCTGTTCACGCTTTTTATTATTGTTTATTTTTGAAGTGTTTTTTCTAAATTATCGTCTAATTTAAAGACAATAACGCGTTCTCCTGTGATTGTACTTAAGTCACTATGAAAGCTATTTACGCTCACGCCTGTAATATCTAATATTAATTGCATTAAATCATCTTGTCCGGATTCAACAAGTTCAGAACGTGTACGCTTAATATTGAGTAAACCTTCTTGTGTTTCACAAACACGGTATTCTGCTGGAGTTAAGACACCTTGTAAATTGACGATGATCATATCTCTTAAAATATCTGTTTTAACTGAAAGCGAACCTCGTCCAAGAAAGTCCTTTTCCCACTGAGTGATTGCTTTACTAATTTCCGCTTCATACGTACCTTTAGATTTAGCCATGGTTAATCCTAACTCTCCTATTGATTGATTAACCTTATTTTATCACTTTTTCAGGAAAAACCGAACTCCCTACCAGTCTTTCCAACTACCATCTTCATCGATACTTGCTAGGCGCACCCAACGATGATCTACTTTCTGCTTAAATTTAATATTATTCTCAAGTAACGCTTCAATATAACTATCAGGTGCTTGAATAACCACTAATAAACGAATCGGAGAGTGATAAATCTTATTATCTGCAGCCATCACCGATTGCCATGGTAATCCTGCTAATAAGTCACTTGAATTACCTTGCATGACGCCAACGCCCGACGTTACAGATTGTGTCGCTTTATTCCCACTTCCGTAGAAATGAGGCGCTACCGTTGAAGCATAATATTGTAAATTAATCCATTGCGCAACTAACGCTGGTCCAGAAATAATCGTATTCAGAATCTGACCGTCTGCATCCTTTTTCCAATCGTAATTATGTAAAAATGCACGACCTTCTAAATTGGTACCTTCTGTGATACTACGTTGACCAATAATAAATTCTGCATTGCGCGCAAGACCCCATTCTGGGCGAATTTCACTCCAGTCACTCGCATAACGATGCGCTTCCCCAACTGGATCTTTCACTTTGCCTTGATCTAAGCCAGGTAAGTTAGCTAAACGTTCAGTATTGGCTTTATAACTTACGCGTGGCATCGCTTCTTCTAACATATCAAATGCTTTTTGAGCTGATGTTGTTAACTCTGGCATATAAATATATTCTAATTCATCTACAGACGTTTTATGTTCTGCTGCAATAAATACCGTTTCTTCAGGAATAGTAATGCCTTCCGCTTTCAAGCTTTGACGCACATGAGGTAAGTTACACATCATCGCAAGTAATTTAGCGTTAAAGCCGCTTGATGCCCCGCCACAAGCACCGCATTCTAATGAAGCGTGATATGGGTTATTGTTCGATTCACTGCCATGTCCACCTAAGACGACAAGCGGCGCGAAATCAGTTGTTAAATCCATGAGCTGTAACGCTTGTTTCGTGAAAGCGACTTGTTCTTCTTCAGTGAAACCAATTGGTAAATCGCTATATACTTCATGTTCACGATTGATTGTTAATTTAGCTTCTGGTTTCTTCAACCAATTCTTTGTAAAATTACGGACAAAGTTGCGCGTACTCTTTGGTATAAGCGTACTTGCTAACGTATTTAAACTTAAGAATGGGCCACTCAATTCTGGTAAAAGTAAACTTGGTAGCACATTATGTTTCATCAATTTAAATGTGTAAAACATCGATGTTACTGAATGTTGTTGTTGATTATACGTATTTAAAGCATGGCGATCTGCATATTCTTTAATTGTGTATGCAGGCGGCACCATGACTGGCAATGAATTATGACTAAATTGTTCATCCAATACTTCTTTACGAATCGGTAAGCCAAAGAACCCTGCGATGCCGATTGTTTCAAATGGTCCTTCACTTTCTAAGTGACGACGAAATGGTTCAGAACGCACATCAATACAGAATGCTAGTTGCACTTGCGTTTGTGGTGTATCTTGTTTCGTCGATTTATCATAAATACTATCTACTAATTCACGCTCATGTGTTTCTTCCCATGCTTCGAGCCATAATTTTTTAAAATAAAGCGGGTTAAAATCATGTGCAAATCTTAAATGTGCAATTTGGTCTTCAATCGACATAGCTGCCCATTCGTCAATAGACATTTCACCATAGTACAACCATTTACTTACTAATTCTTTAATACGTCTTTCCACATTTAAGACTGCCGGGCGACTCATTTTTTCAGTATCTAAGAAGATACATTCCATCGTTAAACGAATCGCAAGATATTGAGTGAGTAAATCTTCTTCATGTTCATTTTGTTCTGCGCGATAATACATCATGCCCGCCCATCCAGGTAATGATAGGAAATGTCCTGTTAAATAGAATTCGCGTTCATCTTCTGCGATATCCAAATGATTTAACGCCATCACTAGTGCTTCTCTATAATCATGAGGTAAGGTTTTAACCATTTTACGCTGTGTTTTCGTCAACATAGGATCATGTTGTGCTAAGTGTAACCAGGCAACATAGAACCCTTCTTCACGTTTAGGCATTGTCCAACTTGATTGGAAATTATCAAGATAAAGTTTGGACCACTTGATAATGTGCGTATTCAGTTCGTCCATAAGTGATTCGCCTTTGGCATTAAAGGCATTGGCACTTTTAGAACGCGCATATTTGAAAGGTTCATTCTCAAATACGCCTTTAAGCTTTGATACTTCTAATTTTAAGTATGCTTCTTTCGTGATTAAATCTTGCGGTACATCTTGTATGCGCATGGCATTCTTGCAATAGATGTCGATATGTGGTTGAGGTATTGTCGTCTCGTATGTACGCACGGCCTGTTTGACTTCTTCTTCAACGAGATTTTGGTCTATCTCGCCCTTTTCCAAAGCAGTCATCACAGAGGCGTGGCTAGGGTATAAATCAATATCTCGTACGTGTTTAAACCACTGTGCTACTTGGTCGAAGGTTTGGTGTTCCATTTCTTCCCAAGGATTGCGTGCTGCAAAAATTGAGATAGGTGAAAGTGGCGTTATTACACGACGGGCGGATTTAACTGTTTCATCTATATTGTGTTTGGTAATTGTCATGTCAGGTTTCACCTCTTATAAATATTTCTTCAAGTAGTTAGGATGGCTTTCAACTGATTTAAATTTGGCTTCACCGATCTTGATGAGCCATAAATATACTTTGGCAAAAGCAGTTGATGTACGACGGCGTGCGACCCAAATACTGAAGACACTACCTAATACTAAAATTGCGATGCAAAGAATAGCACTGAATAATGGTGGATGAGATGGCACCATGTAAACATTATTTAAGATATCAACGAATACTTGATGTGTGATGACGTAAACGAATGCTACGATAACAAGCATAGCGATACCGATAATGCGGCCCATAACGCCTCTATTTAACGCTACCATTTGGTTCCAAGATACAGATAATGACCAAGCTAAGATGAAAGCACTGATTAATGTATAAGCGTTATGCTTACTTGTCATGAAAAAGATGACTGCAATGATAATCGCAAGTGCTCGTCCTAACACTGTCCAAGCGTATGAGCGCTTAACGTTAGGCGGTGTAGGAATATTAAAACGTTTCACAATTGAACCTGATTGTAAGAATAAGGTTGCTTTAAATACGCCGTGTAAAATTAAGTGAATAATCGCAGCGGAATACACACCTAGCGTACATTGCACAAGCATGAAGCCCATTTGACTCATCGTAGAACCTACGAGTTGACGTTTATAGTCTACGTGAACCAAGCTAATGCCTGAGCCTATTAAGACAGAAATGCTTGAGATAATTAACAGTACTGTTAACGCAATATGGTTATCGAATACTGGTGAAAAACGAGTTAAAATAATGCCTCCAGCGTTCACGATACCTGCGTGCATAATGGCAGAAACAGGTGTTGGTGCTACTACTGATTCAATTAACCAGCTTTGGAATGGATATTGTGCTGCTGGGATAATAACGGCAAGCACAAGCAATAAATCTACTAATAGTTTCATGCCATAACCCATTGCGTAATCGTAATTTTGCGTTGGATCAATCGTCCAATCGCCAGTTCCTACATATAGTAAGATGACTGCTAATAATAAAGCGAGCCAACCGATAATAAATGAACGTGCAGAGACTTTGGCTGCTTCTGCAGGAACCTTCCATGAGCGGTTTAACCGAATTAATTGTGTTAAGCAAAATAATGTCAGTCCCCAACACAATGTCATTAATCGTAAATCATTACTTAACCAACCAATTGATGCAAACACTGTCGTAAAGGTATAGAGCGTGAAATATTTACGATAGTTACGATCTCCTAGTAAATAACGCATTGAGAACTTTTGAATGATAAATCCTAAGGCTAATACGAAAGCACCGACTAACCAAGCGAGTTTGTCTAATGCAAAAATGCCTACAACTTCTCTATTATGAATTGTAATTAAACCAATCACTCCTACGATGACAGGTAGTAAGAGTAAAATTAAATGTAAACGTATGTATTGTACAGGGACCGACGGAATTAAAAAAATCAGTCCGCTTAGCACTGCAATGACAAGCGTTATAAAAAATAGTGTCAGTAATAAACTTGAACTTAACATTGCTGTTCCTCCATCTTTCAAACTAAATTAGTATTTAAAATAATATACGAAAATGCCTGCAACAGACTAGTTTTGTTCCTATCGTTTAAGGTTTCAACTAACTATCGCAGGCTTCTTTAGAACTCATTTGAATATATTATAAATGTTTTTTATAAGCTACCTTTTAATTATGTATATAAGACTGGCTAGTATTAACTATTATTGAATTTCAGTCTTTTATTTGGTTTGTCGATAAAATTTTTATTACATATTTCTTACCCTTCAATTAAACAATGGATGTATTTTAATATGAAACTTCCTTGCATAATTGCTTGATAAAGACTTATGTAAAAAAATTCGCGTAATAACTACAATATATGAAAATAATAACTAAATGTCAAACATTTATCATAGATAGTGCAAGTAACATTAAGGTTTTGGAATAAACGGGTGATGTAGTACAATGTAAACCTTAATTTTTAAAAGTTTTACACTTAGGCATGAATCACTGTCGTAAGTTATCAGAAAATGGTCGGTTATGAAGCGCTTTCCGCGACTTAGGGATTAATGTCCATTTATTCAGAAACGCACATTATACTGTATTTAACATTTAATAAGGAGGTACTCAAAATGGGAATCATTTCTGGTATTATTGAACTTGTTAAATTCATCATCGACTTAACTAAAAAATAAGTCCTACATAACGCACATAGAGTCTATTAAAGAGTCTAGGATATAATTCTTAGATAATAGCCGGTAAATGAACTTATAAGTTCATTTACTGGCTTCTTTGTTTACAATACTTCGTATTATTGACTCGCTTTCTTAAGGACAACTTTAGCTTCTACTATTCTATAGAAATTCTCAGATAAACATTTACTCATTTTTGTTGCGACGCTTTCTTGCGGGAAAGGCTCAAGCCTGTAGTCTTGAGACTCTTTCTTTTCCGCCAAGAGTCGCGCAACAACATTCGTAGTTCATCTTTAGAATTTCTTATATAAGTGCATAGCATTTATGTTCAATATATATTCGTAAAGAGACTCGCCAAAATACGGCGTATTTATATAAAAATTTACATTAAAATGCTTTAGTAGCTTACTTTCGTATAATTTAATAAACCTCCTAAAATAGATTAACAAGGTTAATTATATTTATTATTCAGCTACTCAATTCTTTTTTAATAAATATAAACTTCATTCTTTATAGTCATAATTTATATTTTTTATTACTAAATAAAAAACGTTTAACCGAGGAATAGCTCGATTAAACGTTGGTGGATAAAATGAATTTTTTAGTTATCTATAAAATAACACATTTTTGAGTGTGTGCATGTAACAATTCTGTGAAGCCTCTTAAATCTTGTTTGAAAATAAGTGCTTAATTCAACATAAATGATGCTTAACCTTTGGTTAAAGGTTGTAAATCTAACCACTCTCAATGATAATATACCTTGTAACACATTATTGCAATAGACCAACATCATTATAGAGAAAAGTTATATCATAAAATGTAACTTAACACCATCACAGAAAGGACATCTATATGCAAAACTTCAAACACTTCACTCTTATTTCCGTATTAATGACTATTTTAAGCGGATTTATTGTTTATACTACGCTTTTCACCAATTTATATAATCAAACTATTTTCAATTTTTGGTATTGGCCAGGAGCCTTAATTATTTTCCTAACACTTATTTCAAATACATTATGCTTATTGTTAAGTATGCACATCCTACTTAATGCCATATTGTTAGTTTTCAATATCGTTTTACTAGTAATATTTACTTCACCATTTTTACTTATTTAATTTTATTAATGATTAATTGAAGCGTTTTTTATAGCCTGCAATTATTTTTATTAATTCATGTATGTTCTATTTATTCACCTATGAAAAAGGGTATTTATATAGTGAATCATTGATCGCATATACATACGTTCGAAATTTCATACATATTATGAAGTAGGTGTTAATATTGATAGAACATTTAGAAAAGAAAAATCGAAAAACCCTGAAAGTATTAGCTAATATTTGGCTTAACGCAAATATAGACTCTCACGCTTTTATAAATAGCCGTTATTGGATTGATAACTATAGCAATATGTTGAAGTCAGTAAAAAGAGCCAATATATATGTTTATAAGAAAAACAACCTCATTGTAGCCTTTTGCGGATTAGAAGGTAATTACATTAAAGGTTTATTTGTTAAAACAGGATGTAGAAATGAAGGCATAGGCACAGCGTTAATGCATCATTTAATGACAAGATATGAAGAATTAACTTTAAAAGTCTTCGCCGAAAATAAGAAAGCCATCCATTTTTACGAAAAACTCGGTTTCATTACAATCGATACTAATATCGATACCCTAGACAACAAAGAACTTCTAATGAAATGGACCAAGCCTACGACTGAATAAAACCTAAATGACCCCTAAATGAACCCCTCTAATTATAAAGATTAGAGGGGTTCATTATTCTTATTTTTTATCCCTATTCAATCATAAGCTTTAATTTATATAACATAATATTATGTTTATTAATATCCTGCCTCAGCTTTTTCTCTATCAGTTCTAGATTTCCAATCAGCAAAACTCTCATCTTCATCTGCATAATTCCATGCAGCTCCGCCTCCGCCAGCTCCACTTGCTTTTTGTTCAGGTGTTAAATGAGTTAACGCGTATTGACTTTGTTTAGCATTTAGATAGTCTTGATATTCTTTACTGTTAATATTCTCATTATTAGAGTTACTATTTGATATATTATTATTTTGTGGGTTTGTGTTGGTTTCAGTCTGAATCTCTTGCTGATTATTAGCATTGCTTGAAGCTTCTTCGATATTAGTATTTTTATCTTTTGAATCCTTACCTGATTTCTTTGATTTCTCTTTCTTTTTTACTTCTTGTTTATTTTTTGAATCTTTACTATTATCACTATCATTATGACCACATCCAGTTAATAATAAAGTGATCGCTAAACTAGGTACTACTAAATATCTAAATTTCATATTTTTCATTCCTTTTATTTTTTAATAATATTGTAACACAATATATTAATTATTGTCTCAAAAATTTTTATAATAAAATTAAATATTTAATGTCCTAATTTTTTCCTTATTCTAATTTACAAACTACAAAAATAACCCTCTAACAACAACGGTTAGAGGGTTTCATTATTCTTACCTTTTATTCCCACTCAATTGTACTAGGTGGCTTAGAAGTAATGTCATAGACAACGCGGTTAACGTGGTCTACTTCATTTACGATACGACTAGAAATCTTTTGTAAGACTTCCCAATCGATACGCGCAAAGTCACTTGTCATACCATCAATTGATGTTACTGCACGAATACCAATTGTGTAATCATACGTACGGTAATCACCCATAACACCTACTGATTGAATACCTGGTAAAACTGTGAAGTATTGCCAAATCTCTCTTTCAAGACCTTCTTCACGGATAACTTCACGTAAAATCGCATCTGATTCACGCACGATTTCTAATTTATCTTCAGTAATTTCGCCTAACACACGAATACCTAAACCAGGACCTGGGAATGGTTGTCTCCATACTAAATGTTCAGGAATGCCAAGTTCGATACCTAATTCACGTACTTCATCTTTGAATAACGTATTAATTGGTTCGATTAATTCAAATTCCATATCTTCTGGTAAACCACCAACATTATGGTGAGATTTAATCGTTTGAGCTGTTTTAGTACCTGATTCGATGACGTCAGTATAAAGCGTACCTTGTGCTAAGAAGTCGACATCCGTTAATTTAGCCGCTTCATCATCGAACACATACACAAACTCATTACCGATAATTTTACGTTTTTGTTCAGGATCAGAAACACCTTTTAATTTATTCATAAAACGGTCTTTAGCATTCACACGAATGATATTCATATCGAAGCCTTCACCAAATTGCTTCATAACCATGTCCCCTTCGCCTTTACGAAGTAAACCATGATCTACAAAGATACATGTAAGTTGGTCGCCAATTGCTTTATGTAATAACACAGCAACTACAGATGAATCTACGCCACCACTCATTGCGCATAACACTTTACGGTCGCCAACACGTTCACGAATCTTTTCAACTTCAATTTCAATAAAGTTCTCCATTGACCATTCGCCAGTACATTCACATACACGACGCACGAAGTTTCTTAATAAGTCATTACCATATTCAGTGTGACGTACTTCTGGATGGAATTGCACGCCATAAATACGACGTTCTTTATCTTCAATAGCAGCATAATTCGTACTTGGACTATCTGCAATCACTTCGAAACCTTCTGGAATTTCGATAACTTTGTCAGAGTGACTCATCCACACCGTTTGTTCATCTGGTAAACCGAAGAACAACTCGTCAGATTTAGCATTAATAGTTGCTTTACCGTATTCACGTGCGTTTGCGCGTTCTACTTTTCCGCCTAAAAGTTTAGTCGTCAATTGCATACCGTAACAAATACCTAGCACCGGAATACCTAGATTATAAATTTCAGGATCAATTGTAAATGACCCTTCCTCATAAACCGAATTAGGTCCGCCTGAAAGGATAATACCTTTAGGATTCATGCGCTTAATTTCTTCGATAGAAATCTCATGATCATGCAACTCACTGTAAACGCCCATTTCACGAATACGACGCGTAATAAGTTGGTTATATTGACTACCGAAGTCTAAGACAAGAATCAACTCCTGCTCTTTAGCCATTTCCATAATTGTGAAGCTCCTTTTAATTGATTTTATGTAAATAATAGAGAAACGCTTTCCCCCACGCGCACTTTTTAAGTTATTTTTTGAAAATGAACAACCTATTTTACAGACGCATGAGAATTGAAAAGCGTTCTCTTAATTTTATCTCACAAGACTACCTAGCAATTTCACTCTAAACTAGAATGAATAGTTAGGTGATTCTTTAGTAATTTGTACGTTGTGTGGATGACTTTCTGCTAAACCAGCAGGGCCCATACGTGTGAATTGTGCTTCTTCACGTAATGTTTTTAAGTCTGGTGAGCCAGTGTAACCCATACCAGCTCTTACGCCACCCATAAGTTGATAAACCGTATCTTGTAATGGGCCTTTATAAGCAGTACGTCCTTCGATACCTTCAGGAACAAATTTTCTAGGAGATTTGTCTTCTTGGAAGTAACGGTCGTTTGAACCTTTTTCCATAGCACCTAAAGAACCCATACCACGATAAACTTTATATTGTCTACCTTGGAATACTTCAGTCGCACCTGGGCTTTCTTCAGTACCAGCTAAAAGACTACCTAACATTACCGCATGTCCGCCAGCTGCTAATGCTTTGATAATATCGCCAGAGAATTTAATACCACCATCAGCAATAATAGCTTTACCGTGTTTACGTGCTTCAGTCGCACAATCATATACAGCTGTAATTTGAGGCACACCTACACCTGCTACTACACGTGTTGTACAAATTGAACCAGGCCCGATACCTACTTTAACTACGTCAGCGCCCGCTTCAAATAATGCGCGTGTCGCTTCAGCAGTAGCAACGTTACCTGCCACAATTGTAATTTCAGGATATTTTTCTTTCATTTTCTTAACTTGTTCGATTACGCCTTTAGAATGACCATGTGCTGTATCAATAATTAAAGCATCTACACCTGCTTCAACTAATTTTTGCGCACGAACTTCAGTATCTTTAGACGTACCGATAGCCGCTGCAGCTAATAAACGTCCATGTGCATCTTTTGCTGCATGAGGGAATTCAAGTACTTTTTCAATATCTTTAATTGTAATTAAGCCTTCTAAACGGCCATTTTCAACTAAAGGTAATTTTTCAATTTTATGTTCTTGTAGAATCGCTTCTGCTTCATCTAATGTTGTGCCAACTGGAGCTGTAATTAAATTTTCTTTTGTCATAACATCAGAAATTTTGATTGAAAAGTCTTCAATAAAACGTAAATCACGATTCGTAATGATACCAACAAGTTTTCTTGATTCTTTATCACTCACGATAGGTACACCTGAAATACGATATTTACCCATTAATGCTTCTGCTTCATAAACACTTTCTTCTGGAGTTAAGAAGAATGGGTTCGTAATAACGCCATTTTCTGAACGTTTAACTTTTTGTACTTCATCAGCTTGCTCTTCAATGCCCATATTTTTATGAATAACACCTAATCCGCCTTGACGAGCCATAGCAATCGCCATTTTAGATTCAGTTACTGTATCCATCCCAGCTGAAATCACTGGAATATTTAATTTGATTCTATCTGATAATTCAACACTTAAATCAACATCGCTTGGTAATACGTCTGACGCAGCTGGAATTAATAAAACATCATCAAAAGTTAATGATTCTTTAGCAAACTTATTTTCCCACATTTGTAATACAGCCTCCATTTTTTGTATAGTTAGTCCTATTATTTCACATTTTCTTCGTTTTGTTTATATTTTATACCGTTAAAAAAGAAATTAAGAATGATTGCAGAAATTGCCCCTAATACAATACCGTTTTGAGTTAGCCAAGCAAATTGTTCACCTAATGCTTTAAAGGCTTGAGGTACTGCACTTATACCCGTTCCTAAACCAACAGATACGGCAATAATTAATAAATTATTTTGATTTTTAAAATCGATATGGCCTAAGATACTCACACCATAAGCCATTACCATGCCAAACATAGCAATCATTGCGCCACCTAATACAGGTAAAGGAATGATATTAGCTAAGGCACCTAATTTAGGTATGCAACCACAAATTAGGAGTAAAACAACCATGCCATAAATAATGTTATTTTTCTTAGCACCCGATAAAGATACTAAGCCTACATTTTGAGAATAAGCAGTATAAGGGAACGAGTTAAAAATCGATCCTAAAATAATCGCTAGACCTTCCGCAGTGTAACCCTTGCGGAAATCTTTGCGTTCAAGTTGTCTGCCAGTAATCTCACTTAACGCATGATAAACCCCAGTTGATTCTATCAAGCTGACAATAGCCACAATAGTGAACACTAATGTCGCTCCTACATCAAATCCAAATCCTGAAAAACGGAATGGTCGAGGAATACCGAACCAATGCGCTTGACCTACTTGATTAATATCTACTAACCCAAACACACTAGCTAAAATCGTTCCTATCACTAAGCCAATAAGGATAGCGATAGATTTTAAAAAGCCAGTCGTAAATCGTTGTAATAAAAGAATGACGACTAATGTTACGCCACCTAAAATTAAATTCTTAGGATTGCCGTAATCTTTCGCACCTTGTCCTCCAGCTAAATAATTCATGGCTACAGGCATTAAATTGATACCTATAATTGTAACAACACTTCCTGTTACGACAGGAGGGAAAAATTTAACTAAATATGAAAAGAAAGGTGCAATAATCACTACTAAAATACCAGATAAAAATAGCGAACCATAAAGGACGTCTAACCCTTTAGTTTGTCCGATTAATATCATTGGTGCTACCGCTGTAAAAGTACAACCTAGAACAATAGGTAAACCTGTTCCAGTAACTTTATTCGCTTGTAAAAAAGTAGCGACCCCACACATAAAAATATCTACAGTTACTAAGTAAGCAATTTCTTCAGGTGTAAATTTAAGACTAGTCCCTACAATAATAGGTACTAGAATCGCCCCTGCATACATTGCTAATAAATGTTGAAGGCTTAAAATAAAATTTTTCATTCATCGTCACCTAGTAAAGTAACTTTGTTTCCTTTAAGAGAAGCTACTTTACATAATGAAGAAACTGTTAAACCTGCTTCTTCTAATCTTTGTCGTCCATCTTGGAAACTCTTTTCAACAACAATACCAACACCTACTGTTTCAGCTTTGGCTTGTTGTGCAATATCATATAAACCTAAAGATGCATCTCCATTAGCTAAAAAGTCATCGATAATTAAGACTTTATCATTTTCACCTAAAAATTCTTCAGATACGATAACCGTACTCGTTTTATTCTTAGTAAATGAGTGAATATCCGTACTATAAAATCCATCTTTCAATGTGCTTGGTTTTGCTTTTTTAGCAAATAAACAAGGCACGTCAAAATGTAGTGAAGCCATAATTGCTGGCGCGATACCTGACGCTTCAATCGTTAAAATTTTAGTAATACCTTTATCTTTAAATTGATCGTAAAAAGTTTTACCAACTTCATACATTAACTTTGCATCAATTTGATGATTAAGAAAACCATCAACTTTTAATATCTTTTCATCAATTACGACGCCATCCTCTTTGACTTTCTGTCTAAGCGATTCCACTTTAAAACCTCCTCAAAATATATACAAAAAAATCCTAAAACTTTGAAAAGTTTCAGGATCTATGAGTGAACAGGCAATACATCGTAGGATAAACACTTAAATAGCGATTAGTTTAAATGTATCACTCTAAAACCACTTTAAAATATAATTTGTTCAATCTCATAGAAAAGCTGTAGCTATATACCTGCTTCCAAAGTTAAACAATGCTATATGTAGTATTTCTAGGTGACCATTTAAAAACGTCTTTCCTTGAATTATATTGTACTGTACTCATAGTCATGTCGTTTGCGGCAACATGGTAGAAACTCCTAAAGCCATATTCTTTAGATTATATGAGCGATATAAATTATTATTGATAATAGCAAATTTTTGCGTTCTTTTCAATATTTGAAAAAGAGATAAAGCCTAATATGATAGCATTTGTAGATGTAAGCGTTTCATTGAATGATGTCTACCTATATTTGTAAACTATTCTCATTTAATTATATAATTATTGTAGATTAGTTTTATAAACATTCATTAGGGTATATTTTTATTAAAAGTAGGACGAAATTGGAGGGCGAAGAATATGCCAGATATTACAGTAGTAGATAATCAAGATGAAATTTATAACGTTATTGATAAGAAGAAAGCTGAAGGCTATTCAGAAAATGAATTAACTGTTGTAAGTAAAACTAAATTACATTTAGACGACTTACATGATTCTCAAATTACACTAATGGCTACAAGTGGTTCGTTTAGCGACCGTATGTCTAGATTACTTACAGGCGAAGACGGGGAAGAAACAGTTTTAACTCGCTATAAATTATCTGACGATCAATTAGAAAAGTACAAAAAAGAAGTACTTAATGACAGAATTTTAATTGTTGCTAATAAAGATAACAGTTCTCATGATGAAGTAGAAGAAAATAACTCTGCTTATGAAGAAGTTGATATTACTCATTATGCAAATGAATCTAAAGGTCCAAAATCATAAGATAACCTAAAAACTTAATTATTTATCACCGTAAAATGAGCTTATATTTAAGTCTGTTTTGCGGTGTTTTTTTAATTGTCATTAATATTTACGTTTTTCTTAATGATAGCCTACTTTACAAATGTGCTATACTAAAACAAAAAATTGTGGGGGGTGACATTATGAAATTTCATACTATCCAATCTTTTAACGACGACTATTTTAACAAGGCAGTAGATTTTTACAATAAGCAACTCGATATTGATTTTTACGAAGATAGCTCAATAGTAAAAAAATCTTTGCAAAACAATAAAACTGAAAATGATTATGCTTTCATTGTAGGCTTGGATGAGGAAGAAGTAGTTAGCATAACGACTGCCCATTATGAAGCGACAACGAACTCGGCATTCTTAATTCACTTACTAGCTATAAATAATGCTAGTCACGATGAAATAATTTCAGAAACGCTTCAAGAAATCGAAATTCAATTAAATAAACTTTCTAATAAAGTTCATTCCAGAGATATTAATTTTATAATGGTCGAAGTCCCTAAAGAAATAGATAATAATGATCAGAATGAAGCGTTATTAGAAAAACGTGTGCATTCGCTTTTAACTAATGGTTTTGAAAAGCAAAGCGAAATCGAATACTTACATCCTAACTATTCGCATGAAACTTCTCCATTTGAAGTTGATTTATTTATTAAATCAAATATTGAATTAACGAAGGATATTTACCCAGCAAGTGTTAAATCAAATTACATTCTTAAGTACGTCTTTGCAAATGGCATTTCGAGAGATATTATTTATCCCCTCTTAGAACGTATGAATTTACGCTTGCCTCTATAAGAACACTTGAAATGAGCGATATAAAGGGTTAAACTAAATAGCAAGGTTAGACTGACGCGTCACTGACCGAAGACCGACGTCAGTGTAAATAAATATAGAAACGAAAGGACTTTCAGCTATGTTAACTAAAGAATTCGCTCAACGTGTCGACCTAAGTGAAAAACAAGTCCGTAAAATTGTGCAACATTTAGAAGAACGTGGTTATCAACTTAGCAAGACAGAATATCGTGGTCGTGAAGCCACTGATTTTAAAGAAGAAGATATCGAATTATTCCAGGATATCGCGGAGAAAGTTAAACAAACTAATAGTTATGATTTAGCGTTTGAAGAATTAGAAAAAGAAAAAGATTTTTTACAAGTCATCGTTAAAGAAGACAATGAACAATTACCTGCTGATAATAGCGTGGCTCAATTAGTAGACGACTTACGTAATGAAATTCAAAAAATGCGTGAAGAACGTCAAATGCTTGGGCAAATGATTAGTCAAGTCCACCAACAACAAAATGAATTAAAAGAACTTCAAAGTCAAATTACTAATAAACTTGAAGCTAATAATCAATCTTTACAAGCGATTCAAACGTCTCAAGAAGCTATTCAAAATGCTCAAAAAGAGCAATCTGAATACACTAAAAATGATTTAGTTAAAGAGATTAACGATAATAACCAAGAAGCGATTAAAAATACAGCTTCAATGAATAGATCTTCAACAGAGAAAAAAGGTTTTCTAGCTAGATTATTTAATCTTTAATATATAGTTTAATTCAAACCATAGTCTATAAGGACTGTGGTTTTTTCTTTTCGAAAATAAAAATTTAGGTATTAAAATTTTATTCGAACTACATTTTTAATAAATATAATTTTATTTTTTATTATAAGCTATTGAAATAATATTAAAACAATACTATCCTTATTAAGTAAATCGGAATTAAATTACATCAAAGGAGATTCGCTTTATGGGGACTTTTTTTACAGTTATTAACATTGTCATAATGATTGCCTTTCTTATTGGCTTATTCTTTATGGCAAAAAAACATGTTTCCTTCCCTAAACGTGTATTTACAGCTTTAGGCTTAGGAATTGTGTTTGGTATTGCTTTACATTTAATTTATGGTGTTAATTCAAAAGTACTTGAAACAACAACGGATTGGTTCAGTATTGTAGGCGACGGTTATGTTGCTTTATTACAAATGATTGTTATGCCTTTAATATTTATTTCAATCGTTTCTGCATTTAGTAAGATACAAATTGGGGATAAATTCGCTAAAATTGGTTCTTATATTTTTATGTTCTTAATTGGTACTGTAGCTATCGCGGCTATAGTAGGAATTTTTTATGCCATTGTATTTGGTTTAGATGCATCAAGTATTGATTTAGGTAGCGCTGAAAATGCTCGCGGAAGTGAAATCAGCAGTAAAGCTAAAGATATAACAGCTAACACTTTACCTCAACAAATCTTAGAATTATTACCAAGCAATCCGTTCTTAGACTTCACTGGTCAACGAACTACTTCTACAATTGCGGTAGTAATATTTGCGATATTTGTAGGTTTTGCATATTTACGTGTAGCACGCAAACAACCTGAAAATGGTAGCTTGTTAAAACGTGGTATTGATGCTATTTATTCATTAGTAATGTCAATCGTTACTTTTGTTTTACGCTTAACTCCATATGGTATTATAGCGATTATGGCTTCAACTATTGCTACAAGTGATTTTGCAGCGATTTGGACATTAGGTAAATTTATGATTGCTTCATATGCTGCTTTAATAACAATGTATATTATTCATTTAATTATTTTAACAATTATGGGAATAAATCCTGTTCGCTATGTTAAAAAGACGTTTGAAGTGCTTATCTTCGCTTTCACATCAAGATCAAGCGCAGGTGCACTACCATTAAACATCCAAACACAAACACAACGTTTAGGTGTACCAGATGGTATTGCTAACTTCTCTGCCTCATTTGGTTTATCAATTGGCCAAAATGGTTGTGCAGGAATTTATCCAGCTATGTTAGCTATCATGGTAGCGCCAGTAGCTAAAGTTGATGTAGATTTACCATTTATTTTGACTCTTATTGGTGTAGTAGTAATTAGTTCATTTGGTGTAGCTGGTGTAGGTGGCGGTGCAACATTTGCATCTATTCTTGTACTATCAACGCTTAACCTTCCAGTCGCTTTAGCCGGTGTACTTATTTCAATTGAACCAATTATTGATATGGGACGAACTGCTCTGAACGTTAATGATTCGATACTAGCAGGTACTGGTACAGCTAAATTAACTGGTAACCTCGATAAAGAGAAATTTAATTCAAATCATTATGGAGACTTATCTACTCAATAATTAATAGGTATTAAAAAGCGTAGCCAACATTCTAGTATGATTAATATATTAGAATGATTGAGCTACGCTTCTTTATTTATAATAGCCTTATCGTTTCATTAAACCTGCTTTATTTAATTGTTCCAACATGTCTAAACGTGTTTTTCCACTTAAAAATCCTGCCACTTGTTGTGACCAAGTTTCAGAACGTTCACCGTTTGTACGTTCTTTATAATAGTTGCTAACTGTTTCATCATATTGGTTTAATTCTTCATTTTGTTGTTTTTGATTACTGTTATAAACATTCTTGTGAAAGACATGTTCAAATGGTAGACGTGGTTTTGGCGCCCCATTTTCATCATCGGCAGGCTCACCTACTGCCATTCCAAATAAAGGAAAAGCATACTCTGGTAAGTCTAAAATTTCACGAACACGGCCAACGTCATTACGTAAAGAACCTAAATAGACAATACCGTATCCCATATCTTCAGCTGTTAAAGCAATATTTTCAGAAACAAGAGCAACGTCAATTGCTCCTACTAATAATCCTTCTGCTGATTCAAAAGATGTTTCCATATTATAATCAACTTTTTCATTAATTAAACTATGGCGATAATAGTCTAAAACAAAAACAAATAAGTAGCCATTGTTTACTACATGAGATTGACCTGAAACTTCTTTTAATTGTTCTTTAATTTGAGGATCATCAATACCAATAATTGAATATGTTTGTAAATAACTAGATGTAGAAGCATTTTGTCCAGCTTCGACTAGTTTTTTTACTATATCTTCACTTAAAGGTTTATCTTTAAATTTTCTTACTGAATGGTGTTTTTTAGTTAAATCATAAACATGATTTGACATTTTATTCACTCCTTATCATCTACTGAATATATCGTAACAAGTTATGCTTGTGTTTGTCTTGAAAGCCACCTTTCTCTCTTTAATAAAAAATTTGCATGCTTGTATTTTTAAAGTTATCATAATAGTAATAATTTTCAGATATTTAAGGAGAGATATTATGCCTCAAGCTAACAAAGAAATTTTAAACGCCCTATACAAAGCTTTTATTTCTAAGAAACCTATTGAATTTGTCAGTAAAACACATGACATTAGTGAAGAAGAAGCATATAAAACTCAAGTTGATTTAATTGAACAACTTGAAAAACATGAAAAAGCTACTGTGAAAGGTTATAAAGTGAGTATGACTAGTGCTGCTACCCAAGCTATAGCTAATACGCACGAGCCTGCTTACGGTACAATCTTATCTACTCAGGTTGTTGAAAGTAACGCCACAGTATCTTTATCAAACCTTTTTGATCCATTATTAGAACCAGAAATTATTTTCGAACTAACTGCTGATTTACCTGAAGATGCTACTAATCAAACTATCTTAGAGAGTGTAAAAATCGCAGCAGGAATTGAAGTCCCAGATGCACGTTATAAAGATTGGTTCCCTAATTTCACATTAGGCGATTTAATTTCAGACAATACTGCTACAGGATTAATTGTCGTTGGGGAACGCGTTACACCTTTAGAATATAAAGAATTTGCAGACATTAATTTAGAATTATTTAAAGATGAGAAGCAAATTGAAAAAGGTCATTCAAGTGAAGTATTAGGTAATCCTATTGAATCAGTAAAATGGTTAAACAAAAAACTGCATGCTCATGGCAAAAAATTAGAAAAAGGACAATTCATTTCTTCAGGCACATTTATCTCTCCATTACATTTAGAAAAAGGCACTTACACTGCTAAATATGAGAAAGTTGGTAATGTTACAGTCGAGGTAGTAGATTAATTATATATCAAGGTCAGGATAGCGTAGATTCCTGGCCTTTATGCTTATTAAGATGAGAATCTAACAATCGTACCAAGTGCTTACCATCAATTTCTTATCTCCTACACTATATATAAACGTTCCTTGCTTATGTTTTACTTCTTCATTTTCAAAAAATAAATCTTCTCTATTATCAAATACAAATGTTTAGTTGAGAATGATAATGGATAATTGATAGTAAGAAGTATTTGTAATTTACAATATTCATTTAAAAAATATAAATTTAAATACTTCTTAACTATCTTAACAAATTATATAAAAACCCTTATTTAACAGTATTTAAGCAATATTTCGTTTCTCACAAGTGTATTAAGT